>JBJTRI010000001.1:0-17398 GCA_046076045.1 bacterium
GGATGTTCGCGGTCGTGTGCGCCCATGTAGCTCAGTCGGTAGAGCATCTCCATGGTAAGGAGAAGGTCACCGGTTCGATTCCGGTCGTGGGCTCCACCTGCCTCACGTGTCCTCCTCGCGAGGACACGCGAGGCGATCCACCGGTAACAGAACACAAAGGGAGTCGCTGCGATGGCGAAGGCTAAGTTCGAGCGTAACAAGCCGCACGTGAACGTCGGTACGATCGGTCACGTCGATCACGGCAAGACCACGTTGACGGCTGCGATCACGACGGTGCTGGCCAAGAAGGGCATGGCCCAGGCGCGCGCGTACGACTCGATCGACAACGCGCCGGAAGAGCGCGAGCGCGGCATCACCATCGCGACGGCGCACGTGGAGTACGAGACGGAGAACCGTCACTACGCGCACGTCGACTGCCCGGGACACGCGGATTACGTGAAGAACATGATCACGGGAGCCGCGCAGATGGACGGCGCGATCCTGGTGGTGTCGGCGGCGGACGGCCCCATGCCGCAGACGCGAGAGCACATCCTGCTCGCCCGTCAGGTCGGCGTGCCGTACATCGTCGTGTTCCTGAACAAGTGCGACATGGTGGACGATCCGGAGCTGCTGGAGCTGGTCGAGATGGAAGTGCGCGACCTGCTGTCGAAGTACGAGTTCCCGGGCGACAAGATCCCGATCGTGCGCGGCTCGGCGAAGAAGGTGATGGACGCGGCGGGCAACGACGACGCGGCGAACCAGTGCATCCTGGACCTCATGAAGGAGGTCGACAGCTACATCCCGACGCCGGAGCGCCCGGTCGACAAGCCGTTCCTGATGCCGATCGAGGACGTGTTCTCCATCTCGGGTCGTGGCACGGTGGGCACGGGTCGTGTCGAGCGTGGTCGCGGCAAGGTCGGCGACAAGGTGGAGCTCGTGGGTCTGCGCGACACGCGCGACACGGTCATCACCGGCGTCGAGATGTTCCGCAAGCAGATGGACGAGTGCATGGCCGGTGACAACGTCGGTCTGCTGCTGCGCGGCGTGGAGAAGGAGGACCTCGAGCGTGGCATGTGTCTGGTCGCGCCGAAGTCGGTGACGCCGCACAAGAAGTTCACGGGCTCGGTGTACATCCTGAGCAAGGAGGAGGGCGGTCGTCACACGCCGTTCTTCAACGGCTACCGTCCGCAGTTCTACTTCCGCACGACGGACGTGACGGGTGTCGCGACGCTGCCGGCGGGCAAGGAGATGGTGATGCCGGGCGACAACGTGGACATGGAGATCGAGCTGATCACGCCGATCGCCATGGAGAAGGACCTGCGCTTCGCCATCCGCGAGGGCGGTCGCACCGTCGGCGCCGGCGTCGTGTCCGAGATCGTCGAGTAACCCTGTTCCCGAACGGCCGCCCTGCGCGGCCGGGAGACCGAGATGCGCGATCAGATCACGCTCGCCTGCAACGACTGCAAGCAGCGCAACTACATCCAGACCAAGAACAAGCGACTTCACCCCGACCGCGTCGAGTACAAGAAGTACTGCGCCAAGTGCCGCAAGCACACGGCGCACAAGGAGACGCGTTAAGGGTCGGTCGCAGGACCGTGCAGGCGAGTAGCTCAATTGGCAGAGCACCGGTCTCCAAAACCGGGGGTTGCAGGTTCAAGTCCTGTCTCGCCTGCCATGCCCGTGTACCAGTCGTCCGCGCGATGACCGCGCGGCGACGAAACGAGGAAGTGACCCGATGGCCGTGATGGCTCGGTTCCGTGAGTTCCTGAAGGACGTGCGTGTGGAGGCCGGCAAGGTGAGCTGGCCGACGCGCGACGAGCTCCGCGATTCCACGATCGTCGTGATCATCACGACGCTCCTGGTCGCGGCCTTCATCGGCGTCGTGGACCAGATCCTGCTGCAGATCCGGGACTTCGTCTTCTAGCCGGACCGCGCCGCACGGCGCGGGACGGCCTCGCGGGTGACCGCGCAGGCACGGGGAAGAGAGTGGAATGAGCGACAAGAAGTGGTACGTGATCCAGACCTACTCGGGTCATGAGAACAAGGTGAAGACGACCCTCGAGCGCGCCATGCACGTGGCGGGCATCGAGGACAAGTTCGGTCGCATCCTCGTGATGACCCACGAGGAGACCGACATCAAGGATGGCATCCGCAAGACGTCGAAGCGGAAGACGTACCCGTCCTATGTGATGGTCGAGATGGAGTTCAGCAGCGAGGCGAAGCATCTCGTCCAGAACATCCCGGGTGTGAACGATTTCGTGAGTGAGTCCCCGCTGAAGGATTCCGAGGTCCGGCGCATGCTCGGCCAGGCCGAGGCCAGCACGGGGAAGAGCCCGATCCCGACCGTCCAGTTCAAGGTCGGCGAGAGCGTGCGGATCACCGATGGTCCGTTCAACGCCTTCACGGGTGTGGTCGACGAAGTGCACAACGAGCGCGGCAAGGTGAAGGTGATGGTCAGCATCTTCGGTCGCGCGACCCCGGTCGAACTGGATTTCCTCCAGGTCCAGCCGGTCTAGCGTCCAAGGGAGTCTCCGATGGCCAAGCCGATCACCGCTTACGTCAAGCTGCAGTGCAACGCCGGCGCCGCGACGCCGGCTCCGCCCGTGGGCCCCGCCCTCGGTCAGCACGGCATCAACATCATGGAGTTCTGCAAGCAGTTCAACGCGCGCACCCAGGGCCAGCAGGGTCTGGTGATCCCGGTGATCATCACGGTCTACAGCGACCGTTCGTTCACCTTCATCACCAAGACCCCGCCGGCCGCGGTGCTGCTCAAGAAGGCCGCTGGCCTCGAGCGCGCCTCGGGTGTGCCGAACCGCAACAAGGTCGGCAAGGTCACCAAGAAGCAGGTGCGCGAGATCGCCGAGCTGAAGGCCCCCGACCTGAACTCCGCCACGGTGGAAGCCGCCGAGCGGATGGTCATGGGCACCGCCCGCAGCATGGGCATCGAGATCGCTGACTGAAGTCGAATCCGGAACGGCCCCCGGCAGGGCCGTCCGGAGCGGGGATCGCGGCGCAACGAGGCGCCGTCACCCTCGCAGGGTGCGAGACACCCGTACAGCCGGGAGGGAAGGAACCGGAATGGTCCGGATGACCAAGGAACAGGCCGAGTCGCAGCTGAAGGGCAAGAGCGCGGGTGAGGTGTACGCGATCGTTCGCGACCTCATCGCGAACCTGCCCGACGCGAAGATCCAGGACCTCGATGACACCATCAACTGGGTGATCGCCGAGGGGTACGCCACCGCCGACGAGATGAACGCGGCGGAAGAAGCGGCGGACTGACCCAACGCATTGAGGCGCGCACCGGGTGCGGCGCGCCGACGGTCACGGCCTCGTGCCGCGTCCGAGTGAAGGCACCCATCGTTCACTCCGAACCAGTGGGAGTGGCGCGACGAGCGCCACGTCGGGACCACGGGAGGATGCATGCCGAAGCAAGGGAAGCGCTACCGCGCGGCGTTCGACCTCGCGAGCAAGGCGGGTACGGTGAAGGACCTCGCCGATGCCGTGAAGCTCGTGAAGCAGACGGCGCGTGCGAAGTTCGACGAGACGATCGTGATCTCGTCGCACCTGGGCGTCGACCCCCGCCATTCGGACCAGCTGGTGCGCGGCACGGTCGTGCTGCCCCACGGCACGGGCAAGAGTCTGCGCGTGCTGGTGCTGGCGAAGGGCGACAAGGCGAAGGAGGCGCTCGCGGCGGGCGCCGAACACGCCGGGTCGGACGAGTACGTGAAGAAGATGCAGGAAGGATGGCTCGACATCGACGCCATCGTCGCGACGCCGGACATGATGGGTGAGGTCGGCAAGCTCGGGCGCGTGCTCGGGCCCCGCGGCCTCATGCCGAACCCCAAGAGCGGCACGGTCACCTTCGACGTCGCGAAGGCCGTGAACGAGCTCAAGGCCGGCAAGATCGAATTCCGCGTGGACAAGGGTGCGAACGTGCATGCACCGGTGGGCAAGGCGTCGTTCAGCGAGGACAAGCTGCTCGACAACGCCAAGGCCTTCCTGCGTGAGCTCATGCGCGCGAAGCCCTCGGGAGCCAAGGGTACCTACGTCCGGAGCATGACGATCAGCTCCACGATGGGCCCGGGCATCACCCTCGACCCCTCGGCCGTCACGGCCGAAATGGCCTAGGAGGCACGATGCCCACTCCTCAGAAGGAAGCGATCCTCCAGGACACGCAGCAGCGCATCGCCGAGGTGCGCGGGCTGTATCTGGCCGACTTCTCCGGCATGACGGTGCAGAGCCTGTCGCTCCTGCGCACCAAGTGCCGCGAGCAGGGCGTCCAGTTCAAGGTCATCAAGAACACGCTCCTCAAGCGCGCGTTCAACGAGCGGGGCATCCAGGAGCTCGACGATCATCTCGTCGGCCCCACGGGCCTCGTCTTCAGCCCGACCGACGAGATGGCCCCGGCGAAGATCCTCGCGGACTTCGCCAAGGAGCACGAGAAGCCCCGCGTGAAGGCAGCCGTCGTCGACGGCCGTCTCTACGACGAGAAGGCCATCGTGCAGCTGGCCAAGCTCCCGAGCCGTGAGGTGCTGCTCGCGCAGCTCCTCGGCACGTTCGTGGCCCCGATGACCACGTTCCTGGGTGCCGTCAACGCCCTGCTCGCCACGCCGGCGAACATGGCCGACGCACTCGCTCGCGAGAAGTCCAAGGAATCCTGATCCGACACCGATCCGGGCCCTGCGTCCGGTCCTGATTTTTCCCCTGCCGGCAACGGCATCCATGTCAAGAAGGAGATTCATCCCATGTCGAACTCGATCGACCAGGTCCTCGACCTCATCGGCAACATGACGGTGCTCGAGCTCTCGGAGCTCAAGACCAAGTTCGAGGACAAGTTCGGTGTCACGGCGGCGGCCCCCATGATGGCGATGCCCATGGGCGGTGGTGGTGGTGGTGCGGCCGCGGCGGCCGAGGAGAAGACGGAGTTCAACGTCGTCCTCGCCTCGTCGGGTGACAAGAAGATCCAGGTCATCAAGGTCGTGCGCGAGCTGACCGGTCTGGGCCTCAAGGAGGCGAAGGACCTGGTGGACGGCGCTCCGAAGACCCTCAAGGAGGGTGTGAGCAAGGACGACGCCGCCAAGATGAAGGCCGCCCTCGAGGAGCAGGGCGCGACCGTCGAGATCAAGTGATCCGCGACGCAGCTTGAGCAACACCTGGAGTTCCGGTCGCGAACCCGGGCCCGAGGAGGGCCCGGGATCGCGGCGTCGTCTCGCGTATCGCTAGAAAGGCGGTAAGGATTTGAAGACCGCGCGTCGCAAGGAACGGGTCAACAAGTTCTCGAAGATCGATGCCGAGTGGGATCTGCGGATCCCGAACCTGCTCGAAGTCCAGCTCAAGAGCTTCAAGGACTTCCTCCAGAGTGACATGGACCCCATGCGCCGCCGCAACGAGGGGCTGCAGGAGGTCTTCACGGGAGTGTTCCCGATCTCGGACACCCGCGAGATGTTCTCGCTGGAGTTCGTCGCCTATGAGATCGGCGAGCCCAAGTACTCGATGGACGAGTGCGTCGAGCGTGACCTCAGCTACTCCGCGCCCCTCAAGGCGCGCCTGCGCCTGAACTCCCGCGAGGAGGTCGATGGCGTCAAGCGCGACAAGGACGTGATCGAGCAGGAGGTCTACCTCGGCGAGCTGCCGCTCATCACCGACAACGGCACGTTCATCATCAACGGTGCGGAGCGCGTCATCGTTTCGCAGCTCCACCGTTCGCCGGGCGTGTTCTTCGACGAGCTCACCCACCCGAGCGGCAAGACGCTCTACACCGCGCGCATCATCCCGTACCGCGGCTCGTGGGTGGAGTTCTCGCTCGACGTGAACGACGTCATGCACGTGCACATCGACCGCAAGCGCAAGCTGCCGGTCACGGTGCTGCTGCGTGCGCTGGGCTTCGTGCGCAACCGCGAGATCCTCGAGCTCTTCTACGAGAAGGAGATGCTGGACGTCTCCGGCAAGAAGGCCGAGGCCGCGCTCGACCGCATCTGCGCCGAGGACCTCATGGACGAGGGCACGGGCGAGATCCTGCTCGAGGCCAACGAGCAGATCACGCCGGAGCGCGTCGAGCTCATCAAGAAGTCCCGGCTCGAGCAGCTCGAGGTGTTCGTCATCCCGCACCAGGACGACGCCGACCTCGTGCGCAACACGCTGCGCAAGGACCCGACCGAGAACCAGGAGCAGGCGCTGCACCGCATCTACAACCTGCTCCGTCCGGGCGAGCCGCCCCGCGCCGACTCCGCGCGCGAGATCCTGAACAAGCTGTTCTTCAACCCGAAGCGCTACGACCTCGCGCGCGTCGGGCGCTACAAGCTCAATCAGAAGCTCCCGCACGGCATGCTGCTGCCGGGCACCGACGTCATGAAGAAGCTCACGCTGGGCGTGCCGGACCTCAACCACACCACGCTCTGCCGTGAGGACTTCATCGTCATCATCAAGTACCTCATCCTGCTCCGCACGGGTGGGGCCATGGTGACGGCCGACAACGTCGAGCAGCCGGCGCGCACGGACGACATCGACCACCTCGGCAACCGCCGCGTGCGCTCGGTGGGCGAGCTGCTCGCGAACCAGTTCAACATCGGTCTCGCGCGCATGGCCCGCATCATCCGTGAGCGCATGTCGCTGCAGGACCAGGAGCAGATCACGCCCACGGACCTCGTGAACTCGCGCACCATCTCGGCCGTGATCCAGAGCTTCTTCGGGTCCAGCCAGCTGTCGCAGTTCATGGACCAGACCAACCCGCTGGCGGAGCTCACCAACAAGCGCCGTCTGTCGGCGCTCGGACCGGGCGGCCTCACGCGCGACCGGGCCGGCTTCGAGGTGCGTGACGTGCACTACACGCACTACGGCCGCGTCTGCCCCATCGAGACCCCGGAAGGTCCGAACATCGGCCTCATCTCGTCGCTGTCCACCTACGCCAAGGTCAACGAGTTCGGCTTCCTCGAGACGCCGTATTTCCGCGTCCGCGATGGCAAGGTGGACCGCAAGAAGCCCGAGTTCCTCGCGGCCGACGTCGAGGACCGCGCGCGAATCGCGCCGGCCCTGACCGAGTTCGACAAGCAGTCGGGCGTGCTCGACGAGGACAACCTCACCGTGCGTTCCCAGGGCGAGTACCCCTCGGTGGACCGCGTCGAGGTGGATTACATGGAGGTCTCGCCCATCCAGCTCGTGTCGCCGGCCGCCGCGCTCATCCCGTTCCTCGAGCACGACGACGCCAACCGCGCGCTGATGGGTTCGAACATGCAGCGTCAGGCCGTGCCGCTCCTCGTCACCGAGGCCCCGCTCGTGGGCACCGGGCTCGAGGAGAAGGTCGCCGTGGACTCGGGCGCGCTCGTGCTCGCCCGTCGTTCGGGCGTGGTCGAGTTCGTCTCGGGCGAGATGGTCGCGGTGCGCTACGAGCGCGACGAGGACGAGCCGGAGTTCGACTACTCCGAGCAGCCGAACCTCGACCTCTACCGTCTCATCAAGTTCCGCCGCTCGAACCAGGATACCTGCCTCAACCAGCGTCCCATCGTGGTCGAGGGTCAGAAGGTCAAGAAGGGCCAGGTCATCGCCGACGGCCCCGCGACCAGCCAGGGCGAGCTCGCGCTCGGCCGCAATGTGCTCGCGGCGTTCCTGCCGTGGGGCGGCTACAACTACGAGGACGCCATCCTGGTGAGCGAGAAGCTCATCAAGAACGACGTCTTCACCTCGATCCACATCGAGGAGTTCGAGCTGCAGGTCCGTGACACCAAGCGCGGCGTCGAGGAGATCACGCGCGAGATCCCGAACGTCTCCGAGGAAGCGGTCAAGAACCTCGACGAGGAGGGCGTGGTCCGCATCGGCGCCCGTGTGCGTCAGGGCGACATCCTCGTGGGCAAGGTGACCCCCAAGGGCGAGCAGGAGCTGTCGCCCGAGGAGCGTCTGCTCAAGGCCATCTTCGGCGACAAGGCCGGCGATGTGCGTGACGCGTCGCTCAAGGCGCCTCCGGGCATGGACGGCATCGTCATCGACATCAAGGTGTTCTCGCGCCGCGAGAAGGACGAGAGCACCAAGCAGCAGGAGAAGAAGAAGATCGAGAAGCTCCGCAAGGAGTCGCGCAAGGAGCGCGAGCGCATCGCCGAGGTGCGCGTCTCGAACGCGGTCCAGATCCTCGACGGACTGCTCGTGAACGTGCTCCGCAGCGCCTCCACCGGCGATGCCGTGGCGAAGAAGGGCCGCAAGATCACGCCCGAGTTCATCGCCGATTTGGACCTCGACGACCTCGCCTGGGGCACCCCGGTGACCGAGGACGACGCCGTCAACGAGCGCTTCTGGAAGGCGATGAACAACGCCCAGAACGCGTTCACGCGGTGCGAGAAGGAGCTCGAGAAGGAGATCGAGAAGGTCACCCGCGGCGACGAACTCCCGCCGGGCGTGGTCAAGCTCGTGAAGGTGTACATCGCGAAGCGCCGCAAACTGTCGGTCGGCGACAAGATGGCCGGTCGCCACGGCAACAAGGGCGTCGTCGCGCGCATCGTCCCCGAGGAGGACCTGCCGTACCTGCCGGAGGGCGAGGCCGTCGAGATCGTGCTGAACCCGCTGGGCGTGCCCTCGCGCATGAACATCGGTCAGATCCTCGAGGTGCACCTGGGTTGGGCCGCGCACAAGCTCGGCTACAACTGCGCGACGCCGGTGTTCGCCGGCGCGACCGTGGACGAGATCAAGGCCGAGCTCCGCTCTGCGGGGCTGGCCGAGGACGGCAAGGTCGACCTGCGCGATGGGCGCTCGGGCGAGCCGTTCGATCAGCGCGTCACGGTGGGCTACCTCTACATGTTGAAGCTGAGCCACCTCGTCGACGACAAGATCCACGCGCGTTCGACCGGTCCGTACTCGCTCGTCACCCAGCAGCCGCTGGGCGGTAAGGCGCAGTTCGGCGGTCAGCGCTTCGGCGAGATGGAGGTGTGGGCGCTCGAGGCTTACGGGGCGGCCTACACGTTGCAGGAACTCCTCACGGTGAAGTCCGACGACGTCGGCGGCCGGTCGCGCATCTACGAGGCGATCGTGAAGGGCGAGAACCCGCCCGAGCCGGGGACGCCGGAGTCCTTCAACGTGCTCGTCAAGGAGCTCCAGAGTCTCTGTCTGGAAGTCCAGTTCGAGGAAGCGACCTGATCGAGAGTTCCCGCGACGTACGGCTCCGCCACGCACGGCCATGAACGACCGTCGCGCCCCTTCGAGGCGCGACGGACACCGGCCCAAGGGAGTACCGAATGAGCATCCAGAACACCGAGCTGACCCAGACATTCCTCGACAACGCCGGCCCGCGCACCACGCTCGGGCGCTTCGACGACCGCGACCAGCGGCGGAAGCTGAGCTTCAACCAGATCCGGATCCGTCTGGCCTCGCCCGACGTCATCCGCAGCTGGTCCCACGGCGAGGTCACCAAGCCCGAGACGATCAACTACCGCTCGTTCAAGCCCGAGAAGGACGGCTTGTTCTGCGAGAAGATCTTCGGGCCGGTGAAGGACTGGGAGTGCAACTGCGGCAAGTTCAAGCGCATCCGCTACCGCGGCGTCGTCTGCGACCGCTGCGGTGTCGAGGTGACGCAGGCCAAGGTGCGTCGTGAGCGCCTGGGCCACATCGAGCTGGCCGTTCCGGTCTCGCACATCTGGTTCTTCAAGGGTGTGCCGTCGCGCATCGGTCACCTGCTCGACATGAGCATCAAGGACCTCGAGCGCATCCTGTACTACGAGTCGTACGTGGTGATCGAGCCGGGCACCACCGGCTTCAAGAAGCGCGAGATCATCACCGAGGAGCAGCACGCCGAGGCGATCGAGGAGCAGCCGGAGTCGGGCATGCGCGCCAAGATGGGTGCGGATGCCATCCGGGACCTGCTCTCGGAGCTCGACCTCGACGAGCTGTCCACCGACCTGCGCGCGCAGGCCAAGATGGAGACGAGCGTCCAGCGCAAGAAGGACCTGCTCAAGCGCCTGCGCATCGTCGAGGCCTTCCGCAACAGCAACAACCGTCCCGAGTGGATGATCCTCGAGTGCATCCCCGTGCTGCCGCCGGACCTCCGTCCGCTCGTGCCGCTCGAGGGTGGCCGGTTCGCGACCTCCGACCTCAACGACCTCTACCGCCGCGTCATCAACCGCAACAACCGGTTGAAGAAGCTCATGGACATCAAGGCGCCCGAGGTCATCCTGCGCAACGAGAAGCGCATGCTGCAGGAGGCCGTCGACGCGCTGTTCGACAACGGCCGCCGCAGCCGCGCCGTGCGCGGTCAGGGCAACCGTCCGCTCAAGTCGCTGTCCGACATGCTCAAGGGCAAGCAGGGCCGGTTCCGTCAGAACCTGCTCGGCAAGCGCGTGGACTACTCGGGCCGTTCGGTCATCGTCGTCGGCCCCGAGCTCAAGCTGAACCAGTGCGGCCTTCCCAAGAACATGGCGCTCGAGCTGTTCAAGCCGTTCATCATCCGCAAGCTCGAGGACCGTGGCTACGTGCAGACCGTGAAGAGCGCGAAGCGCCTGGTCGAGCGCGAGAAGCCCGAGGTCTGGGACATCCTGGGCGAGATCATCGAGAACCACCCGGTGCTCCTGAACCGCGCCCCCACGCTGCACCGTCTCGGCATCCAGGGCTTCGAGCCTGTGCTGGTCGAGGGCAAGGCCATCCGCATCCATCCCATGGTCTGCCAGGCGTTCAACGCCGACTTCGACGGCGACCAGATGGCCGTGCACGTGCCGCTGTCGTTCGAGGCGCAGATCGAGACCAGCCTGCTCATGCTGAGCACGCAGAACATCCTGTCGCCCGCGAACGGCCGTCCGCTCGCGACGCCGCACCAGGACCTCGTGCTCGGTTGCCACTACGTCACGAAGGACCGTGAGGACGTGCTGGACGCGCGCGCCGAGAAGGCCGGGCTCGCGGCCGACGATCCGCGCCGTCTGCGTCGCTTCCACAGCCCCGACGAGGTCCGTGCCGCGTTCGACAACGGCCAGCTGCCGCTGCACGGCCGTGTCGCCGTGCGGGCGTCGAGCCTGCCGCTGTCCAAGCCGGAGCCGTCGGGCTGGGTCGTCACGACCGCGGGCCGCATCCTGTTCAACGACGTCATCCCGCGCGACCTCGGCTACAAGAACTACACGTTCGACAAGAAGAAGCTCGAGGGCCTGATCAGCGAGTGCTACGCCAAGCTCGGCAGCGAGCTCACGGCCGATCTGCTCGACTCGCTCAAGGACATGGGCTTCAAGTACGTCACGCAGGGCGCGTTCACCGTCGGCATCGACGACGTACGCATCCCGTCCGAGAAGCACGCCATCATCAGCGAGACGGCGTCGCGGGTCGAGGACATCAAGAAGGCGTACCGCAACGGCGCCATCACCGAGGCCGAGCGCTACAACAAGGTCATCGACGAGTGGACGCACGCGACGACGCAGGTCGAGAAGGTCACGTTCGAGGGCCTGTCGAAGGACCGTCAGGGCTTCAACCCGATCTTCATGATGGCCGACTCCGGCGCCCGCGGTAACCGCGAGCAGATCCGTCAGCTCGCCGGCATGCGCGGCCTCATGGCCAAGCCCGGGGAGATCAAGGGCAAGGTGGGCGAGATCATCGAGTCGCCGATCGTGCACAACTTCAAGGAAGGCCTGAGCGTGCTCGAGTACTTCATCTCGACGCACGGCGCGCGCAAGGGTCTCGCCGACACCGCGCTCAAGACGGCCGACGCCGGTTACCTCACGCGTCGTCTCGTGGACGTGGCGCAGGACGTCATCATCAACGAGGTGGATTGCGGCACGACCCGCGGCCTCACGGTGAAGGCGCTCAAGAACGGCGAGGATGTGATCGAGGCCCTCAAGGACCGCGTGCTCGGCCGTGTCGCGTCGCAGGACGTGACGCACCCGCTCACGAACGAGGTCATCGTCGAAGCCGGTGCCATGATCGACGAGGTCGTGCAGAAGCGCATCGAGGAAGCCGAGAAGGCCGGCCTCCAGCGCATGTTCATCCGTTCGGTGCTCACCTGCGACGCGCGTCGCGGGGTGTGCGCGCGCTGCTACGGCCGCAATCTGGCCACGGGCCGCGAGGTGGATCTGGGCGAGGCGGTGGGTGTCATCGCCGCGCAGTCCATCGGCGAGCCGGGAACGCAGCTCACGCTCCGCACCTTCCACATCGGTGGCGCCGCGCAGCGCAGCGTCGAGAAGTCGGAGATCGAGGCGCCGGCGGCCGGTACGGTCCGTTACGTGGGCATCGAGACGGTGCCCTACGCGGGTCCGGCCGAGACGCGCTACGCGGGTGCGGACTTCAAGGGCCAGGTGTGGGTGTGCGTCTCGCACGGCACCGAGCTCGAGATCGTCAACGAGGAGCGCGTCGTGGCCCGTCTGCAGGTGCCTTACGGCGCCCAGCTCGAGGTCGCCGACGGTGTCGCGGTGAAGCAGGGTGTGGTCCTGTTCCGCTGGGACCTCTACAACAACCCGATCGTCACCCAGCACGGCGGCACGGTGCGCTTCGTGGACATCAAGGACAAGGCCACGGTCCGCGAGGAGGTCGACGAGAACACGGGCACCAAGCTGCTCGTGATCATGGAGGACAAGTCGAAGGAGCTGCAGCCGGCCATCGACATCCTCGACGCCTCGGGCCAGAAGCTCGCGCACTACCCGCTGCCCACCGGTGCCCGTCTCGAGGTTCGCGACGGCCAGCGTGTCGGCTCGGGCGAGGCGCTCGTCAAGACGCGCCGTGAGGTCTCGAAGACGCGCGACATCACGGGCGGTCTGCCGCGAGTCGCCGAGCTGTTCGAGGCGCGTCGTCCGAAGGACGCGGCGATCGTGGCCGAGATCGACGGTGTCGCCGAGTACGTCGGCGTCACGCGCGGTATGCGCAAGTTCGTCATCAAGGGCGAGGACGGGCAGGAGCAGGAGGCGCTCATCCCGCAGGGCCGCCACATGTACGTGCAGAACGGCAGTGTGGTGCGCGCGGGCGAGCCGCTCACCGAGGGCCCGACCAACCCGCACGACATCCTGAAGATCAAGGGCATGGAGGAGGTACAGGAGTACCTCGTCAACGAGATCCAGGAGGTCTACCGTCTGCAGGGCGTGCGCATCGACGACAAGCACATCGAGGTCATCTCGCGCCAGATGCTGCAGAAGGTGAAGATCGACGATCCGGGCAACACGTCGTTCCTCGAGGGCGAGGTCGTGGATCGTCTCGGCGTCCAGGAGGAGAACCGCCGGATGCACGAGGAGGGGCAGGCGCCCGCGTCGTTCCTGCCGCTGCTGCTGGGCATCACGAAGGCGTCGCTCTCGACCGAGAGCTTCATCTCGGCGGCGTCGTTCCAGGAGACCACGCGCGTGCTCACCGAGGCGGCGATCCACGGCAAGGTGGACCAGCTGCGCGGCCTCAAGGAGAACGTGATCATCGGTCACCTGATCCCGGCCGGCACCGGTCTGCCGGTGTACCGTCGGGTGCGGCTCGAGGCGGAGAAGGAGGTCGTCAATCCGCTCGAGGTCGGCGAGGCGATGCCGGAGATGTCGTGGCCGGTGCCCGAGCCCGCCGTCATGGGTGGCCCGGCCGAGGCCTGATCCCGCCCGCGTGCGGAGTGTTGACGAAGGGGCCCCGCGAGGGGCCCCTTCGGCGTTCCGGGGATGACCCTCGGGCCGTACCTCGAAGGCGGTACTGCGGACCGCGAGCCACCTCCGGACCAAGGGGCGGGACGCCCGCATCGTCGATGCACCCTGCCAGAGCGTCCTAATGTGTTGTGGGACAGTGCCATGAGCGCTCATCAGGGCGCCCGGCAGAGTGGCGTTCCGGTGCCCGATCCCGGCCTCGGCAGGGTGCGCCGGAAGAGGTCGGTACCGGCAGTTCGTGCTCCATCGAGAGACCGAGTTGGCCTGTAACGGGTGCGTGGCCGGAACCCATTGCCGAATCGAAGGCAAGGTCACTTGACACCGATGCATGGGAGACCCTAGATTCCCCCCCCTGCGCGGTTCACGGCGTAGCTTCATCTCATCCAGATGCCGTGCCCACTATCCCGCGCCCAAGCTGACCAATCGCTGATCCCAATTCGATTTCGGGGGTTTCACTGTGCCGACTTTGAGCCAGCTCGTCCGTCATGGGCGGCGGCCACAGAAGACCAAGACGGGCGCGCCTGCACTCAAGGCCTGCCCGCAGAAGCGTGGCGTTTGCACCCGCGTGTACACGACCACGCCCAAGAAGCCGAATTCCGCGCTCCGCAAGGTGGCGCGCGTTCGCCTCACCAATGGTATCGAAGTCACTGCCTACATCCCTGGCGAGGGCCACAACCTGCAGGAGCACTCGATCGTGCTCATTCGCGGGGGCCGCGTGAAGGACCTTCCCGGCGTGCGCTACCACATCGTGCGCGGCACGTTGGATGCCAGCGGAGTCAACGGCCGGAAGCAGAGCCGGTCCAAGTACGGCACCAAGTCCAAGTAGTCCGAAGCAACGCCTGCGTCCGGGCCTCGCTGGCCCGTGCGTGAGCGTGTCGCCGCCCGTGCCCTTTCGGCGCGCGCGGAGTAGAGAGGAATTGCCCGATGCCTCGTAAAGGCTATACCGCGCGTCGCGAAGCGGCCGCGGACCCCAAGTACGATAGCGTGCTCGTGACCCGTTTCATCAACGCGATCATGACCGGCGGCAAGCGGTCGACTGCCGAGGGCCACTTCTACAAGGCCATGGCGATGATCGAGGAGAAGACGGGGCAGGAGGCGATGGCCGTCCTCAAGCAGGCCATGAACAACGTGAAGCCGGTGCTCGAGGTGAAGTCGCGCCGCGTCGGTGGCGCGAACTACCAGGTGCCGGTCGAGGTCCGTCCGGATCGCCGCAATGCGCTGGCGACCCGTTGGATCATCACCTTCGCGCGTGGTCGCGCCGACCACACGTTCGCGGAGAAGTTCGCGAGCGAGATCATGGCGGCGGCTCGCAACGAGGGTGGCGCCGTGAAGAAGCGCGAGGATACGCACAAGATGGCGGAGGCCAACAAGGCCTTCGCGCACTACCGCTGGTAACGCGATCGTGACCAAGGTCGGCCTCGTGCCGACCTGGGCCCCACCGGGGTGACCCGGGACGCCTTCCATGCTCACGACCGTACGAACGTCCCATCACCGCACTTTCCTCACCGAAAGGCAGGTGGTGTACCCGAAGTCCCGAACATACCGAGGGATTTGAGCCCATGGCTCGGCAGACTGCGCTCGAGAAGTACCGCAACATCGGAATCATGGCCCATATCGACGCCGGCAAGACCACCTTGACCGAGCGCGTGCTGTTCTATACGGGCCGCATCCACCGCGTGGGCGAGGTGCACGATGGCGCCGCCACGATGGACTGGATGGAGCAGGAGCGTGAGCGCGGCATCACCATCACCTACGCGGCCACGACCGCTTCGTGGCGCGATCACCGCATCAACATCATCGACACCCCCGGCCACGTGGACTTCACCGTGGAGGTGGAGCGTTCGCTGCGCGTCCTCGACGGCGCGGTCGCGGTGTTCTGCGCGGTCGGCGGCGTCGAGCCGCAGTCCGAGACGGTGTGGCGTCAGGCCGACAAGTACGAGGTGCCCCGCATCGCGTTCGTCAACAAGATGGACCGCGTCGGCGCGGACTTCGACAACGTCGTCCAGATGATGCGCGAGCGCCTCGGCGCCAAGCCGGTGCCGCTCAACGTGCCCATCTTCTCGGGTGACGCCTTCGTCGGCACGATCGACCTCGTCGAGATGAAGTCGATCACGTACGACGACGGCACGCAGGGCACCAAGCTCATCGAGAGCGAGATCCCGCGCGACCTGCTCGAGAACGCCCAGGCCGCCCGCTTCGCGCTGCTCGAGGCCGTGGCCGAGTTCGACGAGCAGCTGCTCGACGACTACCTCCACGAGAAGCCGTACACCTCGGACGATCTGCGCCGCGCGATCCGCAAGGGCACGCTGTCGGGCACGATCAACCCGGTCATGTGCGGTTCGGCCTTCAAGAACAAGGGCGTGCAGAAGCTCCTCGACGCCGTCGTGGACTACCTGCCGTCGCCGCTCGACAAGCCGCCGATCAAGGGCCACGACGCCAGCACTTTCGAGCACCTCGAGCGTCCGGCGAAGGACGACGCCCCGTTCTCGGCGCTGGCGTTCAAGATCATGACCGACCCGTACGTCGGCAAGCTCACGTTCTTCCGCGTGTACTCGGGCAAGTGCTCGACCGGCGACGGCGTGCTCAACTCCTCGACCGGCAACAAGGAGCGCATCGGCCGTCTCGTGCAGATGCACGCCAACAAGCGCGAGGAGATCACCGAGGTGCTCGCCGGTGACATCGCGGCCGGCATCGGCTTCAAGAAGGTGACCACCGGCCACACGCTGTGCGCCACCGACCATCCCATCGTGCTCGAGGCCATGACGTTCCCCGAGCCGGTCGTCGACGTGGCCATCGAGCCCAAGTCGAAGGCCGACGAGGAGAAGATGTCGGTCGCGCTCCAGCGTCTGTCCGAGGAGGACCCGACGTTCCGCGTGCGCACCGACGAGGAGACCTCGCAGACGGTCATCTCGGGCATGGGCGAGCTGCACCTCGAGATCATCGTGGACCGCATGAAGCGCGAGTTCTCGGTGGACGCGAACGTCGGCAAGCCGCAGGTCGCCTACCGCGAGACCATCACCCAGAAGGCCGAGCAGCGTCACCGCTTCGTCCGCCAGTCGGGTGGTAAGGGTATGTTCGGCGACGTCTCGATCGTCATCGAGCCGCAGGAGCCGGGAGTCGGCTTCATGTTCGAGAACGAGATCGTCGGCGGCTCGATCCCGAAGGAGTACATCCCGGCGGTCGAGAAGGGCATCGAGGAGGCGCTCAAGAACGGTGTCGTGGCCGGCTACCCCATGGTGGACATCATGGTCCGCCTGGTGGACGGCTCGTACCACGAGGTCGACTCGTCCGAAATGGCGTTCAAGATCGCCGGTTCGATGGCGTTCAAGGAGGCCTGTCAGAAGGCCAAGCCGCGCCTGCTCGAGCCGATCATGGACGTCGAGGTGGTGGTGCCCGAGGAGTACATGGGCGACATCATCGGCGACCTCTCGTCGCGTCGTGGCCGCATCGGCGGCATGTTCCAGCGTGGTACGGCCCGTGTGATCGCGGCGTCGGTGCCGCTGGCCGAGATGTTCGGCTACGCGACCCGCATGCGCTCGATCTCGCAGGGTCGCGCCGTGTACTCCATGCAGTTCTCGCGATACGAGGCGCTGCCGAACGCGGTCGCCGAGGAGATCATCGCGAAGTCGAAGGGCTGACCACTCCCGGGCGCGCACCGGTCCGCCGGTGACGCAGCCCTGAATCTTTCCAGACACGAACGGACAATCCCGTCACCACGGAGGAGAAGCGATGGCGAAGGCGAAGTTCGAGCGCACGAAGCCGCACGTGAACGTCGGCACGATCGGCCACGTCGACCACGGCAAGACGACGTTGACGGCGGCGATCACGACGGTGCTGGCCAAGAAGGGCATGGCGCAGGCGCGCGC
>JBJTRI010000002.1:0-45073 GCA_046076045.1 bacterium
CCGGCGAGCGACTGCTCGAGGGTGCCGAAATCGGTGCGACGCCAGAGCTCGTCCTCGCGCTTGGGCAGCGAGAGCGTGGACAGCGTACCGGCGGCCGCCTTGCGGCGGGTGAGCGCCCATGCGCCCTCGCGGGTCGTGCCCGCGCGGGTGATGGCCTGCTCGGCCCACGGACCGGCCGCGTGGGCCGGGGACTTCGTCGTCGTCGTGCTCATCCGACCGAACCCTCCATCTGAAGCTGGATCAGCCGGTTCATCTCGACGGCGTACTCCATGGGAAGCTCCTTCACGATCGGCTCGATGAAGCCCGAGACGATCATGGCCGCCGCCTCGTCCTCGGGGATGCCGCGCGCCATGAGGTAGAAGAGCTGCTCGTCACCGATCTTGGACACGGTGGCCTCGTGGCCGATCGTGACCTTGTCCTCCTCGATCTCCATGTACGGGTAGGTGTCCGAGCGCGAGTGCTCGTCGAGGATGAGGGCGTCGCAGTTCACCGTGCTGCGGCAGTCCACCGCACCCTTCATGACCTTCACGAGCCCGCGATACCCGGCCCGCCCGCCGTCCTTGCTGATGGACTTGGAGATGATCGTGCTGCTGGTGTTCGGCGCGCAGTGCACGGCCTTCGCACCGGCGTCCTGGTGCTGGCCCTTGCCTGCGAACGCGATCGAGAGCACCTCGCCGTGCGCACCCGGCTCCATCATGTAGATGGCCGGGTACTTCATGGTGAGCTTGCTGCCGAGGTTGCCGTCCACCCACTCCATGGTCGCGTTCGCGTACGCCACGGCCCGCTTGGTGACCAGGTTGTACACGTTGTTCGACCAGTTCTGGATGGTCGTGTAGCGGCAGCGACCGCCCTTCTTGACCACGATCTCGACGACCGCCGAGTGCAGCGAGTCGCTCGAGTGGATGGGCGCGGTGCAGCCCTCGACGTAATGGACGTAGGCATCCTCGTCCACGATGATGAGCGTGCGCTCGAACTGGCCCATGTCCTTGGTGTTGATGCGGAAGTAGGCCTGCAGCGGCACGTCCACCTGGACGCCCTTCGGCACGTAGATGAACGATCCGCCGGACCACACGGCCGAGTTGAGGGCCGCGAACTTGTTGTCCGACGACGGGATCACCGTGCCGAAGTACTGCTTCACCAGCTCGGGATGGTCCTTGAGCCCCTGATCCATGCTCAGGAAGATCACGCCCTGCTTCTCGAGCGACTCCTTGATCTTGTGGTACACGACCTCGGAGTCGTACTGCGCACCCACGCCGGCGAGGAACTTCTGCTCGGCCTCGGGGATGCCCAGCTTGTCGAAGGTGCGCTTCATGTCCTCGGGCACGTCCTCCCAGGACTTCGCCTCCTCCGAGGTGGGCTTCACGTAGTAGTAGATGTCCTGGAAATCGATCGCCGCCACGTCACCACCCCAGGTGGGCATGGGCTTGCTCTCGAACAGGTCGAGCGCCTTGAGGCGGTACTCGAGCATCCACTCCGGCTCGCCCTTCAGCTTGGAGATCTGCTGGACGATGTCGCGGTCGAGCCCCTTGCGGCTCTTGAAGACGTGCTGCTCCGTGTCGTGGAAGCCGTACTTCTCGGCATATCCGTCACGGACGTCGATCTCGGCTTCGGTGCTCATCGCGCCGCCACCTCCTCGCGGACCCAGTCGTAGCCGCGCTGCTCGAGCTCGAGCGCCAGCTCGGGGCCGCCCGTGGCCTGGATGCGGCCGTCCTTCATGACGTGGATGCGGTGCGGCTTGATGTAGTTGAGGATGCGGTTGTAGTGCGTGATCACGATGACGCCGAGGTTCGGGCCGGCGAGCGTGTTGACGCCCTCGGACACGATCTTGAGCGCGTCGATGTCGAGACCGGAGTCCGTCTCGTCCATGATGGCGATCTCGGGCTTCAGCATGGCCATCTGCAGGATCTCGGCGCGCTTCTTCTCGCCGCCCGAGAACCCGTCGTTGAGGTAGCGCGTCGCGAACTTCTCGTCCATGCGCAGCTCGGTCATGTGCTTGCGCATGAGGTCGCGGAACTCCTTCGGCGGGATGCCCTTCTTGGTCGGCATCTTGCCGTCCTCGCCGGCCGTGGGCGCGAGGCGCGCGTTGAGCGCGGCGCGCAGGAACGAGCCGAACGTGAGCCCCGGGATGGCGACCGGGTACTGGAACGCCATGAACAGGCCGGCGCGCGCGCGCTCGTCGGTCTCCATCTCGAGGATGGACTCGCCCTTGAACAGGATCTCGCCCGAGGTGACCTCGTACTTGGGGTGCCCCATGAGCGTGTTCGCGAACGTGCTCTTGCCCGAGCCGTTCGGTCCCATGATCGCGTGCACCTCGCCCTTGTTCACCGTGAGCGAGAGGCCCTTCAGGATCTCCTTGCCCTCCACGCTGACGTGAAGGTCCTTCACCACCAGATCGCCGTTCATCGCGTTCCTATCCATCCCGGCCCGGGGCCGGCGTTGATCCACCCGCACCGACCGCCCCGAGAGGGCGCGGTGCGCAGCGGAGGGTTGTCGGTCAGGCCGAGAAGCTCTCGCCGCAGGCGCAGGAGTGCTTCGTGTTGGGGTTGTTGAACTTGAATCCGGCACCCATGAGACCCTCGACGTAGTCGATCTCGGTGCCGCCGAGCAGGACCATGCTCTTGAGGTCCACGAACAGCTTCACGCCGTTCGACTCCAGCGTCTCGTCGCCGGCGCCGGGCGCCTCGCAGAACTCCATGAAGTACGAGTTCCCCGAGCAACCGCCACCGCGAACGCCGATACGCAGCCCGATCTCGGGCGTACCGCGCCCGGTGAGCAGTTCCTTCACCTTCTCCGCCGCCACGGAGGAGAGCGTGATCATCGTGGACTCCTTGGGTGGGTGTTCTTGCATCCGCGCCCGTCGCGACGGGCGCACGGTTCATCGGCGTGCGGACGACTCCTGGACCCGCACCAGCGCCGGCGAGACCCGCCGGGCGCCGTCACGTCCGCCCTTGAACCCCGCCAGCAGCGCGGGTTCGTGGGGCATTCCGTGGTCGTGCGTGCACTCGACGCAGCGGTCCACCGCGCCGGGCTCGCCGCACACGCGGCACGTCTCCAGGTAGGCCAGCCCCTCCACCAGTTCGCGCTCGAGCACCTGCTGGCGCCGGATGTTCTCGCGCGTCTCGTCGAGCTTGGCCGTGAAGAGCTTGCGCAACTCCTCCATGGCCTCGGGGCCACGGTCGGACTCCGACCAGCGCTCGAGCATGTCGCGCGTCTCCTGGAGCGACAGCCCCAGTCCGTTCACGAGGTCGATCCAGCGCACACGGTCGACCGCCGCCGGGTGGTACAGGCGGAAGCCACCGTTCGAGCGCATGGCCGGCTCGAGCAGTCCCAGTTCCTCATAGAGGTGCAGCGCGCGAACCGTCTTGCCGGTGAGGCGCGACAGGTCGCCGATGCGGAGGAACGCGATGTCGTTTGAGGTGTTCTGGGTGGTCGCGGGCATACCCTTACGCATGGGTTAGAGTGTGAGGGCAACCTACGCGATGGGATGGGGTTGGGCAATCCCGGGATGTGCATTTGAAGAGGTTCTCGGACAGGTTTCACGAGAACCTGACGCATGCGTGAGGTTCTATGTGACCGACAGGACAGCAATCGTCCCCAAGACGGTCACGGAGGGGGCACCCTAGTGCGGCGAAGATTGTTGAGGACTGGCACGGACCGCCCGATGCGCTCGTAACCCGTTGCGATCCCGTCGGGCCTCGGTTGCCGGAAATCCGCTAACCCCTTGTCCCAGGGGCCTCAACGATCTTCGCCGCACCCACTAGTCCTTATAGGGGTCGCGCTCGCCCTCGCCCGCCATGGCCACCCCGATCGGCCGCAGGGTGTGCAGCACCCGGACCGTCCCCTCGTGGTGCGCCAGCACCTCGGGCAACCGCTTGTAGCAGTGCGGCGACTCGTCGGGCCCCGCCCCGCGCAACTCCACCCCGCGCTCGCGGACCCAGTCCAGCATCATCGTCCGGGTCACCGCCCCCGGGGACACCACCCGACCGGTGCGCCGGTCCACCCGACCCCGCGCGGCGTTGCGGCTCATCACCCGCCCGGCGCCGTGCACCGTGCTGTAGTACGTCGCGCGCGCGAGCGGGGACTCGACCCCCTCCAGGATGACCGCGTCGTCCCCCATCGAGCCGCCCACGAAACTCCGCTGCCCCGGGAACGCCGGGGTCGCCCCCTTGCGCACGACCCACAACCGGCGCCCGCCGTGCTCCTCGAGCCAGGCGTAGTTGTGGTGGTTGTGCACCTCGTCGAGGGCGCGCGCGCCGAGCAAGCGGACCACCTCGTCGCACACCCAGTCGCGACCGGCGTGCGCGTAGGCGCCCGCGAGCGTCATGGCCGCGACGTACTCGTCGAACAGCGGGTCGCCCTTGCGGAGCACGAGCGGCTCCACCTGGATCCCCTCGCGCGCGCCGCCCGCACGCAGGAAGTGAGTCGCGATGCGATGACCGAGCCCGCGCGAGCCGAAGTGCACGCCCACCCACACGCGGTCGCGCTCGTCGGTGAACAGGTCCACGTAGTGGTTACCCGATCCGATCGTGCCCAACTGCGACTCGGCCAGCCCCTTGAGCGGCCGCACCGAGGGCAGTCGCCACTCGGGACGGTCGAACACCGGCGAGTCCACGCGCGTCGGGTTCTTGCGCCCCATGCCGAACGACAGGTGCCGCCACAGGTCGTCCATGATCGGGCCGATGCGTGCGCGCGCCTCGGCCCCCGACATGTCGGTGAGCACCGCCTTGTTGCCGCAGCCGATGTCGAACCCGACACCGCTCGGCGAGACCGCGTCCTCGTACACCACCACGCCACCGATCGGTACCGCATAGCCGAGGTGGTGGTCGGCCATCAGCACGGCGGCCCGGGCGCCCTTGCGGCAGCGGCGGATCTGCTCGAGCGCGCCCGGGTCCACGGGGTCGCCGAACACGCGGATGTCGTCGATCACCGGCATGGCGGCATCATGCGCCGCGCGCCGCGGCACCGCCATGGTCCGGCGGGGCCGCGGCGCGTGGCACGACACGCGACCGCATCAGCCGCGGACGCGGCCGCGCATGAGCAGCAGGTAGAGCACGCCGGCCAACGCGAAGCCCACGAACCATGCGTAGGCGTACAGTCCCTTGAGGAACGGCGCGACCGAGGGGAACGCCTGCGGGAAGGCGGCGTTCAGGAACCCCGGCACGCACGGTGCCACGCCCGCCACCAACGCCACCAGCGCGGCCGGGTTGACCCCCCCGCGGTACTCGTAGCACCCGCCGCGGTGGTAGAGGTCGTCCACGACCAGTCGGGCGCGTCGCAACACGAAGTAGTCGGCGATCAGGATGCCGCCGATGGGGCCGAGCAGCGCCGAGTAGCCCACGAGCCACGTGAACAGGTAGCCCTGGCTCGAGGCCAGCAACTTCCACGGCATCATGAGGATGCCGATGAACGCGGTGATGAGCCCGCCGGTGCGGAAGTCGATGCGGTGCGGCGCGGCGTTGCTGAAGTCGTTGGCGGGCGAGACCACGTTGGCCGCGAGGTTGGTGGTGAGCGTCGCCACCGAGAGCGCGACCATCGAGAGCAGCACGGTCACGGGCCCCCCGATGCGCCCGAGCAGCTCGACCGGGTCCCACACCACGCCACCGCCCGGGAAGATGATCGCCGTCGCGCTCGTCACGGCCACCCCGATGAACGCGTACAGCGTCATCGTGGGCGGCAGCCCCAGCGCCTGTCCGACCATCTGGTCCCGCTGCGACCGCGCATAGCGCGTGAAGTCGGGGATGTTGAGCGAGAGCGTGGCCCAGAACCCCACCATGGCGGTGAGCGACGGGAAGAACACACGCAGGAACTCGTCGGTGGTGGCGAAGCGCGACGGCTGCGACAGGATGGGCCCGAACCCGCCCGCCTTGACGTACGCCCACGCCAACAGTGCCAGCCCCACCACGATCAGGAAGGGCGCCGCGATGCTCTCGAGCCACTTGATGCTCTCGGTGCCCTTCACGATGAACCACACGTTGAGCGCCCAGAACACGAGGAACCCCATCGCCTCGCCGGTCGAGAGCCCGACCCAGGACGGCAGCACCATGGGCAGGTCCACGATGCCCGGCCACGCGACCTTCGCGAGCTGGAACAGCGCGGCCCCGCCGAACCACGTCTGGATGCCGAACCAGCCGCACGCGACCAGCGCGCGCAACAGCGCGGGCACGTTCGCGCCCAGCACACCGAAGCTGGCGCGCGCGAACACCGGGAACGGGATGCCGTAGCGCGCCCCCGCATGCGCGTTGAGCACCATGGGCAGCAGCACGATCGTGTTGCCCAGGAAGATCGTCCACATGGCCTGCGACCACGACATGCCCGAGTCGATGAGCCCCGAGGCCATGGTGTAGGTGGGGATGCAGACGCTCATCCCGATCCACAGCGCGCAGTAGTGCCACCAGTTCCAGGTCCGGGCCTGCGCTGCGACGGGCGCGAGGTCGGCGTTCGACAGTCTCGAGACGGGCGTGTGCGAGGTTCCTTCCATGGCTCCTCCGGGGGGGGATGCGACGACCGCGAACGATGACGGCACGGGACGGGTGATCGCCCATGCACGGGCGCAGCGACGGACCGCCGAGACGACTCGGCTGCCGGGTACGGTGTCCCTAGGACGACGACCGGCCAGCGGCCCGGTCGGCGAGGTCGCGCTCCGAGCGAGCGGCGATGCCGCGCAGGATGGCGGCGTTGAGCCCCATCATGGGCGCGATCAACGCGGCGCGCAGCAGCACCCCCGGAACGACGGAGTCCCCGACCGGCAACGCGGGCGCGAGGTTGGCGGCGAGCATGCTCCAGGGCACCGACAGGAACGCGCACAGGATGCCGCCGGCGCGCAGCTCGAACCCGAGCACGGTCTCGACCACCATCCACGCCAGCGCCCCCGCGCACACCGCGAGGTAGCCGCGCGCCACCCCGCGCGCCCAGTGCCCGAGCGAAGGGGTCGTGCCGGTCGGCGAGGGCTCAGCCATGCAGGCCGCCCGGCACCTTGGCGGTGCCCTTGGCGATGCGGTCGTTCCACGACTCGAACGGCGCCCCGCGCGTGTCGTCCTCCATGGTGATGCACCCCGGCACCGGGCAGACGTGCGAGCACAGGTTGCAGCCCGTGCACGAGTCCCAGTCCACCCACGGCACGTGCACGCCGGTCGCGCGGGCGCGCGCGAGCGCGGCGTCGCGCGTCGGGGCACGATGGCCCTCGGCGAGCGGCTCGTCGGCGGTGTGGATGCAGTGCACCGAGGTGTCGCGGCACGCGACGTAGCACAGGTCGCAGCCGATGCACTTGTCGGGGTCGATGCGCGCCGCGACCTTGTAGTTGAGGTCGAGGTCGCCCCACTCGGTGTAGGCCGAGAGGGCGCGGCCACGCAGCTCGTTCACCGAGGCCATGCCCTTCTCGTCGAGGAAGTTCGACAGCCCCTCGATCATGTCCTCGACGATGCGGAACCCGTAGTGCATGGCGGCGGTGCACACCTGCACGCTCGTCGCCCCCATGGCGATGAACTCGGCCGCATCGCGCCACGTGGTGATGCCGCCGATCCCCGAGATGGGCACGGTCACGCGCGGGTCGCGCCCGAGCGCCGACACCATGTGCAGCGCGATCGGCTTGACCGCGGGTCCGCAGTAGCCGCCGTTCGTGGAGCGGTTGCCCACGACGGGGTACGGCACCATGCGGTCCAGGTCCACGCCGACGATGCTCTTGATGGTGTTGATGAGCGACAACCCGTGCGCCCCGGCCTCGACCGCGGCCGCGCCGGGCACGGTGATGTCGCCGATGTTCGGGGTGAGCTTCACGAGCACGGGCACGGTCGAGTACTTCACCGCCCAGCCCGCCACCACCTTGAGCACGTCGGGCTCCTGCCCGACCGCCGATCCCATACCGCGCTCGCACATGCCGTGCGGGCAGCCGAAGTTGAGCTCGAGCCCGTCGGCGCCGGCGTCGATCGACTTCTTGATGATCGTCCTCCAGTCGTCCTCGGACTCGACCATGAGCGACACGATCACCGCGTGCTTCGGGTAGCGGCGCTTGACCTCGCGCACCTCGCGCAGGTTCACCTCGAGCGGACGGTCGGTGATGAGCTCGATGTTGTTGAAGCCCACCATGCGCTGGCCACCGACGTGCAACGCCCCGAAGCGACTCGAGGTGTCCACGATGGGCTCACCGAGCGTCTTCCACACCGCACCGCCCCAGCCGGCGTCGAAGGCGCGCATGATCTGGTCGCCGGTGTTGGTGGGCGGTGCGCTCGCGAGCCAGAACGGGTTGGGGCTCTTGATGCCTGCGAAGTCGATCGACAGGTCGGCCATGGGCTCTCACCGGTGCGGCGGGCTCACACCCGCGCGGGCCACGGGCTCACGGGCCCGGAGGGGACTGGACTTCCGGCAGCATAGCCCCAGCGCCACCGGCGGCGCCATCCGCTTGCGCGGACGACGGACCACATCCGAGCAGGTCACGGGCCGCCTCGACCGACTCGTGCGTGCCCGCCAGCGCCAACACGTCCCCGACCTGCAGGACCACGTGCCCGTCGGGCACCAGGACCACATCGTCGCCGCGCGAGATGGCGAGCACCGTGGCACCGGTGCGCCCGCGAAGCTCGGTGTCGGCGAGCGTCCGACCCACATAGGGGGAGGTCGCGGGGATGCGCATGGGCACGGGCTCCCCCAGTCCGGGCACGAGCTCGTACGCACGCTGCAACGAGCGCTCACCACTCGCGCCCGCGGGCTGGCGACGCTGCTCCCCGACCACGCGCACCACCACCTCGGCCGCGGCGCGCACGTGGCCCTGCAGGTCCGTGGCACTGCGCCAGAACTGGAGGCCGAGCAGCAGCGCGCCCAGCACCAGCAGGGCGACGCTCGCGAACGCGGGCAGGAACGGCTGCGCGAACGCCACCAGTGGCGCGCCCACGGCCATGACCGTCGCCAACTGCACCGCGACCACCATCGCGCGTCTCGGCGCGGCCGCGGGGTCGAGACGACCCGGCACGGGATCGGCGAACGCGCGGCGCGACAGGACGTCGCCGAGCAACCGCCCGTTGCGCACGATCCCGAGCAGGAACGGCACCGCCGCGAGGCCGGCAACCACCATCACCACGACCAGGGCCGCCCCCGGTTCGAGGCCGGTGAGGCGCATGACGCGGACCGCCAAGGGATCCGCACCCAGCCCCAACCCGAACCCCAGCGTGGCCACCACGACGGCATCGAGTGCGATCGCACGCAACACGGCCTGCAGGCGCTGGCGCTCGGCGGACGTCTCGGGATGCCGACGCGCGCGCTCGATCCACGTGCCGTAGAGCACGGCGAACGTCTGCAGCGGACGCGGCAACTGCCGGTCGATCGCGGCCGCGACCGGGTCGGCCAGCCCGATGAGCCACGGGGTCGCGAGCGTGGTGATGGCCGAGACCGCCACGATCACCGGATAGTGCGACTCGGGCAAGGCACCGCTCGCCACCCCAGCCGCCGCCAGGATGAAGGAGAACTCGCCGACCTGGGCCATGCTCATGCCCGCGCGCACCGAGTCCCGGATGCCGGCGCCGGTGAGGAAGTTGGTGAACGAGACCGCGGCGATCTTGCCCACCACGACCAGTGCGGTGAACCCGAGCACCGTCCGCCAGTGCAGCCCGACGAGCGACGGCACGATCATCATGCCCACCGAGACGAAGAACACGGCGAGGAACATGTCGCGCACCGGCTCGGCGAGTCGCTCGACCACGCCGCCCTCGCCCGACTCGGCCACCAGCATGCCCGCGAGGAACGCGCCGAGCGCGACCGAGTAGCCGATCGACTGCGCCAGCACCGCGGCCCCGAAGCACAGCCCCATGCTCACCACCAAGGTGACCTCGGGACTCTGCAGGCGCACGACCGCACGCATGAGTCGCGGCACCACGAGCAGTCCCACCACGAGCGCGAGCGCCAGGAACACGACGAGTCGGAACAGCGTGGGGACCAGCGTGCCCGCGTCGGCGGTGCCCGATGCCGCGGCCGGCGTGAGCACGGCGAGCAGCAGGATGGCGATGAGGTCCTCGACGATGAGGATGCCGAACACGAGGTCGGTGGCGCGCGAGCGGTCGCGCGCACGCGGTCCGGCCAGCGCCTTGACGATGATGGTCGTACTGGAGATGGCGATGGTGGCACCGGCGAACAGGCTCGCCAGCACCGGCCAACCCATGAGGCGGCCGGCCTCGTAGCCGAGCCACATCATGAAGCCGGTCTCGAGCACCGCCACGATCACCACGCTCCAGCCCGCACTGGCGAGCCGGCGCAGGGTGAACTCGAGCCCGAGCGAGAACATGAGCAGGATGACACCCAGCTCCGAGAGCGTCCGCACGATGCCCTCGTCGGCCACCAGCGGGATCGGCACGTGCGGGCCCACGATGAGCCCGGCCATCATGTAGCCGAACACGACCGGCAGGCGCAGGCGCTGGAACACCATGGTGGTGACGGCCGCGACCCCGAGCACGATGGCGAGCGTGCGCAGGAACTCGTGGCTCACGTGCATGGCGGGCCTCCGGGACGGGGACGCTCGTCGCACCGGTCGGCGCGACGGGCCGTCAGTCTAACGGAGGCCATGGTTCGGCGACCACGCACTCGGGGAGCGCCGACTCGCGTGCGTGGTCGCCGAAGCACTCGTGCGAGGGGACATGGCCAGCGTCGCACCGGTGCGGTCCCACCGTCCCACCCCCGAGGGGACGCGGTCCCTCGGAGCCCACGACCGTGTGGCACCGCGCATGGTTCCACCGAGGCCGTAGGGATCGGCGACTTCAGCCTGTCGCACTGGCACGCGCGTCCTGTCGCGCTGGCAGCGAATCGCGTGTGTGCGCCGGTATCGCTCGCATAACGCATTGCGGTGCGTGATCGCACCCGGCTGCGCGATCGCGGCACGGTCGGTGCGAGAGGGGATCGCGTCCGCGTCGGCGGGGTCACCGCCGACCGACGGACGCGCGACCCGAAGCGCGCCGCAGTCGGCGCGCGAAAGGAGGCGACATGAGGGTTCATCAGCTCATGTCCACGCCGGCGCAGACCTGTCGCCGCTCCACCGACCTCGCCACGGTCCTCCAGCGCATGCATGCCGGGAACTTCGGTGCCATGCCCGTGATCGACGACCGCGGCCGCTTGGTCGGCATCGTGACGGACCGCGACCTCGGTCTGGCGCTCGCGCGTCATCCCCAGTGCCGTGCCACCGATCTCACGGCCGGTGAGGTGATGCACGAGCGCGTGCAGGGCGTGGACCCGCATCAGGACGTGCGTGAGGCCCTGCGGGCCATGGCGCGCGAGCAGGTCCACCGATTGCCGGTCGTCGATGCCGACGGCCGAGTGGTGGGCATGCTCGCGACCTCCGATCTGCTCCTCGGCATCCGCGCCCGACTCCGCTCGGGCGAGGAACCCACGGTCCTCGATGTGCTCGAGACGCTCCAGGCGATCGCCGTGCCACCGCACGCCGTGGCCCTGGGGCCCGTCACGTCCTCACTACCGTTCGCGCGCTGAGACGGCGTGCGACCGGGTGGCCCGCGTCCGACGCGGACCACCGGAAGGAAGGCTGATATGTTCCGCATCGACCACGCTCACTCGCGCTTCGCGGGCCGCTCGCTCGCGGGCCTGCTGATCGCGTGGCTCGCGATCGGTACGCTCACCCCCGTCGCCTCCGCGCAACCGCCGCGTGAGGATCCGGGGACGCCACCCGTCATCACCGGTGGCCCCACCGAGGGCTGGCAGGTCCTCGCCGTCCCGGGTCTGCCCGCGGGAGCGATCCTCGGCGACGTCTGGGCCGACGGGTCCGGCCACGTCTACGTGTGGGCGAAGTACCCGACCCCGCGCATGGTGTCGTTCGAAGGCACGCCCGAGGGCGAGCGTCTGCCGGGTGACAAGCCGGACTCCCGCCCCACCTCGAGCCTGCTCCTGCGCTACGACGGCATGACGTGGACCACCATGCTCGCGCTCACGGGCGAGACCGGCGCCGCGCTGCTCGGCGCGCCGGATGGCCGCATGTGGGCGACGACTCGCAACGAGCACGGACAGGCGTTCATGTACGAGTTCGACGGCATCTCGTGGTCGCCCAAGTCGATCGCGGGCTACTACCTGAGCGAGATGCACACGCTCGCCGGGGTGCCGGGCGACCTCTATCTGCGCCTGGGCGCCGTCGTGCTGCACGAGGACGCCAGCGGCATGATGGTGCCGGTCTACGAGCACACCTACATGCCGACCGCCGTGCGCGGACTCGCGTATCTGGGCGGCGATCTCGTCGTCATGGAGCCCGACGGCATGGTGCTCAAGAACGGCGACACGTGGACCGACATGCACGCGGCCTCGGAGTTCTGCGAGGTCGAGGATGCGTGGGGGGCGCGCGACGAGCACGGCAACCTGCAGCTCTACGCCATCGGCTCGCGCGAAGCGGACAACGGTCTCGCCATCTGGCGCTACACCGAGACCGACCCCGTGACGCACGCCGGCACGTGGGGCGCGCCGGTGTTCGCGGATCCGTTCACGCCGGGGATGCCCGGCATCGGTGACGCCAAGCACACGTGGGGCATCAGTCACAACGAGGCCTACGTGGCGGGCACCGTGAACGGCGTGTCGCACCTGCTGCGCTGGGACGGCGCGGCCTGGACGCACCTCACGCCGCCCGAGGAACTCGGGTGCATGCACGGCGTGTGGGGCACGGGCAACGGCGTCGCCTGGTTCAGTGCGGAGTGCGGCAAGCTCGTGCGCTACCAGCGTGCGAACCGCGCGCCCGACGTGACGCACGCGGTCGCCACGGTGCCCATGCTGTGGCCGCCGAACGGCGACCTCGTCACCGTCCACATCACCGGCATCACCGACGCGGACGACGACGCGTTCACGGTCACGATCACGAACGTCAACCAGAACGACGACCCGGCGGTCCCGTACTGCCCGGACCACTGCACCACCTGCCTGCCGCGCTGCCCGGACGCGGTCCTGATGGGCGGCGACGAGGTGCAGCTGCGTGCCGAGCACGCACTCCACTCGCACGTCCGCGTGTACGCGATCGAGTTCACGGCGGTGGACCGTCTGGGGCTCGAGAGCCGCGGGGAGGTTCGTGTGGCGGTGCCGCACTCGCCGCCGGTGACCTGCGACCTCGCGACGTTCGCGACGCCGTACAGCTCGTTCGGACCGTGCCCGGTGCCGACGCCGGCCGCCGGTGCCGAGGGACTCGACGCCACGATCACGCCGCAGGGGCTCGAGGTGCGGTTCGCGCTCGAGCGCACGGCCCGCGTGCACCTGGGCGTGTACGACCTCGCGGGTCGCCTGCTCGGGACCGTGCGTGAGGGCACGTTCGAGGCCGGGACGCACGCGGCGGTCTGGCGCGCGGCCGAGGCCCGACCGGGCGTGTACTTCGTGAAGCTCCGTGACGCGGAACGCACGGTCACGCGACGGGTGGTGCTGCTGCGGTGAGTGAACGGCCGGGGTGAGGGGGACACCTCGACCGGCGGAGAGTGGCCGCGCCTGCGCGAGCGGGCGCGGCCGCTCCGTCAGCGGGCCCCGGCTCGCAGCGGGGCGTCGGCTCGCTCGGCCAGCCCCAGCGCGCTCGCGATCGAACGGGCCGCGCGCTTGCCGTCCTGCACCGCGGTCACGACCAACTCGCCACCCGTGGCATCACCGCCCACCCACAGCTTGGGGTTCGCGGTGCGCCCCGTTCCGGTCTCGGCTTGCACGCACCCCTTGCCGTCCACCTGCACGCCCGCGAACGCGGTCGCGAGCGGGGCCATCGAGGCCTGTCCGATCGCCACCACCGCGAGGTCGCAGGGGATCGAACGCCCGTCGGCGAGGCGCACCGCGCGCAGCGCGCCGCCCTCGCGCTCGAACGCCGCCGGCGTGGCGCGTTCGACCAGCCGCACGCCCTCGGTGCGTGCGGCCTCGAGCTCGTGCGCGTAGCCGCTCATGTCGGCCTCGGTGCGGCGGTACAGGATCGCCACCTCGGACACCCCCAGCTGCGCCAACTCGCGCGCCGCGTCGAGCGCGGTGTTGCCGCCCCCGATCACGACCGCGCGCGTCACGCCGGTGAGCGCGAAGCCCGGCTCCAGCTTCATGCGTTCGATCCAGGCCACCGCGCCGTGCACCCCCGCCCCGTCGGCGCCCGGCACGTCGAGCGCGGTGTCGGCCCCGAGGCCGCAGCCCACGAAGACCGCGTCGTGGCCCGCGAGCAACGCCTCGGGCATGACGTCGCGACCGATCTCGACGCCGGTCCGGATCGTGACGCCGAGCGACTCGATGAAGCGCACCTCGGCCGCCGCGTCCTCGGACGGCATCTTGTGCGGGGCCACACCGGTCACGTTGAGTCCGCCCGCGACGGCGCGCTTCTCGTACACGGTGACCTCGCAACCCTCGAGCGCGAGGTAGCCCGCGCATGCCAGCGACGCGGGCCCCGAGCCCACGCACGCCACGCGCTTGCCGTTGCGCGGAGCGCGCGGCAGCAGTGCGGCCGCATCGCCCCGGGCCGCGACCGTCTCGGTCGCGTAGCGCTGCAGGCGACCGATCGCGATGGGCGTGCGCTCCCACGCGTTGTACACGCACGCGCCGGCGCACAGCACCTCGACGGGGCAGACGCGGGCGCACGAGAACCCGAGCAGGTTGGCGGTCAGGATGGCGCGCGCCGAGCCACGCACGTTGCCCGTGGAGATCTTGCGGATGAAGGTCGGGATGTCGATCCCGGTCGGACACGCCGCGATGCACGGCGCGTCGTGGCAGTACAGGCAGCGGTTCGCCTCGGCGACCGCCTCGCCCTCGTCGTACAGGGGCTTGAGGTCGGCGATGCCGGACTCGAGCCGGCCGTCGGGGAGCACGCGCACGTGCGGGGTCGCGCTCACGGGCGCACCTCGGCGTGGTGTGCGAAGTGCGTCGGGCGGCGGGCGATGAAGCGTCCCGCACCGCGTTCGGCCATGAGCTTGCCGTTCTCGAACACCACGCGTCCTCCCACGATCGTACGCTCGATGCGCCCCTTCACCTCGTGCCCCTCGAAGATGCTGCGATCGGCGCGGCTGAAGTGCGTCTGCGCGCTGCGCGTGCCGTGCCCCTCGGGATCCAGGATGACGAGGTCGGCGTCCATCCCCACCGAGACCGCACCCTTGCGGTCGAGGCCGAAGATGCGCGCCGGGTTGGTGGAGTTGAGCTCGACCAGGCGCTCGAGCGAGAACCGGCCGCCCACGACGCCCTGCGTGTACAGGATCGGGAGCCGGTCCTCGATGCCCGCAGCCCCGTTCGGGATGCGGGTGAAGTCCTTCATGCCCATGCGCTTCTGCTCGTGCGTGAACGGGCAGTGGTCGGTGCCGACCGCGTCGAGCATGCCGTTCGAGAGCCCCGACCACAGCGCCTGATGGTGCCCGCCCGCGAGCGGACGGATGGGCGGGCTCATGACGAACGCCGAGCCGCCGAAGTCGGGGGCGTTGAAGACGCGGTCGTCGAGCACGAGGTACTGCGGGCAGGTCTCACCGTAGCAGCGCTGCCCCGCCAGCTTGGCGCGTTCGAGCGCCTGCACCGACTCGCGGCAGGTCATGTGCACGATGTAGGCGGTCGTGCCGTGCAGGCGCGCCATGGTGAGCGCGCGCTCGGTCGCCTCGCCCTCGACCGCGCTCGGTCGCGAGACCGGGTGGTACTCGGGTCCGGTGCAGCCCTTGGCGATCAACTCCTGCTGCAGGTTCCACACGACGTCGCCGTTCTCGGCATGCACGGTGACCACCGCGCCGGTCTCGGCCGCGACCTTCATGACCTGGTAGAGCGCATGGTCGTCCACCATGATCGCGCCCTTGTAGGCGAGGAACACCTTGAAGCTGGTGATGCCGTGGTCCCGCACCACCGCGCGCATCTCGTCGGCGGTGTGCTCGCCCCAGCTCGTGATGGCCATGTGGAACGTGTAGTCGGTGGTCGCCTTGGCGGCGCGCTGCTTCCACGTCGCGAGCCCGTCGAGCAGCGACGAGCCGGGCGCGGGGATGCAGAAGTCGATGATGCTCGTGGTGCCACCCGCGATGCCCGAGGCCGTACCGGTCTCGAAGTCGTCGGCGCTCACCGTGCCCATGAACGGCAGCTCCATGTGCACGTGCGGGTCGATGAAGCCGGGCAGCACGTAGCGCCCCTCGGCGTCGATCGTGGTGTCGTTCGTGCCGGGCGCGAGGTCGGCCCCGATGGCGACGATGCTGCGGCCCTCGACCTTCACGTCCGCGGTGAAGCGCTCGCCCGCGTTCACCACCGTGCCCCGCCGGATCAGCAGACCCATCGCGTCCTCCTCGGATCCGGGCGCCCCCGCGGGCCGCCCGCGTCGTTCAACCCCGCTGGTACTCGGTCAGGCGCATCCACGGTTCACGCGCCCACGGATCGTCGTACGACTCCAACACCACGTCGTGCTCGTCGAGCCACGCCCGGAACGGCGGCGTCGCGCCGCTCGGGTCGCTCACCTCGACGTGCCGGGCCAGGAACCGCCCCCACGGCATGTGCCGCCACTGCTGTTCGGTGCACACGACGCGCTGCCGTCCGGGCTCGGCCGCGAACCACGGCGGACCGATGACGAGCGCCGGGTACTCGTGCTCGGCACCCTCGGCCAGCACGTAGCGGCGGAACGTCAGCATGTGCAGCACGTGCGATCCGAACGCGACCTCGGCCTGCGGCGGGAAGTCGCCCTCCTGCTCGCGGGTGTGACCGCCGTGCAGCAATCGCGCGTGCCAGCGCGTGCCGACCACCGCGTGCTCGGCCCGCACCGCGCGCGTCCCGACGCGCCAATCCACCTCGAGCGTCTCGATGCAGCCGGTCGGCGACAGCCGCGCGCGCCACTCGAGCTCGCTCGGCAACGGGTGCGGGGCGACCAGCACCTGCTCGCCGTGCGCGATCGCGCCACCCTCGGGCAGTGCCTCGATCGACCACAACTCCTCGCCGGCCTCGGCGCCGTGATGGTGGATCGCGTACCGCCCGGCGGCGACCAGCGCGGCGATGCCGCTCGCACCGCTCACGCGCACACCCTCCACGAAGGGCTCGACACACCGACCGTGCTGCGGGACATCGCGCTCGCTCCTGGGATCGTGGTGCGGACGGACCGTGTCGTGGGCCGTCGCGGGGACGGCGGCCGATCGAGGGCGGTTCGCCTCACGGGGCGGCGCCGGGTGGGACCGAAGGTCCGCACAGCATACACCCGCACCGCGTCGTGGGAACCCCCTTCCACCGTGGTCGCCGGTTCGCATGGCGGCCGGGGGCGTCCCGGTCACGATGCTATCCTGCGACCGGCGCACCCACTCGCACCCGTCCCGATCGGAGCCCCTATGCCGTCGCTCGTCGCTCGTCTCGCGCTCGTCGTGCTGGCCTCGACGCTCGTGGCCGCCTCGCCGAGCGATCACCCGTCGCGCTCGCAGGCGCTGAGCGGCGGTGCGACCGCGATCGAGGACTGGGCGCGGGCCATGCGCTCGCGCTCGCCCGAGGGTGTGGCGGCCACGCTCACCGCCGACTTCCGTGCGCACCCCGCCACGCTGGCGCCCGCCGACTACGCCACGGGGCTCGACCGCGCCCGCGAACTCGAGCGCATCGCGCACGTGCTGCTCGGGGTCGCGTCCCCCGTGCACCCGGCGCTCGAACCGGCGACCGACGTGCGCGTGGCGATCGACGGCGTCACCGAGACCGGCGACCCCGAGCACCCCGACTCCACCGACCGCTACCGCGTGCTTGTGGTCGCGCGTCTCACGCTGGCGGTGCGCCGCGGCAGCGACGACGTGCTGCCGGTCACCTCGGGACCGCACGCCATCCACGTCGTGCGCGGCGACGCCGCGCGCCTCCCCGTAGGGACGGCCGCCGACCCGCAGCGCTGGTACGTGCGCCGGTGGTTCGACGACCTGAGCGCGTTCCGCATCGCGATGCTCGCGCACCCCGGGCTCTGTCCGCCCGAGTCGGCCGTCACGGTGGGTGCGGTGACCGGGCTCGCCCTGCATCCCGTGCCCGCACCCGCCTGCCCGCGCCTGCACGTGCGCTGCGACCTGCCGCTCGTGGCCCCGGCGCAGGTGCAGGTGCGCGACGCGCGCGGCCGACTCGTGAGCGAGCGCGTGCTCGCCCCGCCCACGCCGGGCACCTACGACGCCGAGGCCGGTGCGGGTGTCATGCTGGTGCCGGGTGCGTACTGGGTGCGCGTCGTGCAGGGCGCGAACCGGTCCGCGTCGCGACTGGTGGTCGTCGGGCGCTGAGCGCGTTCAGGGGCGCGCGTGCGCCTGAGCCAGCGCGTGCGCCGGGCTCGCGCCGGCGTCGGTGACCCGGCGCTTGAGCACGCCGCTGTCGTGGCACTCGCGGCACGCGCTCTGCGGCGGGCGCGGATCGCCGTTGGCGAGCGAATGGCAGTCGCGGCACTCGAGTCCGGCGTCGTCGTGCTCGCGATGCGAGAACCGGCCCGGCCCCGAGGCCGCCTTGCGCATCACGTCACCGTGGCAGCTCGCGCACGCCGACGCGGTCACCGCCCGCGCATCGCGATGGTGGCAGCTCTGGCAGCCGTCGGGGCCGAACCGCACGACCTCGTGCGGGGCCTTCTCGGCGTGCGTGCGGTGGCAGTCGGCGCACGCGAGTTGCGCGCGCCCGAGGTGGCTGCCGTGCCGGAACGTCTGCCCGGCGAACGTCGCGGTACGCCCTTCGACGTCGGTGTGGCAGCTCAGGCAAGCGCCGCCGCCGCCCGGGATGTGCCGCCACGGACGCTCGAGCGCCCCCAGCCCGCGCGCCTTGCGGGCCTCGTTCATCTGCTCGAACGACTTGTCGAGCAGCGCGAACGCGTAGTTCATGTTGTGCACACCGCGGCCCCGCTCGACGAGCAGGAAGTTCGCGCGCGCATCGTCCCACGCCGTCGGCGCGTCCACGCCCATCGCGGCCGCGCTGGCCTGCAACTGGCCCTTGAGCGCGCCCACGCGCGTCGCGATGCTGGTGCGCCACGCCTGGTGCAGCTTGCCGTAGCCCGGCCCGTGACACGACATGCACGACGCCGCGCTCGCACGCGGCACGACCGGTCCGCCCTCGGTGGCCGCGGCCGATGCGGCATGCGCGCTGCCCGCCCCCTCGTCGTGACATCCCTGACAGGTGACGCCGGTCACGTACATCGCGCTCGGCATCGGCGGTACGCCGCGTCCGCCCACGCCCGCGTACAGGTCCTGCTGCGGCGAGTGCCCGCTGCCGTGGCAGCCGCGGCAGTCGCCACCCGCGTCGGGACGCGAGCCGCCATCGTGGGTGGGCGGCGCGGTGTGGGTCGCGACCGCGGCCGGCGCCTTGCCGTGCTCGATCGTGAGGTGGCAGTGCTGGCAGTCCACCTTGTTCACACTCACATGCTGCTCGTGCAGGTACGGCATGTCGTCGATGCGCTCGAGGTGCTCGCGATCGTTGTGGCAGGTGAGGCAGCGCTCGCGCGGCACCGCGCCGTCGCCGCGCACCACGTTGCCGTGGCAGCGGTCGCACGCCATCCCGAGCTTCGTGACCTGGCGGTGGTCGAACGTCACGCCGGCCCGCGTCGTGACCTTCTCGGGCACCTCGTGGCAGGTCAGGCACGCGCCGGCACCGGCGTTGACGGGCTGGTTCTTGAAGTGACAGAGCGCGCAGGTCGAGGACGCGACCGCGATGTGCTCGCCGCGCTCGAGCTGCGTGTGGCACGAGGTGCAGCGCAGCTGCAGGCCGTTCCGGCTCTCGGCGAGGTGCGGTCGGTGGTCGAAGCCCGCGGCCTTGAAGTCCTTGCGGCCGGTGAGCAGGCTGCGCTCGTGGCAGCGCAGGCAGGCCGCGTCGTCCACCTCGCCCCACGGCTTGGTGCCCTCGGTGCCGGTGAAGTACTTGGCGACCATCGAGAGCGCCTCGAACTTCTTCTGCACCTCGGCCTCGAGCCCCGGCGAGATGTGGCACTCGACGCACGCGATCCCGGTGTGCTTCGAGTGCTTCCACGACTGGTAGTACGGCTTCATGTTGTGGCACGAGTTGCAGAAGTCGGGCGTGCTGGTGACCTGCACCATGCCGACCGTGGCCACCATGCCGAATGTCACCGCGCCGATGGTGAGCGGTGCGGCCGAGCGCACGAGCCACGCCGGCAACCGGACCGCGGGCCCCGAGGGCAGCCGCGCGGGGAGGAGGGCGGTCAGCCTCCGCCCCACCTCGCGCAGCGCACCCCGGATCCGGTCCATGACGTTCACCCCGCGACATCCGACTTGCGGTCCCGCATGCGGCGCAGCAGGAGCGCGGTGCCGAGCACGAGGAACCAGAACACCACCAACAGCACCTTCCACACCAGGTTCACGTGCAGGCGGTGGTCGAGGTCGCGCTCGACCTCGGCCGCGACCACGTTCGTCAGCCGCATGGGCTCGGCGAACGCCTCGAGCCGCACCGCGTGCAACGCCACGCGCGCCTCCTCGAGGTGCTGACGGGCCTCCTCGAGCCGCTCATGATGGTCCTCGGTGCGCAGCGGCACCGCACTCGCCTCCTCGACGCGGCGCCCCGCGCGCGCGAGGCGCTGCTCGGCGGCCGCGTACTCGCGCCCCATGCGACGCCCGAGGATCGCGGCCCGCGTCATGGGCGCGTGGCACGAGGCGCAGGCCGCGGGCGACGCCCCCTTCACCGGCGCCGCGACCGCGTGCGGGTCGTGACAGGCGCTGCACTCGGGCTTCGCCGGGTCGGCGAACACCGTGGCGTGCGGACCACTGCGGAACGCGGTGCGCTCGGCGGCGTGGCACGAACCGCACACCTTGTCGACCTCGTTGCGCCCGGGGGCGACCGCGCCGTGCACGCCGTGGCAGCTCGTGCAGGTCGGACCGACCTCGGCGCCGTCGCGCCGGAACGCCTCGGCGTGCGCGCTGCCCTCCCACAGGGCGTGCACGTTGGCGAGCCCGCGCGCCTTGAGGAGCTTCTCGTCGCCGTGGCAGCGACCGCACGTCACGTCCACGTTGCCCACGAAGGTGCGGGCCTGCGTGTCGCGTGGCGAGCGCGTGTCGTGCACGCCATGGCAGTCGGTGCAGACCGCGGCCTCACGATCCCCGTTGCGGACGCGCTCGGCGTGACCGCTGCCGAGCCACAGCGCGTGCTGGTCGGTGGGCAGCCCCCACGCTCGCATGGCCTGCGGGTCGGCGTGGCACGACGCGCACATCGCCGGCACGGCCTCGCGGCCGATGCGGCCCTTGAAGCCCGCACCGTGCGCGGCCGCGGCCTCGCTGGCGTCCGCGTCGCCGCCATGGCACGAGACGCATCCGACCTGTCCGGCGGCGTGCACCCCGCCGGTGTGCTGCGTGCGCTCGGACGGGTGGCAGGTACCGCAGCGCTCCTCGCGCGCGGGCACGGCCTGAACGGTGGCGACGAACGCGCCCAGCAGCGCGATGCCGGTGAGCCCCATGGCCACGAGGACGGCCGCCCGCGGGCGGTGTACGCGCCGGGTGTTCATAGGCGCCCCACGATCGCGGCGGCCAGCCCCAGCACGAGCCAGGCGGCCACGGTGACGAGTCCGGCGAGACGCAGGCGCTGCTCGGGGAACCGCTCCCCGAGCCGACCGGCCCACCACGGCAGCGTGAGCACGGCGAGCGCGATCGCCAACAGCAGCCCACCCACCAACCACGATGCGAGCGGCACGCGCTCCTGCACGAGGAACACCGCACCCATGTACCACGGCGGTCCGGCATGCACCGGCGTCGCGTAAGGGTCGGCGGGCACGCGCACGCCGAACGGCACCAGCGCACCCACCGTGACGAGCACCGCGAACAGGAACAGGACCACGAACGCGAGGTCGTAGCGGTGGTGGCGGAACGTGGTGTCGCGGCGCGTGGGCACGCGCAGCGCGCTGTCGGCGAAGCCGACGCGGCGCAGCGTCGAGAACGTCACCGTGAGCGCGAGCGTCCACAGGATCGGCAGCACGAGCACGTGCAGCACGTAGAAGCGCGTCAGCACCTCCTCGCCCATCACGCGACCGCCGATCAGGAACGACAGCACCGGCCCCACGAGCGGCAGCGCGTACACCACCTCGAGCCCGCGCACGGTGGACCAGTAGCCGGTCTGGTCCCACGGCAGCAGGCGTCCCGTGAAGTCGAACTGCAGCGCCAGCCACAGGAGCGCGACACCCGACACCCACAGCAGCTCGCGTGGCGACTTCCACAGCCCGTCCCAGAACAACCGCACGAGCCGCAGCGCGACCACCACCACGAGCGCGAGCGCGCCCCACGCGTGCAAGTGGTGGATCGCGCCTCCGAACGGGATGTCGCGCACGATCGCCATGGCGCTATCGTGCGCCGCCTCGGGCGTCGGGCGGTAGTGGAAGGCCAGCAGCAGGCCGGTCACGGCCTCGAACGCGAACAGGATGCCCGCAAGGGCCGCGAGGATCTGCGGTCCGCGCAGCGTGTCGGGCACCATGGTGCGATCGAGCTCGCGCAGCAGCTCGCGCACCGGACGGCGCGTGTCGAGCGGCAGCGAGACCACGCCCAGGTGCGCCACGAACGCCAGCCACTCCGAGAGCGGCAGGCGCTGCTCGAGCCAGTCGAGCACGCGTCCCCCCATCGCCCGCGGCGTCATACGCGCACCCGCACTTCCCCGGCGCGGATGCTGACGCTGTACAGGGTCAGGGGCGCGCGCCGCGGGCCCGAGACCACGTGTCCTTCGAGGTCGTAGCGCCCCCCGTCGCACGGGCAGACGATCTGGCGCTTGACGGCGTCGTAGGTGAGCACGCAGCGCAGGTGCGTGCACACGGCCGAGGGCGCGATCACGCGGCGCGCGTCCACGCGGATGAGGTAGAACGGCGTCACCCCGTGCTTCACGAGCCGGGCCTCGCCGATGCGCAGCTCGTGCATGCGCGCGGCGCGCACCACACGGTCCGAGGTGCTCTCGTGCGAGACCGGCGGTCGCAGGTAGAACGCGACCGCTCCCACGAGCGCGAGTCCCCACGCGACCAGGAACACGCGTGTGAGCACCTCCACGATCCCCCGCTCGGCGGCGGGCCCGACGACCCTCTCCTCGCTCATCCCGGCCTCCCGGACGCGTTGGACGGACGCATCCATGGATTCGTAAAGCAAAGCGCACGCCATGCTTACGCGAGCGGTCCCATGCCGGGGCCACCCCCACCCCCCACCATGGGGCCACGCTCCGATGGGAGCCGTAAGTGGTTCGGAACGCGCATCGTGCACGACCGGGGCCGCACGCCCCGATCGGACGGGACCGACCGCTCGCGCCGGACGCCACACCGCTCCCGTGCGCGCGGGCCTGCCATCGCGTCAGGGAACACGGGTCCGATGGCAGGTGGCACACGCATCGCGACCCGCCCCCGAAGGACCATGGTGAGCACGAGCGCGGGGAGCGGGCGGGCGCGCGCGACGCAGCCAGCACAGGGCTCGAACGGTGCGCGCGAGACACCTGCGGCACGGGCTCGAACGGGAGCGGGCGGCGCGATCGGCGCGGGGCGCGAACGGGTGCGCGAGGCGCAGGCGGATGCGGGGCACCGCCGCCGGTGCCGGATGCGAACGGGCGCGCGCGGTGGGCGCGCGCGCCCGACGCGGTCAGAACCAGCGCGTGATGACGACCTTCTTGTCGGTGTAGAACTCGATCGAGTCGCGCCCGTGCGCCTTGAGGTCGCCGTAGAAGCTGCCCTTGGCGCCACCGAACGGGAAGAACGCCATCGGTGCGGCCACCCCGATGTTCACGCCGAGCATGCTGGGCTCGACGCGCCAGCGGTACTCGCGCGCCCACTTGCCGCTTGAGGTGAAGATGCTCGAGGCGTTGCCGAGGTCGTGCGCACGCACGATTTCCACCGCCTCGTCGAAGTCCTTGGCGCGCATGACGCACAGCACGGGCCCGAAGATCTCCTCGCGTGCGATCGTCATGTCGGCCTTCACGTCGGTGAAGATCGAGGGCCCCAGGTAGTAGCCCTCGGGGTGCTTCGGATGACGGTAGCCACGGCCGTCGAGCGCCAGCGTGGCGCCCTCGGCGAGCCCCTTCTCGATGTAGCCGAGCACCTTCTCGCGGTGGGCGGCCGAGATGACGGGCCCCATCGTGACGCCGGGCTCGGAACCGTCGCCGACCACGATGCGCTTCGCCTCATCGACCAGGCGCGACACGATGGCGTCGTAGGCCTCGCCCACGCCCAGCACCACGCTGTTGGCGAGACAGCGCTCGCCCGCGCACCCGAAGCACGACTCGGTGGACACGCTCGCGGCGCGCGCCATGTCGGCGTCGGGCATCACGAGCACGAAGTTCTTGGCCCCACCCAGCGCCTGCACGCGCTTCCCGCGCTCGGCACCGCGCCGGTAGATGTAGTGCGCCACCGGCGAACTGCCCACGAACGAGACGCCGGCGATGCCCGGATGGTCGAGGATCGCGTCCACCGCGTCCTTGCCGCCGTGCACCATGTTGACCACGCCCTCGGGCAGGCCCGCGTCGTGCAGCAGCTCGAACATGCGCATCTGCGACAGCGGTACGCGCTCGCTCGGCTTGAGCACGAACGTGTTGCCGCAGGCGATGGCGTGCGGCAGGAACCACATGGGCACCATGGCCGGGAAGTTGAACGGGGTGATGGCCGCGAACACGCCGAGCGGCTGGCGTACGAACGAACTGTCGATCCCGGCTGCCACGTCCTCGAGCGCGAGGCCCTGCATGAGCGACGGCGCGGCGCACGCCACCTCGACGTTGTCCACCGCACGCCGCAGGCTCGAACGCGACTCGTCGATCGTCTTGCCGTGCTCGCGCGTCACGATGCGCGCGATGTCCTCGAAGTGCGTCTCGAGCAGCTCACGGAACCGGAACAGCGGCCGCACGCGGTTGACCGGCGGCGTCGCGCGCCACGCCGGGAACGCGGCCTGCGCGGCACGCACGGCGCGGTCCACGTCCTCGGCACCCCCCATGGGGACGCGGGCGATGATCTCGTTCGTGGCGGGGTTGCGGACCTCGGCGGTGGTCGTGGCGCGGGACTCGAGCCACTGGCCCCCCACGTAGGTGCGGAGCGTCGGAACGGCGGCGGTCGGCAGGGTCATGCAGGATCTCCGGGGAACGGGGCACGGAACGCACGAGGCGCCGCGAGCATACACCCGCGGCGCCTCGTGTCACCCCGGCGAACGGTCAGTCGCCGAGCCGGCCCTCGAACCGCCACGTCACGCTGGCGAACACCTGCGTGGTGCGCTGGTCGCTGCCGGACTCGAGCTTGGCACGCTCGAGCGGCGTCACCCACGCGCCCATAATCCAGGCGCTCCAGCGCTCGCCGAACGATTGCTCCAGCACGCCGTCGAACTCCCAGGCGTAAGGCGCGGGCTTGCCCTGGTCGCGGTCGAAGCGGTGCGCGAGCACGCGCAGACCGGTGCCCTCGCGCGGCGTCAGCTTCACCTCGAGCAGCGCGGTCCGCATGTCGGTCCACGTGCCCACGGTGGAGCCGAGCATGTCGCCGAGGTACCAGTTCGACCAGTCGTTCCACATGTAGTGCCACGGGTCGTAGGTCTCGTCCTCGGGCGTGCCGGGGTCGTCGCCGGTGAGCAGCACGTACTCGGCGCGCACGGTCGGCGACCACGGACCGGCGTGCGTGTAGGTGACACCCAGTCGCCCGCCGCGGCCGGCCACGTCCACGCCGTCGAACGACCCGCTCTCGAACACCGCCTCGCTCGTGAGCGACCACGGACCGCGCGCCGCCGCCCCGCGCACCGACCAGGTGCGCGTGCGGTCCTTCGTGACGCTGCGATCGTCGCGAGCGAGGTAGGCGACCGCGAGCTCGTGGCCCTCGGCGGGCGTCCACGCCAGCTCACCGCCCGCGATGACGCCGTCGGGCACGAAGCCCAGGTCGGCGTCGCCGAACGACGGCGAGTAGTCGGTGGCGAACGCGGTCACGCGCCCCTTCGTAGCGTTCCACCGCGCGGTGACGCCGTCGTAGAACGAGAGCGGGATGTTCCAGCGCGCGGCGCGCGTGTCGTAGTAGCCGTCGCCGATCAGGAAGCCCTCCCCCAGCTTGAGCTCCTGCCGGCCCACCACGAGCGACGGGCCGCGCTCGAGGTCGCCGAGCGACAGCGTGAGGCGGTCGAGGCGGCCGTCGGCGCGGTCGCCGACGCCGTCGTAGTCCTTACCCATCGTGTTCATGACGACGCCGCCGACCTCGAGTCGGAGCGCCGGCGACAGCGCATGCTGGACGCGGGCGCGCGCGAAGCCCTCGCCCCAGTTGGCCACGCCCGGCTGGAAGTAGGCGCGGTCGGAGTTGTGCAGCGACAGCGCGCCCTCGAGCGTGTACGAGGTTCGGGGCGCAGGGGCGTCCTCGGCGGCCCGGACGGGGGCCGCGACCACGAACAGCGCGAGGAGCGGAAGGACGAGCGAGCGCAGCGACATGACGGTTCTCCTCACGGGGTGGCCTTGATGACGTCCCAGACGCGCGTGTACTTCACGAGCTCCGGGCCGACGTCGCGGATGACCTCGGACCTCGCACGCACCTCGGGCGACAGCCGGAGTGCGGGGTCGTTCACGAAGTCGGCGGGCAGACGGTCGTACGACGCGGAGTTGGGGCACAGGTACTGCACGGCCTCGCTGTTCTCGGCCGCGACCTCGGGGTCGTGCAGGAAGTCGATGAACCGGTGCGCCAACTCGACCTGCTTGGCGTCCTTGGGGATGACGAGGTCGTCGCACGACAGCGACAGGCCCTCGCGCGGCGCGAAGAACGCGATGTCGGGGTTCTCGGCGCGCGCCTGCATGAGGTCGCCGTTGTAGCCGTGCACGAGCACGAACTCGCCCGAGGCGAGCCCCCCCTTGTACTGCTCGTTCTCGAACTTGGCGAGGTTGCGCTTCCAGCGCAGCACCACGTCCTTCGCCTGCTCGAGCTGGAGCGAGTCGGTGGAGTTGAGGCTGTAGCCCAGGTACTTGAGCGCCGCCCCGATCGTCTCGCGCATGTCATTGAGCATCGTCATGCGGCCCTTCAGGTCGGCCCGGTCGAACACCGCCCACGTCGGCTCGAGCTCGCCGACCTTGCTGCGCAGATAGCCCACGCCGGTGTTCGTGAGCATGTAGGGCACGCTGTGCACCATGCCGGAGTCGATCGCGATGGCGAGGTAGTCGCGGTCCACGTTGACGAGGTTCGGCAACCGGGAGTGGTCGAGCGGCTGCAGCATGCCCTGCGACTCCAGCACCTGGACCAGATAGCTCGAGGGCGTGAGCAGGTCGTAGCCCGTCGCGCCGGCCTTGAGCTTGGCGTACATCGCCTCGTTCGAGTCGTAGGTGTCGATCACCACCCGGCAGCGGTTCTCGCGCTCGAAGCGCTGCACCAACTCGGGCTTGATGTAGTCGGCCCACGTGTAGACGTGCAGCACGGGGGTCTCGCGTTTCGCGCACCCGAGGGACGCGACGATCGCGAGAGGGACGAGTGCCGCGCGGACGATCCAGGGCTTCACCGGGCCTCCTTGAGCAGACGCTGGCTGAACCAGACGGTGGTGACGGTGAGGGCGAGCAACAGGGTCGAGAGGGCGTTGATGATCGGGGGCGAGCCGTGCTTGATCATGCTGTAGATGCGGAGCGGCAGCGTCGTCGTGCCCGGCCCGGACACGAAGAACGTGATCACGAAGTCGTCCACCGAGAGCGTGAACGCGAGCAGCGCCCCCGCCGCGATGCCGGGGGCGAGCAGGGGCAACAGCACACGGCGCGCCGCCGTCCAGCCGTCGGCACCGAGGTCCTGCGCGGCGTCGAGCAGCGTCCAGTCGAAGTCCTGCAGCCGCCCCAGCACGACGAGGGTGACGTAGCTCACGCAGAAGGTGACGTGGGCCGCCACCAGCGTGCCCATGCCGAGGGGCACGCGCAACGCGACGAAGAACAGCAGCAGGCTGATCCCGAGCAGGATCTCGGGCACCACGAGCGGGGCGTGGACGAGCAGGTGGTGCACGTCCTGCAGGCGGCTGCGGTAGCGGTCGAGCGCGAGCGCGGCGGTGGTGCCGAGCACGGTGGCGATCGCGGTCGAGCCGAGCGCGACGAGCAGCGTGTTGGCGAGCGCGCGCCAGACGTCGGCCGCGGTGAACAGGCGCTCGTACCAGACCAGCGTGAAGCCGGTCCACTGACCGCCGAACCGCGAGGCGTTGAACGAGTGTGCGACCAACACCACGATGGGCAGCCACAGGAACGCGAGCACCGCGGCCGCGAGTACGCGCGGAGCGCGACTGCGCCTCATCGGACCGGCTCCCCCGCCCCGGGCGTGCGGCGGCGCGACAGCGTGAGCGCGAGGGCCGACGGCAGCAGCACCGCGAGCGCGAGCAGCGTGGAGAGCGCGGCGGCCTGCGGCAGGTCGCGGTCCACGAACGTGCGTTGCGCGATGCGGTTGCCGAGCATCTCGCCACCGGGCCCGCCCACGAGGTCGGGCACGATGTACGACCCCAGCGCGGGGATGAACGTCACCAGCGTGGCCGTGAGCAGTCCGCGGCGGATGCCGGGCAGGAACACGCCGAGGAACGAGCGCACCGGGCCCGCGCCGAGGTCGCGTGCGGCCTCGAGCAGTCGGAAGTCGAAGCGCTCGGCCGCGGCGTAGATCGGCAGGATCGCGAACGGCAGCTCGGTGTAAACGAGCACGAGCAGGACCGCGGCCGGCTGGTAGAGCAGCGTCGAGCCCTCGGGCACGAGGTGCAGCGCCACCAGCGCGCGCTGCAGCGCCCCCTCGGGATGGAGCACGACCTTCCACGCGAAGATGCGTACGAGGAAGCTGGTCCAGAACGGCACCACGACCGCGAGCACCATGAGCTGGCGCAGGCGCGCCGAGCAGCGTGCCATGACGTACGCGGTCGGGGTCGCGAGCACGAGGCAGAGCCCCGTGGTGGCGGCGGACAGCGCGAACGTGCGCCACAACAGGGCGGGCATGGTGGGGTCGGCGAGCCGCGCGAGCGTGGCCAGCGTCCAACCCTCGCCGATGCCGCCATAAGGGTCGGCGGACCGGAACGCGATCGCGACCACCACCAGCGCGGGCAGTGCGAACAGCACCGCCAGCCACACCACCGACGGCGCGCTCCACGCCCGCTCGTCGCGCGGCCGGAACAGGCCGCGCGCCTCAGCCACGGACGTCCTCGGGCGGGGCGTCGCCCTCGCCCACCCGGCGCGGCGGGATCGCCATGAGCGCCTCGTCGCGCTCGGCGTAGCGTTCGAGCATGTAGCCGTCGTCCGCGTGCCACTGCACCCAGACCTCGTCGTTCCAGGTGATGGGGCGCTCGTCGAGCACGAACCGGTTGTGCTGGCGCTCGACCGCGATGCGGTACTCGCCCGACCGCAGCCAGAACCGCGTGTGCGTACCGAGGTAGATGACGTCGTCCACGGTCGCGCGCGCGAGGTTGTGGTCGGGACTCGCGGCGGGCTCCTCGCGGGTGATGCGGATCTTCTCGGGGCGCACGCTCAGGAACACGTGGTCGCCCGTCCGCAGCCCCTTGTCGTTGAACGCGGTCAGGTCGGGGAAGCCGTCCACGCGCAGCCGCACGCGCTCCGCGTCCACGACGTCGGCCACCACGCCCTCGAAGAAGTTGCTGTCGCCGATGAACGCCGCGACGAAGCTGGTCTGGGGCGTCTCGTACACCTCGGCCGGGCGTCCGACCTGCTCGATGCGGCCGGCGTGCATGACGCCGACGCGGTCCGCCACGCTCATGGCCTCGCCCTGGTCGTGGGTCACGAACACGAACGTGATGCCGACCTCGTCGTGCACGAGGTCGAGCTCCATGAGCATGCGCTGGCGCAGCTTGAGGTCGAGCGCGGCGAGCGGCTCGTCGAGCAGCAGCACGGCGGGCCGGTTCACGAGCGCGCGCGCGATTGCGACGCGCTGCTTCTGGCCGCCCGAGATCTCGTCGATGCGCTTGTCGGCGTGGTCGCGCATCTGGATGAGCGCGAGCATGCGCTCGACGTCCTCGTCGACCTCGCGCCGCGGACGGCGCGCCACGGTGGGCCCGAACGCGATGTTCTGGCGCACCGAGAGGTGCGGGAACAGGGCGTAGTTCTGGAAGATGGTGTTGACGCGCCGGCGCTCGGGCGGCAGGTCGGTGATGTCCACGCCGTCGAGCCACACCCGGCCCGAGTCGGGGCGCTCGAAGCCCGCCAGCATGCGCAGCAGCGTCGTCTTGCCGCAGCCGCTGGGCCCGAGCAGCGAGAAGAACTCGCCCTTGCGGATACCGAGCGAGACCCGGTCCACGGCGTGCACGCCGCCGTAGCGGCGCGAGACGTCCTCGAACTGGATGAAGTCCGACACGGGCGGGGCGGCTCCGGGGGCGGCGGGGGGATCGGCGGACACGAACCGTCACGGTAGTGGAGCGGACGGCCGCGCCACAAGCCCGCAGGACGCGTCAGCGCGCGCGGACGTGCCGGGCGAGGTCGCGCAGGAGCGGCGTCATGTGCGCCCACGCGAAGCGCGCGCGGCGGCGCGCCAGACCGGCGATGGGCACCCACTCGGCGTGCGCCGCGTCGTCGGCCGCGACCGGCGTGCCGCTGCGCCAGCGGGCCGCGAAGTACACGTTCATGACCGGGATGCGGCCGAAGCCGCGCACGAGGTACGTGTCCCAGTAGGTGCCGAGCGGGCTCACCGCGCCCACGCGCAGTCCGGTCTCCTCGCGCAACTCGCGACGCGCGCAGCGCTCGAACGACTCGCCCGCCTCGAGGAAGCCGCCCGGCACGTCGAGGAACCCGACGCGCGGCGGGTGCGCGCGCTCGAGCAACAGCACGCGCTCGTCGCGCACCACGAGCAGACCGGCGGCGGAACGCGGGTAGTCGTGCAGCACGTAGCGGCAGTGCGGGCAGAGGATGTGCCGGGGGCGCGTCGCGGTGGCCGGGCGACGCGACACGGGCGTGCCGCAGACCGCGCACGGGAAGCGCAGCGGGCGGCTCACGGCAGCTCGACCGCGATCACCGCGGGCAGCGGCGTGCGGTTGCCGGCGGGCGGATCCTCGCCCGGGCGCGCCTCGGGCCACGGGCCGAACGAGGCGTAGCGGAACCCGCCGCGCGCGACCAGCAACTCGGCCTCGCGCCCGCCGTCCATGCTCATGGCGTGCGTGACCTCGAGCGGGGACTGCATGATGACGTGCGCGAAGTCGGCCAACGTGTAGGCGCCCTCGCTCACCAGCACCACGATACGGTGGTGCCGGTCCTCGCCCACCACGGTGCGGTTCGCGATGCGCTCGCTGCGTCGCACTCGCAGCGTGGCGGTGCTGTCGAACAGCATGAACGACTGCGCGACCTCGTTCCATCGCAGCGAGTCCCGGTCGAACCGGGCGTGCTCGAGGTCGAGCACCGCCGCCCCGCCACCGCCGTCGGCGCGGTCGGCGACGAGCAGCGCCTGGTAGCCCTTGTGCGCGCGCGACGAGACCCAGCGCCCGCCGCTCGCGAGCAGACCCATGTAGCGCCAGTCGGGGTAGAACTGTCCGGCGTTGAACACCGCGACCGAGGTCGTGCGCCGCTGCCACTCGACGATGTCGAACGGACGCGTGGCCCCGAGGCTCGTGTAGTGGTGCACGCGCAGGCGCACGCGCTCGGGGTCGAGCCGCAACACGGCGATGCCCGACGAACCGCGCCGGCAGTACGGCTCGCCGCGCAGGGTCGCGAACTCCGCGCCGGGGGCGATCTCGCGCCAGCGCACCGCGCGCGACTCGCGCCACAGCACGAACGCGCCCACCACGACCACGAGCGGCAGGATCCAGCGGGCGTGCGGCTGCGTGCGGCGCCAGTTCCGGATCACGCCGTCCCCGCGTGACGCTGGCGGGCCTCCTGCACCATGAGCAGCTCGCCCACGTTCTCGAGCGTGAGCAGTCCCACGAGCTGGCCGGCGCGCGTGACCGGCACGGCGCTGAGGCGCGCGGCGCGCATGACCTGCAGGGCGCGCTCGAGCGGCCAGGTGCCGTCCACCGGCTCGATGTCGGTGCGCACGACGCGGCCGACCGGGGCCTCGGGACCGTCGGCGCGCAGGCCGCGAATGAGGTCGGAGCGCGTCAACATGCCGAGGTAGCGCCCGCCCTCGAGCACCGGGAAGTCCTGCTGGTCCCCCGCGAGCATGAGGTCCACCGCGTGCTGCAGTTCGTGGCGCGTCTCGAGCGAGACGAACGAGGTCACCATGGCCGCCGACACCGGCAGCCCGGTGAGCGCGGCCCGCGTCTGCACGATGGCGCGCTCCTCGCCAGCGGCGAGGAACACGAACAGGGCCACGAACACCAGCATGGGGTTGCGGAACACGAACAACCCGGCGACCGCGAACAGCAGCGCGAAGCCCTGCCCCACGAGCGACGCGATGCGGGTGGCGCGCGGGAACGGCAGCGCGAGCGCGAGCAGCGCACGCAGGACGCGGCCGCCGTCCATGGGGAACGCGGGGATGAGGTTGAACAGCAGCATGGTGAGGTTCGCGAGCAGCAGGAACTCGGGCAGTCCGGTCCCGGCGCGCTCGAGCGCCTGCTCGGGCCGCACGCCGCTCGCGGCGAGCGCGATCGCGGTGCCCGTGGCGAGGACGAGGTTCACGCCGGGACCGGCCAGCGCCACCACGATCTCCTGCAGCGGCTTGTCCGGCATGCGCTCGAGCCGGGCCACGCCGCCGATCGGCAGCAGCACGATCTCGCGCGTACCGATGCCGTAGCGCCTCGCCGCGAGCGCGTGTCCGAGCTCGTGCAGCAGCACGCACGCGAACAGGATGAGCAGATCACCGACCGCGACCCACACCGGGGTCGAGTCGCTGCGCAGCAGCGCGACCGCACCCACGAGCAGCAGGAACGTGGCGTGCACCTCGATGCGGATGCCGGCGATGGTGAGGAGTCGGAACGACCAACGCACTCGAAGGGCCCTCGGGTCTCGGGGCGCAGTCTCGCACAGCGGGCGGTCGTCGTGCAGCCCGCGAGGTCAGACCGGAGGGGCGACCTCGTCCTCGAACCGCAGCCGGGTGAGCGGGCGCGACAGCCGCACGCGCACGCGCAGCACGAGGAAGGTAGCCACGGCCACGAGCCCGGCGACGAAGCCCCACCACAGCCCGACCACGCCCATCCCCTCGCGGAAGCCGAGCCACAGGCTCACGGGCACACCCACGACCCAGAACCCGACCACGTTGGCGAGGAGCGGGGCGCGCGTGTCGCCCGCACCGCGCAACAGGCCCGCGGCCACCACCTGCAGCCCGTCGAAGACCTGGAACACGCCGGCGATGGGCAGCAGCGCGACCGCGACCGCGAGCACGCCGGGCACGTCGGTGTAGAGCTGTGCGAAGACCCCCGGCAGGGCGAGCAGCAGGCTGGCCGTGAAGGCCATGAAGCCCGCGCCGCAGACGAGCGCCGCACCGGCCACGCGGCGCGCGTGCGCGTCGTCGCCCGCGCCGATCGCATGTCCCACCATGACCGCCCCGGCCGAGCCGATGCCGAGCGGGACCATGAACAGCAGCGAGGCGAAGTTGATCGCGACCTGGTGCCCGCCCATGGCCTCGGCGCCGAACCAACCCGCGAGCACCGAGATGCCGGCGAAGGTCGCGAACTCGACACCGTTCTGCAGTCCGAGCGGCAACCCCATGCGGAACATGCGCACGAGCGGCCACGGGCGCAGGGCCTCGGGCCGCCACGGGCGCAGCATGGGGCCGAGCGTGCGGCGCGACAGCACGAGCAGCATCACCAGCATGACGAGGCGCGCGAGCACGCTCGCGAGCGCCGAACCCACGCACCCCATGGCCGGGAAGCCGAGGTTCCCGAACACGAACACCATGTTGAGCCCGAGGTTCACGAGGTTGCCCACCACGACCGTGGCGACGATCGCCTCGGTGTGCTTCATCGCCTGCAGGCACTGGCGCAGCGTCATGAACGCCAGCATGAACACGAGGCTCGGCGCCGAGGTGAGCACGAACGCCGTGGCGCGCGGCACCACGTCGGCGGGCTGGCGGAGCGCGGTGAGGATGGGGCCCGCCGGCAGGCAGAGCAGGCTCGCGATCACGCCGAGCAGCAGCCCCAGCACCACGCCACGCTGGATGCCGAGCGCGGCGCCCTCGTGGTCGCGCGCGCCCATGGCCTGCGAGACCACCGGGTCGAGCACCCACACGATGCCCACGCCGAGGCTATTGAGACCGTAGTAGTACAGGTTGCCGAGCGCGGTCGCGGCCAATTCGGTAGCCGAGACATGGCCCATGATGACCGTATCCGTCACGCCCATGAGCATGCCGCCGACCTGCACGGCCACGATGGGGCCGGCGAGTCGGAGCAACGCGGCGAGGTCGGTGCGCGACGGCACGAACGAGCGGAACATGGCGCGACACTCGCACTTCCGACGACGCGGGGCCACTCGCGCGCACGCGACGGCGCGCACGACGACGACCCCGCGCATGGTCCGACGGTCACCGTGCATGCGGGACCGCGTCGCGCCGATGCCCCTCCTGCAGGGACGCCGACGGGGCGATCCCGCTTGCGGTACGGGGACCCGAGCGCGACCATCCGGTCGTCCCCCGTCGTCCGCGGCCACTCCTCCCGGGGGCCGAACCATCCGCGCTGCATGCACAGGAGGAGAACATGGAACGCCACATCCGCATGTTCATCGCGACGCTCGCGTTCGCGTCGCTGCCGTCACTCGCGCTCGCCAACGCGCGACTCGTGGCCGTGATCCCGCTCGATGGCGGCTGCGTCTCCGGCCCCACCGGTCCCGCCGTGCAGGCGTGGGACGTGGAGGCGGTCAAGACCTACCGGTTGCGCATCACCGAGATGTGGGAGTGCGGCACGCTCGAGGGACCGGCCGCACTCGGCGTGCGCGTCAACTCGAGCAAGACCGGCAACACCGACCTCGTCGCGACGTGGGTCTCGGACGGCACGTACGAGTTCGACTTCACGCTGCCCGCGAACGCGGGGAGCACGATGCCGATCTTCTACTGCACCACGCCGGGGCAGGCGAACACCGGACTGCTCGTGACCCGCAACGACGGTGGCAAGTACCAGGCCCACCTGCGCGTCGCCACGTTCAGCCCCGGCTGCAAGAACCCGAAGCCGGTCGCGGTGGTGCCGGGTCTGGTCGCGCCGGGTGCGCTGGCGGCGGTCGCCGCGCCCATGCCGTGAGGGCGGCGGGGCGCCCGGTCCGTGGTCGCCGCTCGCGACGGGCGACCGCGGATCGGCGCACGCTCACCAGGGCGTCGGCCGGTAGTCCTTGAGGAACTGCCCCCAGACGTGGCGGCCGGTGTTCATGCCGTCCACGATCGGGTCCACGATGCGCGCGCCGCCGTCCACGATGTCGAGCGGCGGCACGAAGCGGTGCTCCTCGGCCTTGCGCGCGGCGATCGCCGCCGGGTCCTCGTCGGTGACCCAGCCGGTGTCCACGCTGTTCATGTGGATGCCGTCCTGCCGGTAGTCGGTCGCCGAGGTGCGCGTCATCATGTTGAGCGCGGCCTTGGCCATGTTGGTGTGCGGGTGCCGCGTCGTCTTGAAGCTCTTGTAGAACTGACCTTCCATGGCCGAGACGTTCACGATGTGCTTGTCCTGCCCGGGCGTGCGCACCATGAGCGGCTTGAGGCGGGCGTTGAGCACGAACGGCGCGATGGCGTTGACGAGCTGGACCTCGAGCAGCTCGACCGTCGGCACCTCGGCGAGCAGCAACCGCCACGAGTTGCGCCCACGCAGGTCCACCTGCTGCAGGTCGGCGTCGAGCCGGCCGACCGGGAACAGGTCGCGCTGCGCGCGCTCCTCCTCGGGCAGCAGCGGTACCTGCGACAACTGCGCGGCGTGCGTGAGCCCCGCGAGCTCGGCGGCGCGCGCAGCGGGACCGATCGCGGCCTCGCGCGCCGCATCCGCCTCGCGGCCCTCGGGCAGCAGGTGGTAGCCGCGCAAGCCCTCCCACGCCCCGAGCAGGCCGCGCGCGGTCGCCGACAGGTCGCCGAGGGCGGCGTTCTCGTGCTCCATCATGTGGGCGTAGAAGTCGGGCGGACGGCGCACGGTCTGGCAGGCGTTGTTGACGATGTAGTCGAGCCGCTCGCGCGTGGTGAGCAGGTGGTGACAGAACGCCTCGACGCTCGGGGTGTGGCGCAGGTCGAGCCCGAAGATCTCGAGCCGGTGCCCCCACTCGGCGAAGTCGGGCTCCAGCGCGTAGCGCATGGCCGAGTCGCGCGGGAAGCGCGTGGTCACGATGAGGTGCGCGCCGCAGCGCAGCAGCTTGAGCCCGGCCTGGTAGCCGATCTTCACGCGCCCGCCGGTGAGCAGCGCGACGCGGCCCGTGAGGTCCGCGAGTTCGGTGCGCTTGGCGAAGTTGAAGTCGCCGCACGCCGGGCACAGCCGGTCGTAGAAGTGGTGGACCTGCGAGTAGGGCTGCTTGCAGATGTAGCAGGCGCGCGCCTCGATGGTCCGCGCGCCCTCGGCGCCTTCGCCACCCACGGCGGGGGCGGCCTCGGCCTCGCGCGCGAGCCGCTCGTCGTCCTCGCTCGGGGCCGCGTCGAGCGCGATGAACTCGCGCGGGGCGAACGCGGGCGGGGTGGTGAACACGGGCAGACGGCGGAGCGCGCGGATCCCGGTCTCGGCCATGACGCGCTCGTCCTGCTGGGCGCGCTCGTTCTTGCGGATGCGCGTGAACGTCTTCACCAGCCGGCGGCGGGCGGCCGGGTCGGGGTGGAACACCGAACCCGCGGCCCGGATGAGACGGGCCCGGTCCTCGGCCGACAACCCGGCCAGCAGGGCGCGGTCCTCGGCCACCCGCTCGAGCAGGTCGATGGCCTCGCGCAGGGCGTCGGCGGGCGGACGGGGGGTGTCGGGCGCGGGATTGCTCTCTGTCGGGGACATGAGCGCGGGACTCTAGACGACCCGCGGGCCCGGTGGTAGTAGGCTCGCCGTGCGGGATCCGCCCACGTCCCACCCTATTCAGACGGGTCGGTCTTGACAGGGCTTCGGGGGCGCGCCGATACTTTGCTCGCGAGTTGAACAAAGTCCGTCCGAGCACGGCGCCCTTCCCGGGCCCCCTCCGACGGCCACCCCACCGATCCGGAGGTCCGGCATGACCCGCACGTCCCTCGTTCGCGGCGCCCTCGGCATCACCTTGCTCGCGATCCTCGCGGGGTGCGCGCCGCACAAGGGTGTGCTGCAGCCCATCCCGTCGAACACCGACCCGCTCGTGTTCGACGACGCCTTCGGGGCGGGCGTGGACTGGCAGCCGTTCCTGAACTCGAACTACGAGGCGCTGGCGATCGACGCGGTCGAGCGCCACACGGGCACGCGCTCCATCCGCATCACCGTGCTCAACAACGTCTACTCGGGCGGCGCCTTCGTGGCGGTGCGGTCGCACGACCTCTCCGGCTACAACGCGCTCTCGTTCTGGGCCAAGGCCAGCCGGAACGTCACCATGGCCGTGGCCGGGCTGGGCAACGACAACACCGGCGGATCGCTCTACGACGCGCACCGCAACGACCTCGCGATCACCACCACGTGGACCAAGGTCGTCATCCCGGTCCCCGTGCCGGCGCGGCTGACGCGCGAGCGCGGCATGTTCTACTTCGCGCTGGCGCCCGACGCGCAGGGTGGCTGCACCCTGTGGCTCGACGACATCACGTTCGAGACCTCGCCCGACCTCGCCAACCCGCGCGCCGTGGTGCCCCCGCAGGCCCCGGTGCTCGACGTCGGCTCGAACATCGTACTCGACGGCGTGCAGGCGCTGTTCGACATCGCGGGCGAGACCGACCGCGTCGTGTCCATGTCCTCGAACTACCTCACCCTGACGTCGTCCGACACCACCGTGGCGCGCGAGGTGAACGGCCGCATGCAGGTCGTGGGCTCGGGCAACGCGACGCTCACCGCGAGCCTCGGCACGATCCCCGTGCCCGGCACCACGTTGTTGCGGGCCATCGGCGCGCCCGCGGTGGCCGCCCCCAACCCGACCCACCCGGCCGCCGACGTCCTCTCGCTCTACAGCGACAGCTACTCGAACCGCTCCGTGGACACGTGGTCGCCGGACTGGGACCTGTCCGACGTGAGCGACGTGCTTGTGGCCGGCAATCCGACCAAGAAGTACCGCTCCGGGCTCTCGCCCGCGAACTACGCGGCCATCGAGTTCAAGTCCCCGCCCGTGGACGCGAGCGGCATGACGCACCTGCGCCTCGACGTCTGGATGGCCACGGGCCGCGCGTTCCGCATCAAGCTCGTGGACTTCGGCCCCGACGGCGTCTTCGGCGGCGGCGACGACAGCGAGCACGAGACGGTCGCGGTCAAGTTCACGCCGCAGCCTCCGCCCCCGTTCGAGGTGCTGCAGGAAGCCGCCTGGAACACGTTCGACATCCCGCTCGCGTCCATGACGGGCCTCACCGGGCGCGCCCACCTCGCGCAGATCATCATCAAGGGCGGCGACTCCGACACCTTCGACCAGCCCCTGCCGCCGGTCTACGTCGACAACGTCTACTTCCGTCGCTAGCGCCCTCTCTTCCTGCGGATGCCCGCTCGGCGGGCATCCGCCCCACGGCGATCCGTGCCCGTCCCGGAACGGATCCCCGCCCCGAGGCCCATGTCCCTGACCACGCCCCCCCTCGATCGCCGCGGTCCGCGCCGGACCGATCCGGGGCGTCCGCGCCCGCTCGCGGACGCCGTGCTCCGCCTCATCTGGCAGGAGCAGGAGATCTCGCGCGCCGACATCGCGCGCCGGGCCGACCTGTCGCGCTCGACGGTCTCCGAGATCGTCTCATTGCTGCTGCCGACCGCACTCGTGGCCGAGATCGGCACCGGCCCGTCGAGCGGCGGGCGCCGCCCCATCGTGCTGCGCTTCCAGGACGAGTCGTGCGTCATCCTCGGCGTCGAGGTGGGTGCCTCGCACGTCGCGGTCGCGCTCACCGACCTACGCGGCAAGGTGCTTGTATGGCGGCATCGCCAGCACGCGGTGCGCCCCGACCCCGAGGGCACGCGCCGCCTCGTGCGCGAACTCTGCGACGCCTGCCTGACCAAGCACGGCGGCTCGACGCGCACCCTCGTCGGCGTGGGCATCGCGCTGCCGAGCCCGGTGGACCCACGCTCGCCCGAACGACTCTCCGAGGTGGTGCTGCCGGACTGGAACGGTCGTCACGGCTTCGAGCCGCTGGCCGAGGGTTACGGCGTGCCGCTGTTCGTGGACAACGACGCCAACCTGGGCGCGCTCGCCGAACGCTGGTGGGGTGCGGGGCGCGGGGTGGACGACTTCGCGTACGTGAAGGTCGCCACCGGCATCGGGTCGGGCCACGTGAGCGGCGGACGCCTGTTCCGCGGCTCGCGGGGCGTCGCCGGCGAGATCGGGCACATGGCCATCGACCCGCATGGCGAGCCGTGCGTGTGCGGACTGCGCGGTTGCCTCGCGACCTTCGTCGGCTCGCAGGCGCTCGTGACGCGTGCGCTGCGCCTCGCCCCGGAGTACCCGGACAGCCCGCTCGCGCAGGGCGAACCCACGCTGGCCGCGATCGAGGAGGCCTCGCTCGCGGGTGACCCGCTCGGGAGCCGGCTCGTCCACGAGGCCGCCGAGAACCTCGGCATCGCCATCGCCAGCATGCTGAACCTCATGAACCCCGCCAAGGTCATCCTCGGTGGCGGACTCACGCACGTCGGCAAGCGACTGCTGGAGCCGTTGCGCGAGACCGTGAGACGCCGCACGCTGGTCAGCTCGCTCGACTCCTCCGACATCGTCGTCAGTGAACTCGGCCCGCGCGCCGGGGCCGTGGGCGCCGCCACCATGGTGCTCGACGCCGCACTCAACGACTCCCGACTCTTCCCCACGACGCACCGCCGAACGAGGACCCGCTGATGCCGCGACCGTTGCTCCTCACCCTGCTCGCCGCACTCGCCCTGTCGGCCGTCGCCGCCGGCTGCCGCAAGCCCACCGCGCCCGCGACCCCGCCCACGGCCGACCTGCTGTGGTCCGACGAGTTCACCGGCCCGGCGGGCAGCCGACCGTCCGCCACGAAGTGGCAGTACGAGGTCGGCGGTAGCGGCTGGGGCAACAACCAGCTCGAGTACGACACCGACCGGACCACGAACGCCGCGCTCGACGGCGCCGGCAACCTCGTCATCACCGCGCGACGCGAGTCGTACCAGGGTCGCGAGTACACCTCGGCTCGCCTCAACACGCTCGGCCTCTACGCGCAGGCGTACGGCCGCTTCGAAGCGCGCATCCGGCTGCCCATCGGGCAGGGCATCTGGCCCGCCTTCTGGCTGCTCGGGGCCAACATCGGGCAGGTGTCGTGGCCCGCGTGCGGCGAGATCGACGTCATGGAGTACCGCGGTCAGCAGCCCAACGTGGTGGTGGGCAGCGTGCACGGTCCCGGCTACTCGGGTGGTGCCGCCATCAGTCGCAACTACACGTTGCCCTCGGGCACGTTCAACGACGGCTTCCACATCTTCTCGGTGGACTGGACCCCGACGCGCATCGAGTGGCGTGTGAACGGCAACCTCTACCACTCCGTCACCCCTGCCAGCATGACCGGCGGACGCACGTGGGTGTTCGACCACCCGTTCTCGATCCTGCTCAACCTCGCGGTCGGCGGGAACTTCCTCGGCAACCCCGACGCCACCACCGTGTTCCCGCAGTCCATGGTCGTGGACTACGTCCGCGTCTACCGCCTGCCCTCGTGACCTCGCCCCGCCCCTTCGTCCGGCTGCTGCCGGTCCTGGCCCTGCTCGCGACCGTCTCGTGCGCGCCGCAGCGCAAGGAGCTGCCGCCCGACGTGCTCGTGGTGTCGCAGGAGCAGCAGGCGTCGTGGGTCCGCAACTTCAACCCGCTCACGCCCGCGACCGCGGCGCGCTGGCCCACGCTGGCGGGCGTGTACGAACCGCTGTTCGTGTACAACAGCGTGCAGGCGAAGCAGGTGCCGTGGCTGGCGACGGGCTTCGAGTGGCGCGAGGGTGGACTGCTGCTGCGCGTGACCACGCGCGCGGGTGTGCGCTGGTCGGACGGCAAGGACTTCGACGCCGGCGACGTGGCGTTCACGTTCGACCTCATCCGCCGCCACAAGGCGCTCGACCGTCGTGGCTGCTGGGGCTTCCTCCAGTCGGTCACCGCGGTGGACGACCGCACCGTGGACTTCCGCTTCCAGCGTGTGTTCGTGCCCGGCTTCGACGAGCTCGCCGCGGTGCAGATCGTGCCCGAGCACGTCTGGGCCTCGATCGAGGACCCGGTGCGGTTCCCGAACGAGCACCCGGTCGCCACGGGGCCGTTCACCGAGGTGCTCGTGTTCCGCAACCAGGTGTACGAGCTCGGCCGCAACCCCCACTACTGGCAGCCCGGTCGGCCCGCGGTGCGCGCGCTGCGGTTCCCGGCCTATCCCTCGAACGACCGTGCCAACCTCGCGCTGGTGTTCGACGAGGTGGACTGGGCGGGCAACTTCATCCCGGCGATCGACCGCGTCTACGTGCAGCGCGCCCCGGAACGGCACGGTTACTGGTTCCCGTGCACCGCGGGCAGCATCTTCCTGTACGCCAACACCACGCGCGAACCGTTCTCGGACGTGCGCGTGCGCAAGGCGCTCAGCATGGCGGTGGACCGCACGCTGCTCGTGGACGTGGCGCTGCACCGCTACTCGCGCCCGGCCGACGCGACGGGACTGAGCGACGCCTACGCCGCGCTGCGGGACACGGTCGCGGTCGGGATGGGCGACTGGGTGCGGTTCGACCCGGACCGCGCCGCGCGGATGCTCGACGAGGCCGGCTACGTGCGCGGCACCGACGGTTTCCGACGCTCACCCAACGGCGGGGCGTGGCGCTACGACGTGCTCGTCGTCTCGGGCTGGTCGGACTGGGTGCGAGCCGCGCAGGTCATCGTGCGCGGACTGCGCGCCATCGGCGTGGACGCCTCGGTGCGCACCTACGACTTCGCAGCGTGGTTCCAGCGCGTGCAGGAGGGCGACTTCGACCTCAGCCTCGGCTGGTCGTTCGAGGGCCCCGCCCCGTACCACGCCTACCGCTACCTCATGTCGAGCTCCACACTGAAGCCGGTCGGCACGCCGTCGCTCGGCAACTGGCACCGCTACGCGAGCCCCGCCGCCGACAGCCTGCTCGGAGCGTTCGAGCGTGCGACCGAACCCGCCACGCAGCGGGAGCTCGGGGATCGGCTGCAGCGGCTGTTCGCGAGCGAGGCGCCCGCCATCCCGCTCTACCCGAACCCGTCGTGGGCCGAGTACGCCAAGGGCCGCTTCGCGGGCTTCCCCTCGCGCGACGAGCCGTACGCCGACCCGTCGCCCAACAAGTTCGACCGCGGCGAGCCCCTTCTCGTCCTGACCGCGCTGCGTCCGCGCACGGAGCGACCGTGAACTTCCTGCTGCGACGGTTGTTCTTCTATGCGAGCGCGGCGTGGACCGCCGTGACGCTCAATTTCTTCCTGCCGCGCCTCATGCCCGGCGACCCGGCCACCGCGCTGTTCGCGCGCTTCAGCGGCCAGATGACGCCCGAGGCCCTCACCGCGATGCGCGAAGCGCTCGGCTTCACGAACGAGCCGCTCGGCCGCCAGTACCTCACGTACCTGCAGCACGTGCTGCGCGGCGACCTCGGCATCTCGATCTCGAAGTTCCCCTCGCCCGTCGTGGACGTGATCGGCGAGGGCCTGCGCTGGACGCTGTTCCTCGCCGGCACCGGCGTGGTGCTGTCGTTCGTGATCGGGTCGTTGCTCGGCGTGATCGCCGCGTGGTGGCGGCGCGGCTGGGTGGATCAGTGGCTGCCGTCGGTGTTCTCGTTCATCGGCGCGTTCCCGTACTTCTGGCTGGCCATGTTCGCGCTGTGGTGGTTCGGCTTCACGCTCGGCTGGTTCCCGCTCGGCCATGCCTACGCCGACGACACCGTGCCCGGGTGGACGCTCGAGTTCGTGGCCGACGTACTCCGGCACGCGGCACTGCCGCTGGCCACCGTGGTGCTCGCCACGCTCGGCGGCTGGCTGCTCACGATGCGCAACGCCATGATCACCGTGCTCGGCTCCGACCACGTCAACCTGGCGCGCGCCAAGGGCCTCGAGCCGCGCAGCGTCATGCTGCGCTACGCGGCCCGCAACGCCCTGCTGCCCAGCATCACCGGGTTCGGCATGGCGCTCGGCTACGTGCTCGGCGGCTCGCTGCTCACCGAGGTCGTGTTCTCCTACCCCGGGCAGGGCTACCTGCTCGTGCAGGCCGTGCGCAGTCAGGACTACCCGCTCATGCAGGGCATCTTCCTGTTCATCACGCTGGCGGTGCTCGCGGCCAATTGGCTCGTGGACCTGGCGACCTGGTGGCTCGACGCGCGCACGCGGGAGTCGGCGTCATGAGCGCTCCCGCGGCGGGGCCGCGCATGGGCCCCTTCGAGCTGCTGTGGGACGCCATCCGCGCGGACCGCCGTGCGCTCTCGGGTGCCATCATCCTGGCGGTGTTCGTGGCGGTGGCCGTGTTCGGCCCCCACATCGTGGGCGACGCCACCGCGCTCGTCGGCATCCCGCTGCAGCCGCCGTCGTGGGAGCACTGGCTGGGCACCAACGGTCAGGGGCAGGACGTGTTCGCGCAGCTCGTCGTGGGCACGCGCGTCTCGCTCGCGATCGGGTTCACCGTCGGGTTGCTCGTGGTGCTGGTCGGGGCGCTCGTCGGGGTGCCCGCGGGCTACTTCGGCGGCAAGGTGGACGGTGCACTCTCGGGGCTCGCGAACGTGTTCCTGGTGCTCCCGGGCCTGCCGCTCGCCATCGTCATCGCCGCGTACCTGCCCTCGGGTCCGGTCACGCTCGGCCTCGTGCTGGTGGTGACGGGTTGGGCCTGGAACGCGCGCGTGCTGCGCTCGCAGGCGCTGGCGCTGCGTCGCCGCGACTTCGTCGCCGCCGCACGCGTGTCGGGCGAGTCGCGACTGCGCATCCTCGCCGTGGAGGTGCTGCCGAACATGACCTCGGTCATCGTGGCGCAGGTGATCGGCAGCACGGTCTACGCCATCGGCGCGCAGGTCGGCCTCGAGTTCTTGGGGCTCGGCGACGTCTCGGCCGTGACCTGGGGCACGAACCTGTACTGGGCGCAGAACGACTCCGCACTGCTCACGGGCGCGTGGTGGACCTTCGCGCCGACCGGCCTGTGCGTGGCGCTGGTGGGCTTCGCGCTCACCCAGCTCAACGCCGGGTTCGACGAGATCACGAACCCGCGCCTGCGACTCGAGCGCGCGTGGCGCACCTTCCTGGGCGATCGCGGCCGCGGGGTCGAGCGCTCGACGCCCGTCGTGAGGGACCATGACTGAGCCGCTCCTGTCGGTCCGCGACCTGTGCGTGGACTACGTCACGCCGCAGGGCCCGGTGCGCGCCGTGGACCGCGTCTCGTTCGACCTGCAGCCGGGCGAGATCCTCGGACTCGCGGGCGAGTCGGGGAGCGGCAAGTCCACGCTGGCGCAGGCTCTGCTGCGCATCCTGCCGCCGCCGGCGGTCATCCGCGGTGGCGAGGTGCGGTTCGAGGGTCGGGACCTGCTGGCGCTCGACGAACCCGGCCTGCGCCGGGTGCGCTGGAGCCGCATCTCGATGGTGTTCCAGAGCGCCATGGACGCACTCAATCCCGTGCTCAAGGTGGGCGCGCAGATCGTGGACACGCTGCAGGCGCACACCGACCTCGGCGCCGACCGCGCACGCGAGCGCGCGGCGGAACTGCTCGAGCAGGTCGGCATCCCGCGCGCCCGGCTCGACGCCTATGCCCACCAGCTCTCGGGCGGCCAGCGTCAGCGCGTCGGCATCGCTCTCGCGTTGGCGCTCGAACCCGAGCTGGTCATCCTCGACGAACCGACGACCGCGCTCGACGTCATCGTGGAGCGCGAGATCCTGCAGGAGATCCGACAGCTGCAGCGCGCGCGCCGCTTCGCGGTGCTGTTCATCACGCACGACCTCACGCGCATGCTGCAGTTCTCGGACCGCGTCGCCATCCTGTACGCCGGACGCCTCGCCGAGATCGGCCCCGCCGCGGTGCTCGGCAGCGCCCCGCGGCACCCATACACACAGGGCCTGCTGCGCGCGTTCCCGTCCCTGCACGACGCCCCCGGCGTGGTGCGCACGAGCATCCCGGGCGCCCCGCCGAGTCTCGCCTCGCCCCCCGCGGGCTGCCGCTTCGCGCCTCGCTGCGCTCAGGCCATGCCGCGCTGCTCAACGAGCGGACCGGCACTGGTGGACATCGGCCCCGGGCACCGCGTGGACTGCCGACTCCTCGACTGAGCCCGTCCCCACCGAACGACCGAGGGGCGGGGAAAAAAGGGGGGGCGAGGCACCCCTCCCTCCCCCCCCTCCCTACCCCCCCACCAACCTACAGTCAGGGCTAACGCCCGGCCCCCTCACC
>JBJTRI010000003.1:0-15976 GCA_046076045.1 bacterium
CGGGGCCGAGCTCACCATCCACCACATCGAGATCTACGTCGGCGTACTCATCGGCGCGGTGACGTTCTCGGGCTCGCTGGTGGCGTTCGGCAAGCTGGCCGGCCGCATCGGCGGCAAGCCGCTGCTGCTGCCGGGGCGGCACCTGCTCAACCTCGCCGCGCTCGCCGTGGTGGTGTTCTACGGTGTGCGGTTCACGGGTGCGCACGACATCGCCGCGGGCATGATGCCGCTCTACGCGATGACCGCGATCGCGTTGCTGTTCGGCGTGCACATGGTGATGGCGATCGGCGGCGCCGACATGCCGGTCGTGGTCTCGATGCTGAACAGCTACTCGGGCTGGGCCGCCGCGGCGACCGGCTTCATGCTGTCGAACGACCTGCTCATCGTGACCGGTGCGCTGGTGGGCTCGAGCGGCGCGATCCTGTCGTACATCATGTGCCGCGCCATGAACCGGCAGTTCCTGTCGGTGATCGCCGGCGGCTTCGGCACCGAGAGCGGCGCGGCCCCAGCCGCCGGCGCGGCTCCCGCGGGCGAGGTGACCGCCATCACCGCGGTCGAGACCGCCGAGCTGCTGCGCGAGTCCAAGAGCGTCATCATCGTGCCCGGCTACGGCATGGCGGTGGCGCAGGCGCAGCACACGGTGTACGAGATCACCCGCATGCTGCGCGACCGTGGCGTGAACGTGCGGTTCGGCATCCACCCGGTCGCGGGCCGCATGCCCGGCCACATGAACGTGCTGCTGGCCGAGGCCAAGGTGCCCTACGACATCGTGCTCGAGATGGACGAGCTGAATGCCGACTTCCCCGACACCGACGTGGCGATGGTGATCGGCGCCAACGACATCGTGAACCCCGGCGCGCAGGACGACCCCAACAGCCCCATCGCCGGCATGCCGGTGCTCGAGGTGTGGAAAGCCAAGACCTCGATAGTGATGAAGCGCAGCATGGCGTCGGGCTATGCGGGGGTGGACAATCCGCTGTTCTACCGTGACAACAACCGCATGCTGTTCGGCGATGCCAAGAGGATGCTCGACGAGGTGCTGGCCGCGTTGAAGGGGTGAGCGCGGCCTGTCCGCCCGCCGGTTTGACACCGCTCCCGCGATTCCCTAGGGTGCCCGCCATGTTCATGTCCCTGCACCGCCATCATCACGCCCATGTCCACGGCCCGACGGGTCGGGGCGGCTTGGCGTTGGTGCGGGGAACGACCTCCTAGCACGAAACGACGAAGCGAAGCTCCCGCGGCCCGTCCGGATACCGGACGGGTCTTTCGTTTTCCCCCGATTCGTTCTCCCCCAGAGGACCCCATGCTCCGCATCGCACTCCCCAACAAGGGGCGACTCTCCGACGACGTTCGCGAGATGTTCGACAATGCCGGCCTCGAGGTGCGCTCGAAGGGTGAGCGCGCCCTCACCGCCTCGCTGGGTGGCGTGTTCGAGGCCATCCTCGTGCGCGCCCAGGACATCCCCGAGTTCGTCGCCGACGGCGCCGCCGATGCCGGCGTGACCGGGCTGGACCTGGTGCGCGAGTCGGGGCGGCCGCTCGAGCAACTGCTCGACCTGGGCTTCGGTCAGTGCCGCCTGGTGGTCGCCGCCCGTGAGGAGAGTGGCATCGCCGAGGTCGGGCAACTCGAAGCCGGCACCCGGGTGGCGACCGTGTTCCCGGGCATCACGCGCGAGTTCTTCGAGCGCATCGGTCGCCCGGTCGAGGTCGTGCCGGTCTCGGGTGCGGCCGAGATCGCGCCCCACCTCGGGATCGCCGACGTCATCGTGGACCTCACCTCGACCGGTTCGACCCTGCGCGTCAACGGCATGCGCGAGATCGAGACCGTGCTCGAGTCGAGTGCCCGGCTGATCGCCGCCCCCGGCACCTCGACGGGTGCGCGCGCCTCGGAGGTGGGCGAACTCGTCACCGCGCTCGAGTCGGTCCTGCGCGCCCGCGGACAGCGCTACGTGATGGCCAACGTGCCGCGCGCGGGGCTGGAGCGCGTCAAGCAGGTCCTGCCGGGTCTCAACGGCCCGACGCTGGTGGACATCCTCAACGGTGGCTCCATGGTGGCGGTCCACGCGGTGGTCGCCGCCGCCACGCTCGGGCGTACGATCGGTGAGCTCAAGGCGATCGGGGCGCAGGGCATCCTCGTCACGCGCATCGAGAGGCTCCTGCCGTGACGACCACCCCCCTGCGCCTGCGCTTCACCGGGAACGTCGCCGACCTGTCGGCTGCCGATCGCGTCGGCCTGCTGGACCGCTCGACCTCGACCGACGAGGCGGTGAGCACCACCGTGGCCCGCATCGTCCACGAGGTGCGCGCGCGCGGGGATGCGGCCCTGCGGGAGCTCGCCCGAACGCACGATGGGGTCGAGCTCGCTGCCCTCGAGGTCCCACGCGAGGCGATGCGCGAGGCGCTCGCGACCACGCCGCCCGACCTGCGCCGGGCCATGGAGCGCGCAGCCGCGCACATCCAGCTCGCGCATGCGGCGTGGGCGCCGCGTGCCGAGCGCGTCGAGGTCGCACCCGGTGTGGTGGTGGGACGGCGTCCCGATCCCCTCGGTCGGGTGGGCGTGTACGCGCCCGGCGGGCGGGCGGTCTATCCGAGCAGTGTCCTCATGGGGGCCATCCCCGCCCGTGTGGCGGGCGTGGGGGAGGTGGTCGTGTGCTCGCCGCCCGGGCCGGACGGTCGGCCGGCTGCGGCGGTGCTCGCGGCAGCGGGGATCGCGGGCGTGGACCGCGTGTTCGCGCTCGGGGGTGCGGGCGCCGTCGCGGCCATGGCCTTCGGCACGGAGTCGGTGCCGCGCGTCGACCGGATCGTGGGGCCGGGGAACGCATGGGTGGCCGAGGCCAAGCTGCAGGTGGCGGGGGCGGTCAGCATCGACTCGCCGGCCGGGCCGAGCGAGTGCCTGGTGATCGGGGACGCACGCTCGGATGCGCGGGTCATCGCCCGCGAGGTCGTGGCGCAGGCCGAGCACGACCCGCGCGCCTGTGCGATCGCCGTCCTGTACGGCGACGGGGCGCGCGACCGGGCGGCAGGCGTCATGTGTGCGATCGCGGACCTCGTGGCGGCTGCCCCGCGACGCGAGGTGATCGCCGAGGCGCTCGCGTCGCGGGGCGGCGTCCTGCGGGTACGCGATGCCGAGGAGGCGCTGGCGTTCGCGGCCGACTACGCGCCCGAGCACCTGGTGCTCGCCACCCTGGATGCCGCGGCGTTGCTGCCCCGGGTCCGCAACGCGGGTACGGTGTTCGTGGGCGAGTCGTCGTCGAACTCGTTCGGCGACTACCTCACCGGTGCCAATCACATCCTGCCGACCGGCGGGCTCGCGCGCTCCTACTCGGGGCTCTCGACGCTCGACTTCGTGCGCTGGACCACTTGGCAGGAGGTCACGCCGGCGGGAGCGGCGTCGCTCGCACGCGACGTGGCGACGTTCGCCGAGGCCGAGGGGCTGCCGGGCCATGCCGCGGCGGCACGGGCGTGGGAGGGCGTGTCGTGAACGCTCCTGCACGGGACGGCGCCCCGCGCGGGACCGGCGTGCCCGCCACCGGCGCGACCCCCGAGCGGCGCGCGGGGATCGACGGGCTGCGCGCCTACCGGACGCGGCCCACGACCTCGGGTTGCGACCTGTCCGACAACACCAACCTGTTCGGCGTCCCACCGGCGGCGGCGCAGGCCCTGCGTGCGTTCGACGTCGCGAGCGCCGCGCGCTACCCGTCCGCCGCCAACGACGCGCTGTGCGCTGCACTCGCCGAGTACGTCGGCGTGCGTGCCGACGAGGTCGTGACCGGCTGCGGCGGCGACGACGTGCTCGACAGCGCGCTGCGTGCCTTCGGCCGACCGGGTGCGCGTCTGGCGTTCGCGGCCCCCACCTTCGTCATGGTGGAGCACTTCGCGCGCTCCAACGCGCTCATCCCCGTGGCCGTGCCGCGCCGTGCCGGCGGCGGGCTCGACGTGGAGGCGTTACTCGAGGCACGGGCCGACATGGTCTACCTGTGCTCGCCCAACAACCCGACCGGCGACCGACTCCCCGAGGGCGCCCTCGAACGGGTGCTCGAGGCGACCCCCGGGCTCGTGATCCTCGACGAGGCGTATGCCGAGTACGCGGGTGTCACCGTCGCCGCCACCGCTCCGTCCTGCGGCCGGCTGTTGGTCGCGCGCACCCTGAGCAAGGCGTTCGGGCTCGCCGGACTGCGGATCGGCTGGGGCGTCGGGGCCGCGCCCGTCGTGGCCGCGGTCGAGAAGGCACGCGGTCCCTACAAGGTCGGTGCCCCGGCCGAGGCCGCCGCTCTGGCGGCGCTCGCGCACGATCGGGAGTGGGTCGCCGCGCGCGTCGGGGAGGCGGTGGGGTGCCGCGAGCGGTTCGTGCGCGAACTGGTCGCGGCGGGGTTCGCCCCGCTGCCGTCCGAGGCCAACTTCGTCCTCGTGCCCGTCGCGGACGCGCGGTCGGCCGGCACCGCCCTGCGCGCGCGCGGCATCGTGGTCCGCGCCTTCGAGGACCTGCCCGGCATCGGCGACGCGCTCCGCATCACCGTGGCGCCGTGGTCGGTGCTGGAGCGGGTCGTGGCCGTGCTGCGCGACGACGTCGTGCCGGCCACGCTCGCGGGGAGGGCCTGATGCGCGTCTCGGTGTTCGACTACGGTGCGGGTAACCTGCACTCGCTCGTCAAGGCACTCGAGGCCGGAGGGGCGCAGGTGGTCGTGAGCCCCGACCCCGTGGCCGCGCTCGCTGCGGATGCACTGGTGCTGCCGGGCGTGGGGGCGTTCGGGGCTGCCGCCGCGCGTCTGGCCGCGGGGCGGTCGAGCATGCGGGACGCCGTCGCGAGCGGTCTGCCGTGCCTCGGCATCTGTCTGGGCATGCAGTTGTTGCTGGAGGGCAGCGACGAGGGCGACGGAGCCGGACTGGGGCTGGTGCCGGGCCGCGTCACGCGCCTCGCCGCGGCGCGCGTGCCGCACATGGGCTGGAACGCGATCGAGGAGCCCTCGGACCCGCTGTTCGCGAAGGCCCCGCTGCGCGAGGCCTACTACGCCAACTCGTTCGTGTGCCGTCCGCTCGAACCCGCGGCGGTGACCGCATGGAGCCGCCACGAGGACGACCGCTTCGCGGCCGCGGTGCGCGTGGGACGCGCCGTCGGGGTGCAGTTCCACCCGGAGAAGTCGTCCGCGGCGGGGGTGGCGTGGCTCGCGGCCTGGCTCGCGGAGGTGAGGCGATGATCGCGGTCCCGGCGCTCGACCTGCGCGAGGGCGCATGCGTGCAGTTGGTGGGGGGCGACTACGCGGACGAGCGCGTGCGCCGGCCCGCTCCGCTCGTCGTCGCACGCGAGTGGCGTGAGGCGGGTTTCGCGCACCTGCACGTGGTGGACCTCGACGCCGCGACCGGCCGTGGCGACAACGACCGCGTGATGCGCGCGGTGCTCGAGGAGCGCTCCACGCATTGCCAGGTCGGGGGTGGGGTGCGGGACGACGCACGCGTCGAGGGGTTGCTCGCGGCAGGGGCCGCGCGGGTCGTCTGCGGGACCCGGGCGATCGAGGACCCGACGTGGCTCGCGAGCCTCGCCGCTCGTCACCCCGGCCGCATCGTGGTCGCCGCCGACGTGCGCGGCCGCGAGGTGACCACGCGAGGGTGGGCTGCGGGCAGTGGGCGCGACGTCCACGCCCTGCTCGACGCGTTGGGGGCGCTCCCCGTGGCCGGGGTGCTGGTCACGGCCGTGCATGTCGAGGGCCGCATGGTCGGTCCCGACCTCGAGTTGGTTCGCTCGCTCGTGGCGCGCACCCGGCTGCCGCTGTTCGCCTCCGGTGGCATCGGGGGTGTGGATGACCTGAGACGACTGCAGGACGCCGGCGCCGCGGAGGCGGTGATCGGCATGGCCCTCTACACCGGTGCGCTCGATGCGCGCGCCGTCGCCAAGGAGTTCCGATCGTGAGCACCGTGAGACGTGAGACCCGCGAGACCCGGGTGCGAGTCACCCTCGAGATCGGCAGCGTGGACGAGCCGGCTCGCGTCGCCACCGGGGAGGCGTTCCTCGACCACATGCTCGTCACGCTGGCGCGCTATGCCGGCTGGCGGCTCGAGGTGGAGGCCCAGGGCGACCTCCGCCACCACCTCGTGGAGGACGTCGCGATCACATTGGGCGAGGCCCTGCGTCGCGAGGCGCCGGCGGCGTGCGCGCGCTACGGCGAGCGGACCGTGCCCATGGACGATGCGCTGGTGCAGGCCGCGCTCGACCTCGGCGGGCGTGCGTGGTACTCGGGACGTCTGCCGAGCGCGCTCTACGAGCACGCGTTCCGGTCGTTCGCCGATGCCGCCCGCATGACGCTCCACATCCGCGTGCTGCGCGGTCGCGACCGCCATCACGTGGTCGAGGCGGCCTTCAAGGCCACGGGCTTGGCGCTGCGGCAGGCGCTCGTCGAGAGCGGTCGCGAGGTGTTCAGCACCAAGGGTGCGGTCGTGCTGGGGGAGGCATGAGCCTCGCGCCGCAGGACGGAGCGCGGTGGGCTCGGGCCCGCCGAGGTGCCACATGCTGACGCGACGCGTCATCGCCTGCCTCGACGTGAAGGGGGCGCGCGTGGTCAAGGGCACCCGGTTCGTGGGGTTGCGCGACGTCGGGGACCCGGTGGAACTGGCGATGCGCTACGAGGCCGAAGGGGCTGACGAGATCTGCTTCCTCGACATCTCGGCCACCCCCGACGAGCGTGCGACCGCTTTCGACGTGGTGCGGCGCACCGCGGAGCGCCTGTTCGTGCCGCTCACGCTCGGAGGCGGCATCCGCGAGGTGGCCGACGTGGCGAACGCGCTGCGTGCGGGGGCGGACAAGGTGAGCGTGAACACCGCTGCGGTGGAGCGACCGGCCATCCTCACCGAGGCGGCGGAGCGGTTCGGGTCGCAGTGCGTCGTGGCGAGCATCGACGCGCGACGGGACGGCGAGGGCTGGCGGGTGTGGACCCACGGCGGTCGTCGGCCCACGGACCTCGACGCGGTGCGCTGGGCGGTGGAGTGCGCACGGCGGGGTGCGGGTGAGATCCTGCTGACGAGCATCGACGCCGACGGTGGCCGGCGGGGTTACGACCTCGCGCTCACGCGTACGGTCTCGGAAGCCGTGCGGGTGCCGGTCATCGCCTCGGGTGGCGCAGGGGCGGCCGCGCATCTGGTGGACGCGGTGGTCGAGGGCGAAGCCGATGCCGTGCTACTGGCGGGCCTGCTGCACGACGGTCTGGCGACGGTGGCGGGCATCAAGCGTGCGATGCGCGAGGCGGGTGTCGGGGTGCGCATGCCGGCATGAGCGGCATGCACGAGGACGCAGCGGGAGTACGGTCGGGAGGGACTGCGATGGACCTGGAGGCTCTGGACTTCGACAAGGGTGGCGGACTCGTCACCGTGGTGACGCAGGACGACGCGAGTGGTGAGGTGCTCATGGTGGCGCACGCCGACCGCGAGGCGCTGGAGCGGACCCTGCGCACCGGGACGATGCACTACCGGTCGCGCACGCGCGGCCTGTGGCTCAAAGGGGAGACGAGCGGGAACACCCAGCGCGTGGTGTCGCTGCACCACGACTGCGACCGCGACGCCGTGCTGGCACGCGTCGTGCCCGCAGGCCCGGCCTGTCACACGGGCGCGACCTCCTGCTTCGGTGCGGGCGCGGTCCCGTCCGAGTCACTGGCGCGGCTCGATGCCCGACTCGCGCAGCGGGCCGAGGCCGAGGACGCGCCCGGACAACCGCCCTCGTACACGCGCCGACTGCTGCGCGATCGCAACCTGCGCCTGAAGAAGCTCGGCGAGGAGGCCGTCGAACTCGCGGTGGCGTGCGCCGACGGCGACCGGGCCCGCGCGATCGGCGAGGCCGCCGACGTGGTCTATCACGCGCTGGTCGCGCTGCGTGCGATCGGGGTGGGTTGGGACGAGGTGCGAGCCGAGCTGGAGTCGCGGGCACGGTAAGGCTGGCGAAGGATCGCGTCCGTTGCGGAGAGGGGAAGGGCGAACCCGCGCCGGGTTCGGGCGGGGTCGGGCCTGAACGCTTCGCGTAGGACCTAGTCATCCATGTGCGTCGCGGGCAAGCGAAGGGGCGCGGGTGGTCTCCCGCGCCCTTTGCCGACGTCCTCGGTCCCGAGGTGGCGGGACTAGCGCTTCCTGCCGGACTCCTCGGCCTGCGTGGCCTGCGTGGTCGCGGCGTCCACCCAGCCGCCGCCGAAGGCGCGGTACACGCCCACGGTGCTGCGCAGCAGGCGTGCGCGCGTGTCCACCAGCGCGATGCGCTGGGCGAACAGCGAGCGGTCGGCGTCGAGCACCTCAAGGTAGCTGGTGACGCCCTCGCTGTACCGCATGCGGGCGAGCCGCAGGTAGGTCTCGAGCGCCGCCACCTGCTGCGCCTGCGCCCGGTAGGTGCGGTCCAGCGAGGCCCGGTCGGTGAGGGCGTCGTCGGCGTCGCGGAACGCGTTGCGCACCGTGGCGGCGTAACCCTCGAGGGCCCGGCGCTGCACGCTCTCGGCCACGCGCACCTGAGCGGACAACTCACCACCGCGGAACACGGGCTCGAACAGCCCGGCGCCCACGTCCCAGATGCGGTTGGGCGTCTGCACGAGGCCGCTCAGTTCGGGGCTCGTGTACCCGAACAGGCCCGTGAGCGACAGGGTGGGGAACAGGCGCGCCTTGGCGACCCCGATGCGCGCCTGCGCGGAACGCAGTGCGGCCTCGGACTCGCGCACGTCGGGCCGACGGTCGAGCAGCGTGGAGGGCAGGCCCACGGGCACCACGGGGGTGCGCAGGCTGTCGATCGTCACGCCGCGCTCCACCGCGCTGGGCAGGCGTCCCACGAGCACGCTGAGCGCGTTCTCGGCCTTCCGCACGGCGGCCTCGAGCTCGTGCACCTGCGCCACGGCGTTCCAGTACTGCGACTCGACCTGGCTCATCTCGAGCTCGGACAGGTCGCCCTTGGCGAGCCGCTGGCGGAACAGTCCGCGGGACTGGTCGCGAAGCGCGGCAGTCTGGCGCGCGTACTCCAGCTTGCGGTCGAACGCGAGCAACTGGATGTAGCCCTCGGCGGTCAGCGACACGACGCTCATGACGACGCCGCGGCGCAGTTCCTCGGTGGCACTCAGGTCCGCGCGCGCGGCCTCGCTGGCCCGACGCACGCGACCCCACAGGTCGATCTCCCACGTGGCGTTGAGTCGCACCTCGTAGGCCTCGGTCGTGGGGCGACCGTCGGGGAGCGGCGGTGCGGCGGAGAACTGCCCACGTGCACCCCCGGCACTGAGTCCCACCTTGGGGCTGAAGTCGGAGCGGGCGACGCCGTAGCGGGCGCGGTACTCGTCCACGCGAGCGGCGGCGATGCGGATGTCGGAGTTGTGGGTGAGCGCGTCGCGCACGAGGGCGTCGAGCACGGGGTCGCCGAACGCCCGCCACCACGACGTGTCGGCGGCGGCCCGCTCGCTCGCCGAGACGACGAGCAGCGAGTCGGGCGTGCGCCACGCCTGCGGGGCGGGCAGGTCCGGTCGGCGGTAGCCGGGACCGAGCGCGCAGCCGGCCAGCGTGAGCGCGAGCAGCAGCAGGGCGGGGAGCACGAGCGCGCGAGGTCGGCGAGCACGAGGCGGCAGCAGAGGCATGGTGGTCATGTCAGTGGTGCCCTCCCTCGACGGCGGGTGCGGCGGGCGCAGGGGTCTTCTTGCCGCCCCCGCTCATGCGCTGCACGAGCACGAACAGCACCGGGACGAACAGCACGGCGAGCGCCGTGGCCACGAGCAGGCCGCTGAACACCGCCATGCCCATGACCTTGCGCGATTCGGCCCCGGCGCCCGCGGCGCGCACCAGCGGCACCACGCCCAGGATGAACGCGAACGCGGTCATGAGGATGGGGCGCAGGCGCAGGCGGGCGGCCTCGATGGCGGCCTCGACCGGCGCGAGTCCCTCGTCCACCTTGAGCTTGGCGAACTCGACGATGAGGATGGCGTTCTTGGCCGACAGGCCGATGAGCGTGACGAGCCCGATCTGCGCGAACACGTTGTTCACGTAGCTGTCGCTCGTGAAGCGCGCCAGCCACAGGCCGAGCATGGCGCCGAAGACGGCGAACGGCGTGCCGAGCAGCACCGAGAACGGCAGCGACCAGCTCTCGTACTGCGCCGCGAGGATGAGGAACACGAGCACCAGCGCGAGCACGAACACGATGCCCGCGGCGCCGCCCACCTTCTTCTCCTGGTACGACATGTTGGCCCAGTCGTAGCCCCAGCCCTGCGGCAGGGTCTCCTTCGCGACCTCCTCGAGCGCGTCGAGCGCCTGCGCCGAGCTGTAGCCGGGCGCGGGCACGCCCGTGATCTCGGCGGCGCGCGACAGGTTGAAGCGGTTCGTGTACTCGGGGCCGGTCACGGGCTTGAGCGTGACCAGCGTGTTGAGCGGCACCATCTGCCCGTCGCGGTTGCGCACCGAGAACTTGGCCAGGTCCCACGGCTCGTCGCGGTCCTCGGCCTGGGCCGACAGGAACACCTTGTACACGCGGCCGAAGCGGTTGAAGTCGTTCACGTAGCTCGCGCCGAGCAGCGATCCGAGCGTGGTGTTGAGGTCGGCCAGCGACACGCCCTGCTTGAGCACGCGGTCGGGGTCGATCTCGGCGAACATCTGCGGCACGTTGGCGCGGTACATGGTGTTGATGCCGCCGATCTCGGGGCGCTTGCGCGCGGCGGCGATGAAGTTCTGCGCCATGTCCTGCAGGGCGGCCGGCGGGTTGCCGCTCTTGTCGAGCAGCATGAACGAGAAGCCCGAGCCTGTGCCCAGGCCGGGGATGGCGGGGGGACCGACGGCGAAGACCTGCGCCTCGGGGATCTCGGCCGCGCAGCGCCGGTTGAGTCGGCGCACGAGCGCGAACGAGGACTCCTTGGCGCCGTGCCGCTCGTGCCAGGGCTTGAGCGAGACGAACACCGAGGCGGCGTTGCTGCTCGCCACGCCCACGAACAGGTTGAAGCCCGTGACCGCGGTGAAGCTGCTCACGCCCTCGGTCTCGGACAGGATCGCCTCGAGCTTCCTCATGACCGCGTCGGTGCGCTCGAGCGAGGACGCCTCGGGCAGCTGCATGCCGATCATGAAGTAGCCCATGTCCTCCTCGGGCACGAAGCCGCCCGGGACCGCCCGGAACAGCACCACCATGCCCACGACCAGCACGACCATCATGACCACGCTGCGCGCGGCCTTGCGGATGAGGATGGAGGCCACCGACACGTAGCCGCCGGTGAAGCGGTCGAAGAAGCGGTTGAACGCGTTGTAGAAGCCCGTGAGCGGGGAGGGCTTGCCCACGCCCTTGGGCTTGAGCAGCAGCGAGGACAGCGCGGGGCTGAGCGTGAGCGCGTTGAACGCCGAGAACAGCACCGAGATGGCGATGGTGGCCGCGAACTGCTGGTAGAGACGGCCGGTGATGCCGCCCATGAACGCGGCCGGGATGAACACGGCCGACAGCACGAGCGCGATGGCGATGACCGGCCCCGAGACCTCCTTCATGGCCTTGAGGGTCGCCTCGCGCGGCGACAGCCCGTGCTCGATGTGGTGCATGACCGCCTCGACGACGACGATGGCATCGTCCACGACGATGCCGATGGCGAGCACCATGCCGAGCAGCGACAGCGTGTTGATGGTGAACCCGAACAGCGGGAACACGATGAAGGTGGCGAGCAGCGAGATGGGCACCGTGAGCAGCGGGATGAGCGTGGCGCGCCAGTTCTGCAGGAACACGAACACCACGATGAGCACGAGCAGCACCGCCTCGAGCAGCGTGTGCAGGATCTCGTTGACGCTCTCCTCGATCGCGAGCGTGGTGTCGAGCACGATCTTGTGCTCGAGATCGGGCGGGAACTGCCCCGACATCTCCTCGACCGTCCTCTTCACGGCCTCGGCGACCTGCAGGGCGTTCGAGCCCGGCATCTGGTAGATGCCGATGATGCCCGCCTCCTGCCGGTTGTTGCGGGCCTTCATGTTGTAGAGGAGCGTGCCCAGTTCGACGCGCGCCACGTCGCGCACGCGCACCTGCGAGCCGTCGGGGTTCGTGCGCAGCACGATGCGCGCGAACTCGTCCTCGTTGAGCAGGCGGCCACGCGTGCGCACCGTGAAGGTGAAGTCGGTGCCCGGCGGGGCGGGGGGCGCGCCGAGCTGGCCGGCGGGCGCGATGAGGTTCTGGTCCTGGATGGCGCGCACGACGTCGGTGACGGTGAGGCCCAGTCGTGACAGGGCCTCGGGGCGCAGCCAGATGCGCATGGCGTAGTCGCTGCCACCGAACAGCTTCACGTCGCCGACGCCGGGGATGCGCATGAGGCGGTCGACCATGTTGATCGCCGCGTAGTTGCTGAGGAAGTTGTTGTCGTAGCTGCCGCCCGGCGAGCTCAGGCCGACGAGCAGCAGGGGGAACGCCAGCGACTTCTTGATGATGGTGCCGTTGTTCTTGACCGACTGCGGCATGGCCGCATTGGCCTGCGACACGCGGTTCTGCGTGAGCACGTTCGCCATGTCGAGGTTGGTCCCGACGTCGAACGTCACCTGGAGCGTCATGGTGCCGTCGTTGGCGTTCGTGGACTTCACGTAGATCGAGTTCTCGACACCGTTGATCTGCTGTTCGAGCGGCGTGGCCACGGACTGCTCGACGTCGGTGGCGGAGGCCCCGACGAAAGAGGTCGAGACGTTGATGACCGGCGGCACGATGTCGGGGAACTGGGCGACCGGCAGGCCGCGCAGGACGACGACGCCGAGCAGCACGAGGACGATGGAGATGACCATCGCCACGATGGGGCGGCGGACGAAGAAATCAGCCATGGGGGTGGGCCTCCGCCGCTCAGTGACGGGCCGGGGCGTCGCCCTGCGGCGCGCCCGGGGTCGTCGTGGAGTCCGGCGTGTAGGGCACCGCCTTCACCATCATGTCGGCGCGCAGGCGCTGCATGCCCTCGACCACGACCTTCTCGCCGGCGGTGACGCCCGACTCGACCACGAGCAGGTGGCCGGACTGCGGTCCCGGCGTGAGGACGCGGAACTGCGCCTTGCCGTCGTCGGCCACGACCCACACCACCTTGCGGCCCTGCAGGTCGGTGACGGCGCGCGCCGGGATCACGAGCGCACCCTTGCGCTCGTCGAACTTGGCGTGCACGCGCCCGAACTGCCCCGGACGCAGCAGGCGCTCGGGGTTGGGGAAGCGCGTCTCGACCTGCAGCGTGCCCGTGGCCGGGTCCACGCGGCGCTCGGCCAGCAGCACGCGGCCGGCGTGCGGGTACATGGAGCCGTCGGCCAGCGCGAGTCGGACCTCGGCGTGCTGCGCCGTGCGATCGCCCTCGCGACCGCGCCGCGCGAGGTCGAGGTACTCCTGCTCGGTGATGGAGAAGCGCACGCGCATCTGGTCGATGCGCGAGACGGTGTTGAGGATGACCGCGTTCGGGGCGCGTCCCACGAAGTCGCCCGGGCGCGCCGCGGTCATGCCGATGAGGCCCGAGATGGGGGCGGTGATGGTGGCGTAGCCCAGGTTGAGGCGCGCGGCGTTGAGCGTGGCGCGCGCGGCGTCCACGGCACCCTGTCGGGCACCCACCTCGGCCTCGGCGGCCTCGAGCTCGCGCTGGCTGACGGCACCGGCGGCCGCGAGCGGGCGGTAGCGCGCGACATCCGACTGCGCCCGCGCGAGCAGCGTCTGGGCCGAGGCGAGGTTGCCCTCTGCGGCGGCGGTGCGCTCGCGCAGCTCGCTCGGGTCGATGGTGTAGAGCAGCTGGCCCTTCTGCACCATCGTGCCTTCCTCGAAGTGCATGCTCTCGAGCCAGCCCTCGGCGCGGGCGCGGATCTCGATGTCCTGCTCGCCCAGCACCTCGCCGACCCACTCGCGGTAGAGCGGGACGTCCTTCTGCTCGACGGCGACCACGCGCACCTCGGGGGCAGGCGGGGTCGTGGCCGCGGGCTTCTTGGCGCCGCACGACGCGAGCAGGGGGAGCAGGGCGACCGCGAGCAGGAGCGCGGTGCGGGGCAGGGGGCGCACTGCGGGGCGCAGGCGGCGGAGCATTGCGACGGGCATGGTTCGCCTCGGGGGGACGAAGGGGGGGGGAGCCACGACGGGGCTCGCGACGGGGGGGCGCACGAGTCCGTTACATCCGTGGAACATAACGAGTTTGCCCGGTAGATGAAAGTGGCTTCGGGGGAGGCGGGCGCTGCGGGCGAGTGCTCGCCACGCTGCGGATGGCGCGGTGGTGAGGGCGTCCGCACGCGTGTGTTGCGGCGGACGCACGGGGCGCGGGGGCGTGCGGGCGCGGGGCCGCGGGGGCGTGGGGCCGCGGGTGTCGTGGTGGCACGGGCTCGCCGGGGCCGCAGGTGTCGTGCTGGCACAGGCGTCGCCGTGGGCGCGTGGCGAGCAACTGCGCTGGCGCGCAGGGCGGTGGTCGCAGCGACCCCGCAGCCTCGCGGTGTATGGTCGCGCCCGCGTTCGGTTCCTCGAGGGCGAGCCGAACGGCTGGACGATGCGCGGGGAGGTGCGAGCCTCGCCGCGATCGTCGGGACCGTGCCCTCGGACCACCGACCGGCCGACGGCCGGAGGAGCGACGATGAAGCCCCAGGACATCCTCGATGCACTCGATGTGGCCGTGTACGCCAAGGACGCCGAAGGTCGCTACACCTACGTGAACCGCTACGTGCAGCAGCTGTTCGGGCGCGGTGCCGCGGAGATCGTGGGCAAGGACGACAGCCATTTCTTCGACCTCGCCCAGTCCGACGCGCTCAAGGTGAACGACGCCGAGGTCATGGCGAACGGCCAGGTGGTGGAGCGCGAGGAGCGCGACGTGGTGAAGGCCACCGGCGAGGAGCGCATCTACTGGACCGTGAAGTCCCCCGTGCGCGACGCCGCGGGCCGCGTGGTGGGCCTGTGCGGCATGTCCGTGGACATCACCGCGTCGAGGCGGTAGCGGGGTGGGCGATCGTGGACGGTCTCGTCCGTGAGACCCGCATGCAATGAGCGGCCGCGCATGTGCACGGACGTTCGTGCAATGCCTTCGCGGCGCAACCACCGAAAGGGCTCGCGGCCCTCGCACCCGGGGCAGCCGTGTCCAGCAAGGTGGTGTGCGATCGTCAGCGAACGACCGCGACCCTGCGGGACCGAACCTCGTGTCCTGTCGTCATGCGAATCAGGTATACGCTAGGGGGAACCGGGTTGCCGTGGTCGTCGGTCGCGTCCCATTCCGCTCGATGCGTGCCGGGCGGGGACATGCCGCGCTGCATGCCTCGATCTCGTTCGTGAACGCCACCACGGGCGCACTCGTGGGCGGGACGGTGGAGCAGGTCCTGACCCTCGCGCTCAAGTATCCGCTCATACCGGTCGCCCGCCCGGCCTTCGGGACGGTGGACGGACACATCATCCTGGGGCAGCAGGCTTCGGGGAACGTGCCGTTCGCCTATGTGAGCCCCGGGGGCGAGCTTCAGCTGCAGATGACCTCGTACGACGTCCCGATGCCCGTGTCCGCGCGCAGCACGACGTGGGGTGGACTCAAGCAGCTCTGGCGCTGAGCGGACCTGCGTCCCCGACGCACGAGAGCCCATCCCGACGGCATCGGGGTGGGCTCTCGGCTTCCATGCAGGTGCGGCGAGGGGAGCCGACTTGTCTGGGCCCGCTCATGTCTTAGGGGTCCGCGAGGACGATCGCCTGCGGAATGGCATCCCCCACCGTACCTACTTGGAATCAGCTGCGGGACTGGCTGCGCGAAGTGGACGGCCTGCGGGCTGTATTGGCGGGCGTGGCGGCCGAAGCGCGATCCACGGGCGCGTGGGCGCGTCCTGGACACTCCCACGCAAGCTTCCCACCAGCGCGACGCGGGGCGGCGGGGGCGTCGAGCCGCCGCAGGCGGCTCCAGCGGGGCGGGGACGTGGGCGGCGCTGGGCTAGGGTGCGTGCGGCCTGGCTGCGGGCTCCATCGCTCAGACTCCGAACTCGGCGACGATGGGGGCGTGGTCCGAGAGCGCGAACCACTCGGGCGTCGCCAGCACTTCGCACCGAAGCAGCCGCAGCCCGGGGAC
>JBJTRI010000004.1:0-3195 GCA_046076045.1 bacterium
CCTGCGCGTGACGGGCAGCGGGCGCTGGGAACGGCACGAGGATCCCACGCAGGACGCGACCAGCCTGTACCTCGCGCTCGACGTCCGCCGCGGCTTCTGACCCGGCGTCGCGCGGCCGTCTGTGGCATCCTGTCGGTCCCGTACACGACCGTCCCGGAGGCCCACGATGCCGTCATCCCGTCGTCGCGCGACCCTCATCCTCCTGCTGCTCGTCGTCTCCGGCGCGCTCCTCCTGAGCTTCGCGCTGTGGATGCGCGGCCCGCTGCACTCGTCGCTGCCCGCCGCACTCGGCCCGCGCATGCTCGTGTTCGAGGTGCCCGCGCAGGTGGACGAGGGACCGCCGCCGCCGTCGCCGTCGTTCGACCTGCTGCGGCCCGACCGCCCCACGTTCCACGAGTTGCTCATGGCCGTGCACCGCGCGGCCGACGACCACGCGGTCGAGGGCATCGTGCTGCACATCCGCAACGTCGAGTGGGGCTGGGCGCGCGTCCACGAGATGGCCGGGGCGCTGCGCGAGTTCCGCGCCTCGGGCAAGCCCGTGTACGCGAGCCTCGACGGCGGGGGCGAGGCCGAGTACCTGCTCGCCTCGGCAGCCTCGCTCGTCTCGATGCCGCCCATCTCGACGCTCTGGATCGACGGGCTCACCGCCTCGGCCACGTTCTACGGCACGGGCCTCACGCGCATCGGCGTGCGTCCCAACTTCGCGCGCGTCGGGCGCTACAAGTCGGCGGTCGAGGCGTACACGCGCGACTCGCTCTCGGTCGAGGCGCGCGAGGAGCTCGAGGTGCTGGTGGACGACCTGTACGGGTTGTTCGTGGACTCGGTCGCGGTCGCGCGCGGGCTCGAGCGCGACTCCGTGGTGCGGCTCGTGGACGGTGGCCCGTACACGGGACGCGAGGCACTGGCCAAGGGGCTGCTCGACACGCTGCTCACCGTGGCCGAGCTCGACTCGCTCGCGACCGGGTCGCAGAGCGAGAAGCACGGGCGTCAGTCGTTCGCCAAGTACGCGCGCTCCGGCACTGACGGCACGGGTGAGCACATCGCGTTGCTCGTGGCCGAGGGCGAGATCGTGGACGGTCGCAGCCGCGACAGCGGCCCGTTCGGGGGCCGCACCGTGGGCGATGAGACGCTCGTCGAGGCCTTGCGCGAGATCGGCGAGGACGACGCCATCCGTGCGGTCGTGCTGCGAGTGGACAGCCCCGGCGGCTCGGGGGACGCATCCGACGCGGTCTGGCAGGAGCTGATGCGGTTGCGACGCACCAAGCCGGTGGTCGTGAGCATGGGCGACCTCGCGGCCTCGGGCGGCTACTACCTCGCCTGCGCCGGCGACGCGATCGTGGCCGGGCCGGGCACCATCACGGGTTCGATCGGCGTGTTCGGGGGCAAGTTCAACGTGCTCGGGCTCTACCACAAGCTCGGGCTCAACGTGGAGACCGTCTCGCGCGGGCGTCATGCCGAGATCCTGTCGCCCTACAGCGACTTCTCGCCCGAGGAGCTCGAGCTCTTCCAGCGCAGCCTCGACCAGTTCTACCAGGTGTTCCTGGGGCGCGTGGCACAGGGGCGCGACATGACCCCCGCGCAGGTGGATTCGGTCGCGCAGGGGCGCGTGTGGTCGGGTCGCTCGGCCAAGGACCTCGGCCTCGTGGACGCCACCGGCGGACTCATGGCCGCGCTCGCGATCGCACGCGAGCGGGCCGACCTGCCGGCCGACGCCGAACTCGTGCTCGAGGTCTACCCGAGGCCCAAGCGCACGTTCGTGCAGCGCTGGGTGGGCGACCTGATCGACGAGGGCAACGACGAGGAGGCCACCCGCATCCCGGGCTGGAGCGAGCTCCTGCAGGCCTACCAGTCGAACGCGCGCGCACGCGGTGGGGCGCAGGCCATGCTGCCCTACACGCTGCGCGTGCGCTGAGGGTTGTGCGGCGAAGATTGTTGACGCCCTCGGCGAGGCTCGCGCCCGCCGGGGGCGTTCACTCGTCTCACATCGCCAGCTTCAGCTCGTGCCGGCGCTCGTTGCGGATCCGGGGCGTGCGCACCTCGCCCCGGTAGTAGGTCGCGTACGTCTCGGGCAGCCCCACGCGCAGCGGGAACAACCGCCAGCGCAGCAGTTGTGCCACCGTGTATCGCCTCTTTGCCAGTCCAAGCCTCATCGCGGGCGTGCCGCCGTCCCTTCGCTCCGAGAACGGCTTCACCAGGTTGAGCCATGCGATCAGCCACGCTGCGCGCTCCACGACCGACTGGTGCCGCTTCGAGAACGCGATGGTCTCGCGCTTGTGGTTCGCACTGTTGTGCCGCAGCTGTAAGTCGAGCCGGTTGACGGGGAATAGCGGGTTCCCGGCAGTGCGCGCCACCTTGCTGTGGGTCCGCTCGTGCAGGATCCGGTAGCCTTCGAGCCTGCGCAGCGCCCGCGGATACGCCTGATGCTCATCCGAGCGCACGACCAGCGGCTGCGGTGCGCGGGCCGCGAGCCGCAGCGCTTCGTGCGTGCCCGACTCGATCGCACGCGGGTCGGGGCGCCCGTCCTCAGCCTCCATGCGCGCCCGGCGGCGCTTCTGGCCCGCCGTCATGCTGCCTTTGCGCCGCATGGGCGAGTGCGTGAACGCGTACACGAAGTGGCTGTGCGCCCCCACCACGAGGTTCAGGTAGAGCGGGTGGTACTGGCTGTAGCCGAACGACTCGAACCCGTCGACCACCAGCGGCTCGACCACGGGACCAGCCGGCCGGTGCTGCTCCAGCAGGAGCAGGGCGTGCCTCCCGAGCCGCCGCATCTGCCCCTGGATCGTGGAGGGGGAGCAGCGCCGCTCACGGGCCATCTGGCGGTAGCCGGCGCAGGTGAGAACCCCGTGCGCCAACGGGAGCAGGACATCGGGCCGCTTGAGCCAGTAAGTGGTGGAGAACGTCTGGCTGCTGAAGGTCCGTCCACAGGTGACGCAGCGCAGACGCGGGATGCGACGGGGCGACGCCCGACGGGTGTAGAAGCCGAAGCGCACCCAGCGCCAGCCGTTGGCGCAACGGTGGTAGCGGCAAGAGGTTCGTGGACAATGAGGGGGCACGAAGGGTTGCTCTTCGGCCGTCATGCCCCGACATCAATGCACGCGTCGTGCCCTCAACAATCTTCGCCTCACAATCCGCGTCCCTCGGTGCCGGACTCCGTTCTTCCGCGCACGCACCCCGATCGCGTAGACTCCGCGCTCC
>JBJTRI010000005.1:0-12957 GCA_046076045.1 bacterium
TCGAGGTGCTCGAGCGCTTCCTCGCCGGGCAGTAGACCCAAGCGCATCATGGCGGGGACGATCTACCTCGATCACAACGCGTCCACTCCGGTCCGCCCCGAGGTTGCCGAGGCCATGCAGCAGGCCCTGCGCGACCTCGGGGCGAACCCTTCGAGCGCGCATCGCGACGGCCAGCGCGTGCGCGCGGCGGTCGAGCGTGCGCGTGCGCAGGCGGCGGCCCTCGTGGGCGCGCGCGAGGACGAGGTGGTGTTCGTCTCGGGCGGCACCGAGGGTGACCACCTCGCCATCGTGGGCGGCGCGTGGGCGCAGCGCGAGCGCGGTCGGCACGTGGTGGTGGGTGCGATCGAGCACCACGCGGTGCACGGTGCGGTGCACCTGCTCGACGAGTTGGGCTTCACGCACTCGTCGCTGCCGTGCGACGCCAACGGCTTCACCTCGCCCGAGCGCGTGAACGAGCTGCCCTCGGGCGCCACGCTGCTCTCGATCATGCTGGCCAACAACGAGACCGGCGTACTGCAGCCCGTCTCGGCCATCGCGGCGCGCGCCCGTGCGCGCGGCATGCGCGTGCACTGCGACGCCGTGCAGGGCGTGGGCAAGCTGCCGGTCGACGTGGACGCGCTCGGCGTGGACTACCTCGTGTACTCGGCGCACAAGTTCGGCGGCCCCAAGGGCGCCGGCGTGCTCGTGGTGCGCGGCAAGGCCCCGCTCGAGCCGCTGTTCCGCGGCAGCTCGCACGAGCGCGGCCGTCGCGGCGGCACCGAGAACGTGCCCGGCATCGTCGGTTTGGGCGTGGCGGCCGAACTCGCGGCACGCGACCTCGCCGACGAGTCGGCGCGTCAGCTCGCGCTGCGCAAGGGCTTCGAGCAGGAACTGCGCCTCGCGCTGCCCGACGTGGTCGTGCACGGCGAGCGCGCCCCGCGCTTGCCGAACACCGTCAACGCCTCGTTCCCCGGCGCGCGCACCGACCACCTGCTGCTCGCACTCGACGCGCGCGGGCTCGCCGCCTCGGCCGGCGCCGCGTGCGCGAGCGGCGGCGTGAAGCCGTCGCCCGTGCTCACCGCCATGGGCGTGCCCGAGGCGCTCGCGGTCTGTGCGCTGCGCTTCTCGCTCGGGCGCAGCACCACCGCCGACGAAGTCGCGCGCGCGGTCACCCTTGTGACCGACGCGGTGCGCGCCGTGCGCGCGGCGGCCGGGACGCCGGCGTGACCGCACGTCGCGTGCTCGCCGCGATGAGCGGCGGCGTGGACTCGGCGGTCGCGGCGGCCCTGCTCGCCGAGCGCGGCGACGACGTCACCGGGGTGACGCTCAAGCTCGCATGCTACGGCACCACACCCCTGTCGCCGCGGGCGTGCTGCACGCTCGACGCCATGGACGACGCGCGCCGCGTCGCGCTGCGCATGGGGTTCCCGTACCACGTGGTGGACGCCGAGCAGGTGTTCAAGGAGCGCGTCATGCAGCCGTGGGTGGACGGCTACGCCACCGGGCGCACGCTCTACCCGTGCGCGTCGTGCAACCGCCACCTCAAGTTCGGCGACCTCGTCGCGCGCATGGACACCATGGGCGCCGAGGTGCTCGCGACCGGGCACTACGCGCGCATCGCGCCCATGGCCGACGGCTCGCCGGGCCTGTTCCGCGCGGCCGATCCCGACAAGGACCAGACCTACGCGCTCGCGACCGTGCCGTACGCGGCCCTCGCGCGCGCCGAGTTCCCGCTCGGCTCGCTCACCAAGAGCGAGGTGCGCGCGCACGCGCAGCGCCTCGGGTTGAGCGTGTGGGACAAGCCCGAGAGCCAGGACCTGTGCTTCGTGCCCGACGGCGACTACGCGGGCTACATCACCGGCACGCTCGGCGAGCGCCGCGGCACCGAACCGGGGCCGTTCCTCGACCCCGAGGGTCGCACGATCGGCACACACGGTGGCGTCATCCGCTACACCATCGGGCAGCGCAAGGGACTGGGGGTGGCGCTGGGCGAGCGCTGCTACGTGATCGCGATCGACGCCGACGCCAACACCGTCACGCTCGGGCCGCGGCAGGCGCTCGAACGGCCCGGCCTGGTCACCGGCCCGGTCAACTGGTTGCAGCCCGCACCGCCCGAGCCCGGCACGCGCGTCACCGTGCACATCCGCTACCAGCACGCGGGCGCGGCCGCCACGATCGTGCCCACGGGCGACGGCGGGGTCGAGGTGCGCTTCGACGAGCCGCAGCTCGCGGTCACGCCGGGACAGCTCGCGGTGTTCCACGACGGCGACCGCTGCATGGGCGGGGCCGAGATCCGCTCCGCGCTCCCCGCCACCGCCCTGACCTCGACGGCTGCGCGCGCATGACCGTGCTCTTGACGCGCACGCTCGACCACTGCCTCGCCTGCGGTGGGACGCGGCTCCATCGGGTGGCGATGCGTTACGAGTGGCAGGGCGGCGCGTTCCCGGCCGCGCGCTGCGCGACCTGCGGCATGCTGTTCCTGCGCGTGCAGCCGGTGGGCGAGACGCTGTCGCGCATGTACGCCAAGGAGTACTTCGAGACCGACTTCCGTTGCGGTCGCTCGGGGGCCGACGCGACCGACGAGGCCGCGTTCCGCGCCGAGAACGACGGCCTGCTCGACCGGCTCGAGCGCTGGCGCGGCGCGGGCCGCCTGCTCGAGGTGGGCTGCGCCACGGGCCTACTGCTGGCGCGCGCGCGCGAGCGCGGCTGGACCGTGCGCGGCGTGGAGCTGTCGAGCGACGCGGTCGCCCATGCGCGCGCTCGCGGGCTCGACGTGCACCACGGCACGCTCGACGACGCGGCCCTGCCCGAGAGCGCGTTCGACCTGGTGTTCATGGGCGACGTGCTCGAGCACGTGCCCGACTGTCGCACCACGCTCGCGCAGGTCGCGCGCGTGCTCGCCCCGGGCGGGCACGTGGTGGTGCGCGGGCCCATCACCACGCACTCGCTCGCGCGCCGCCTCGGGCTCGCGCTCTACGGCGCGATCGGGCGCGACATCGTGCTGTGCGAGCCGCCGTACCACCTGTGGGAGTTCCGGCCGCGCTCGCTCGCGGGTCTCGCGCGGCGGGTCGGGCTCGAGCCCGTCGCGTGCGAGCAGGCCAAGATCCCGCCGGGTCCGCGCTACGGCCGCAAGACCGCGTTGCAGGCCGCGGTCATGGACGCGATCGACGCGGTGAACGTGCCGCTCACGCGCGCCTTCCACGTGCTCGGCGACCGCGCCGTGTTCGTGGCGCGCAAGCCGTCCGTGCGCTGACCGCGCACGGCCGTCCCCGGGCGCACGCCACCCGGCGTCGGGCGCGCGGTCGTTGACACCCGTGGGCCGCGCTCCCTACGGTGCGGGCATGAACGGTTCCCCGAGTCGCGCCCCGGCGGTCGAGACGCACGGCTTGCGCCGCGTGTTCCGCGCCTCGCGTGGTGCGGGGGAGGTCGTGGCGCTGGCGGGCGTGGACCTGCGCATCGAGCGCGGCGAGGTGTTCGGCCTGCTCGGTCCCAACGGCGCCGGCAAGACCACCTGCATCAAGATCCTCAACACGCTGCTGTATCCCACGAGCGGCGAGGCGCGCGTGGCCGGCCACGACGTGGTGCGCGAGGCCAACGAGGTCCGTCGCCGCATCGCGCTGGTCTCGGGCGGCGAGAGCTCGGGCTACGGCATCCTCACCGTGCGCGAGTGTCTGTGGATGTTCGCGCAGTTCTACGGCGTGCCGCGCGCCGAGGCCGACGCGCGCGTGCGGTGGCTGGTCGAGCGGCTCGAACTGGGCCCCATCGCCGACACGCGCATCAACCGGCTCTCGACCGGGCAGCGCCAGCGCATGAACTTCGCGCGCGGGTTCGTGTCCGACCCCGAGGTGCTGTTCCTCGACGAGCCCACGCTCGGCATGGACGTGAACGCCGCACGCGTGCTGCGCGAGTTCGTGCTGGAGTGGGTGCGCACCGGCGACGGCCGCACGGTGCTGCTCACCACCCACTACATGGCCGAGGCCGACCAGATGTGCGACCGCATCGCCATCGTCGATCGGGGCGCGGTGCTGGCGTGCGACGCGCCGGCCGCGCTGCGGCGCTCGGTCGAGGGCGGCCAGCACGTCGAGTTGGAGGTGCTGGGTGTGCCCGACGGACTGGTCGAGGTCGCCGGTTCCCCGGTGACGCTCGGCGCCCCGCACCCCGAGCGCGGCACGCACACGCTCAAGCTGCGGCTCGCCGACGCGGGCCGCCTGCCGCTGGTGCTGCGCGAGCTCGAGGGGCGCGGCGTCTCGGTGCGTGGCGTCTCGACGCGCGAGACGAGCCTCGAGGACGCGTTCATCGCCATCGTGGGCCACGGGCTCGACGGCCCCGAGGACGACGCGTGAGCGCGTCCGGGCCCGCCGCGCTCGGCGCGATGCCCTCGGGCGGCCGCCGTCACGTGGGCGCGCGGTTGTTCGTCCAGGCCATGCTGGCCCGCACCCGCGTGCGACTGCTCGGCAGTCTGCGCGAGCCGCAAGGCATCCTCACCGACGCGATCTTCCCCAACCTCGGCATGTGCGCGTTCGTGCTGTTCTACCGTGCGCTCGGGGCCCCGCGCGAGTACGAGGCGTTGGCGCTCGTGGGTGGTGTGCTCACCACGTTCTGGATCAACGTGGTGTGGGGCATGGGGGCGCAGCTCTACTGGGAGAAGCAGCAGGGCCAGTTGCAGCTGTTGTTCGCGGCCCCCTGCTCGCGGCTCGCGATCCTCTCGGGCATGGCGCTCGGCGGGCTCGCCGCCACGGTCGTGCGCGCGCTCGTCGGGGTCGCCATCGCGGTCTGGGGGTTCCACATCGAACTCGCGCCGTTCTCGCCGTGGGCGCTCGCGGCCACGTTCCTGCTCGCCATGTCCGCGCTCTACGCGCTCGGCATGACGCTCTCGAGCGTGTTCCTGCTGTACGGGCGCGAGGCGTGGCACACCGCGAACGCGCTCATGGAGCCGGTCTACTTCCTGTCGGGGTTGTACTTCCCCATCCGCTCGCTCGGCGCGCTGGGGGGTGTGGCCGCCGGCGTGCTGCCGCTCACGCTCGGCACCGACGCGATCCGCCAGGTGCTGTTGGGTCCCGCCGCGCACGGGCTGCTGCCGCTGGCGTGGGAATGGGCCGCGCTCGCGGCGTTCACGGTCGTGTTCCTGCTGCTCGCGCGCTTCGCCATGGCGCACCTCGAATCGCTCGCCAAGCACGAGGGGAGGCTCACGCAGCGATGGCAGTGATCGCCCACTGGCGCGCCTCGCTGGCGCGCGCGCGCACCGCCGCATGGCTCGGCTGGCAGGTGGACGCCAACTGGGCCGACCCGGTGCTGTTCGCCATCTACGTGCTGGCCCGCCCGCTCGCGACCGCGCTCATCCTGGCGTTCATCTACGCCACGGTGCGCGACCGCGGCGCCGATGCCACGGTGTTCGCGGGCTTCTACGTGGCGAACGCGTTCCACGCCTACGTGAACCACGTCCTCGTCGGGTTGGGTTGGGTCGTGTTCGAGGAGCGCGAGGAGTACGAGACGCTCAAGTACGTGTACGCCTCGCCGATCGGCATGTTCACCTACCTCGCGGGCCGCTCGTCGGTGAAGTTCGTGCTCGCCACCGTGAGCACGCTGGTCATCCTCGGCGTGGGCTGGGCGATGCTCGGCGTGCGCTGGGACTGGGCGCAGGTGCGCTGGCTGCCGCTCGGCGTCTCGCTCGTGCTCGGATTGGCGAGCGTGCTCCTGCTGGCGTTCCTGCTCGCGGGCTGGTCGCTCGTGCTCGCGCGCTCGGCCATGACCGCGCTCGAGGGCGTGGCCCTGGCCACGCACCTGCTGTGCGGCGTGCTGTTCCCCGTCGACCTGCTGCCGCGCGTGCTGCAGTGGGTCGCGTGGTCGCTGCCGTTCACGTGGTGGTACGAGGCGATCCGCCGCTTCCTGTTGGGGCACGCGGGGCCGGGGCAGCTGGGATCGCTCGGCGACGGTCAGGTGCTGTCGGCACTCGCCCTCACCACCGCGGTCGCGGCCGTGCTCGGGCACCGCGGGTACGCCGCCTTCGAACGCCGCGCGCGCCGGCTCGGGCGGATCGACCAGACCACCCTCTTCTAGAGGGGCGCGCCCGCGTCCGCGCGCGCCGCGCGGGCGTTGCACGACGGCATGCCCGGGACTGCGGAGTGCACGCCCCGGACCCCCGCGTAGCCCGCGCGCGGGACGCGCCATGTGCGCACAGGTCGCGTCACCGCAGCCGGTTGCGCGCGCCCGGTCGGCCTCGGCAAGGGGCTTGCAGGGACCGAGGGCGGCCGGGGTCTCACCGCGGCCCGCCTTCGTGCGCTCGTTCACGCCCATGCCTCAGGGGGATCGCCGTGTCGCCCTTCGCCGTCCTCGTCGCGGCCGCCGTGTTGGCGGCCGCCGTTCCCGCGTCCGCCGCGTCGTCCGCGTCGGTCGGGCCCATCGCGTTCTCGAACACCGTGACGCCGCCGCCCGCCCCCGCGCCCGAGGACGGCCCGTCGCCGATCCCGGTGGGGCGGCGCGCACCCGACTTCCAGTACCAGGCGTCCGCCGCGATGTGGCAGTACCTGCACAACGTGCTCGAGGTGGGCGACGTGCTGCTGGTGTTCGGTGCGAGCGACGTGGAACTGCGCACGCTCGAGCGCGAGCGTTCGACGTTCCTGCGCGCCGGCATCGTGCCGCTCGCGGTGGTGGAGCGCAGCGACCGCGAGGTGTGGACGACGGTGCGTCGCCTCGGACTCACCTACAGCCTGCTCGCCGACCCCAAGGGCGTGATCGGGCGGCAGTACGGCGTGCTCGATACGGTGCGTCGGGTCTCGACCTCGACGTGGTTCGTGATCGACACCAAGGGGCGCGTGCGCGAGGTGGGGGGCAAGGTCCCCGCCGAGGGCTGGCCCACGCTGGTGGCGGCCTCGCTCGGCCGCTCGATCGAGGGTCCGGCGCAGGCCTCGACCCGGCGCTGAAACGCCACCCTCGCGCGAGGGTGCGGCCCGGTCCCGTCTCCCCGGGGCCGGGCCATCGCGTTCCCGGGGCGCGCGGCGCCCGGTGCGGGGTGCGCGGCGTGGGTGGACGGCGCAGGGCGCGCGGCGCGGGTGGAAGGCGCGGGGCGCGCGGCGCGCGTGGAAGGCGCGGGGCGCACGGCGCGGGCGTAGGGCGGGTTGCGGAGCGGGCGGGTTGCGGTTAGTGTCCGCCGTCCTCTGGCGTACGGGATTCGGGCTTCCGCCCTCTACAACCCGCGCGTCCCTTGCGGGGTGCCTGTTGAGCACCCGCCCCGGGTTGACTATAGTCCGTCGCCCGACGGTCCCGCGGAGGGATGGCCGAGTGGTTTAAGGCGACGGTCTTGAAAACCGTAGAGCGAAAGCTCCGTGGGTTCGAATCCTACTCCCTCCGCCAGAACCGTTTTGGAGTGGTGGCCGAGCTGGCTGAAGGCGGCGGTTTGCTAAACCGTTATACGGGTAAAACCGTATCGGAGGTTCGAATCCTCTCCACTCCGCCACCGTGCAGCGGGTCCCCACGACCCGTTCCACCTGCCGTATCGAGGTGGGCCCATAGCTCAATTGGATAGAGCGTCTGACTACGGATCAGAAGGTTGGGGGTTCAAATCCTCCTGGGCCCGCCATTCGATCGCCCCGCCGGCAACGGCGCGGCCGCGGTCCGGCGGGAAGTGGTGACCGCGGCTTCCCGGTGAACGCTCCCGCGCCGCCTCGAACGGCGCCGATGCCCTCCTCGCGATGAGGTCCTGCATGCATCCCGCCCCGTACCGCCTGACTCGCGCCGTCCTCGCCCTCGCCCTCGTCGCGGTCACCGCGGGGGTCCCGCACGCCGCCGAGCGCACCCGCAGCGGTGACCGCTACTGGACCGCGCCCGACATCGCCGACTACCCCATCACCGCCATCGCGATGCTGCCGCCCGCGACCTACGACGGCAGCGTCGAGAACCGCCGGCTGGTCGAGAACGCGGTCGGGCAGGCGCTGCGCGGCTCGGGCTACCGCTGGGCCAGCTCGTTCCTCATCCGCGACTACTTGCTCAAGAACGGCGGCGACGAACTGCTCGCGTCGGTGAACGAGTCGATCCTCAAGGCCCCGCGCGTGGACTCGCTGCAGGCCCCCGAGCTGTCGCGCATCCTGCGCACGCGCGGGCTGCTCGCGGTGCGCGTGGACCAGATGGAGCGCCGCGAGCTCGAGGTCGGCCAGTCGGGCCGCCCCACCACCACCATCCAGTTGCGGGCCGCGCTCGTGGACTCGACCGGGCGCCTGCTGTGGACGGCGCAGAGCACCGAGACGCTCGAGGGCCAGCAGCAGGATGCCGACGCGAACGTGCTCGGCGTGAAGGCCTCGGGGCTCAACAACCAGGCGATCGGTGTGACCACCTCGGCGCCGCCCTTCCAGGAGGTGCTCGCCAAGATCGGCGCGCGCTGGAAGGAGGCGTTCCCCAAGCGCGCGCTGCCGGACTCCACGCGCCGGACGCCCTGACGCCGTGTGGATCGCCGATGACGAGGCCGGCATGCGCGCCGCCCTGCGCGAGGCGCAGGCCGCGCTCGCGCGCGACGAGGTGCCCGTCGGCTGCGTGATCGTGCACGAGGGCAGCGTGATCGGCCGGGGCCACAACCAGGTCGAGGCACTGCAGGACGCCACCGCGCACGCCGAGGTCCTCGCCATCGGCGCGGCCTCCAACGCACTCGCGAGCTGGCGGCTGTCGGAGTGCACGCTGTACGTGACGCTCGAGCCGTGCTCGATGTGCGCGGGTGCGATCGTGCTGTCGCGGCTCGGCCGACTCGTCTACGGCGCCACCGATCCCAAGGCGGGCGCGTGCGGCTCGGTGCTCGACGTGGTCGGGGAGCGGCGGCTCAACCATCGCGTTCCGGTGACGCACGGGGTGCTCGCGGAGGAGTGCGGCGAGCTGTTGCGCGAGTTCTTCCGCAAGAAGCGACGCGCGATCGCGCGGCTGGCCGAGGACGGGCCGCTGCCCGAGCCCGACCAGGACTGACGCGGATCAGACCGTCAGGCGCGTGACGCGGGTGCTGCCCTGGGCGAGCGCCTGCGCGACGCTCTCGTGCGCGAGCATGGCGAGCGACCGCTCGACCGTCTGCGGCGTTCCACCGTGGGCCGCGTAGGGGGCCGCGAACACGACTGGGTGCACGGCGGGCGTGGCCCCGGTGTTCCGGAGCACGATCACCAGATGCGTGCCGTAGGTGCGGACGAAGCTGCGGACCATCTCTCGGTACCCCTTGGCGACCCCGATGTCGCCCGCCTGCGGGTGGATTCCGTGGGGTGCTGCTCTGCGGAGGCTAGCAGGGGTTTCGGGCGCCGGTGAACGGGAATCCAGTCGCAAGCCCTCGGAATCGTTCAGTGGGGCCTTCCGGTGCTCAGTCCTGCGTGACACGGGCGGCGGCGCGTCCAGGGGGCGGCGGGGGGGAAATGCTTCGGGCGGCGTCCGTGAGGACGCCGCCCGTCGGCATGAGGTGGTTCCTCGAGGGGATCAGCCCCGACGGACGTTCGCCGCCTGCAGGCCCTTCGGCCCACGGGTGACGTCGAACTCCACGGCCTCGCCCTCGGCGAGCGTCTTGAAACCCTCTCCCGTGATGGCCGAGTAGTGCACGAACACGTCCTCGCCGCCCTGCTGGGAGATGAAACCGAAACCCTTCGCCTCGTTGAACCACTTCACGGTGCCACTAGCCACTTGAAACTCCTTGAAACCGGGTCCGAGGACCCTTACTCACCGCTGATTCCACGCCGCGGTCGCGTTCGGTCGCGTTGACCGTGTCCCCGATGCGAGCCGGCGAGTACCACCCAAACGAAAAACCGCCCGAGCGGTCTCGGACGGTCTTGAAGGCGTTGCCGCACATCCATCGCATTACCAGAGACGAAGGGAGTATCGGGTCGGTGCCCGGGGGGCACAAGTGAATTCCCGGTGAACCGCGTGTCGTGGCTCTGGAGCATCCCCCTAACGCACTGTGACCACGGCGGATGGGCCCCGCGGCGCGGGGCGATCGGGCCCATCGTCGTCCTCGCCCGCGCGGGCGCGCCCTGCTACCTTCAAGCGGTCCGCGCCCCCCCGCAGGGTGGCGCGTCGTCCGACCCGGGACCTTCCACACCAGGAGCCACACCGTGAGCTCGCTTCCGAACGCCGATTCCTTCATCCCGCGTCACCTGGGCCCGTCCGAAGCCGACCAGCGCGCCATGCTCGCGACGCTCGGCATGCCGGACCTCGACGCCCTCATCGACGCGACCGTGCCCGCCAACATCCGCTTCAAGCGCCCGCTCGCGCTCCCGGCCGCCATGTCCGAGCAGGACGCGCTCGCGACGTTCCGGCGCATGATGTCGCGCAACGAGGTGTGGCGGAGCTTCATCGGCATGGGCTACAGCACCACGCACGTGCCGGCCGTGATCCAGCGCAACGTGCTCGAGAACCCGGGCTGGTACACCGCGTACACGCCGTACCAGGCCGAGATCGCGCAGGGTCGCCTCGAGGCGCTGCTCGACTACCAGACCGCGGTCACCGACCTCACCGCGCTGCCCGTCACCACGGCGTCGCTGCTCGACGAGTCGACCGCGGCCGCCGAGGCCATGCAGCTCGTGCACGCGGCGCGCGACGGTCGCACCACCTTCCTGGTCGCCGACGACTGCCACCCGCAGACCGTCGAGGTGGTGCGTGCGCGCGGCATCGCGCGCGGCATCACGGTGCGTGTCGAGCCCGCCTCGGCGTTCACGCTCGACGCCACGGTGTGCGGCGTGCTCGTGCAGTACCCCAACACCACCGGCGCGATCCACGACCACCAGGCGCTGGCCCAGCGCGTCCACGACGCGGGTGCGCTGCTCGTGGTCGCCACCGACCTGCTCGCGCTCACCCTGCTCACGCCTCCGGGCGAGTGGGGCGCCGACGTGGCGGTCGGCAGCGCGCAGCGCTTCGGCGTGCCGTTCGGCTACGGCGGCCCGCACGCGGCGTTCTTCGCCACCCGCGACGAGTTCAAGCGCCTCATGCCGGGCCGCATCATCGGCGTCTCGCGCGACGCGACCGGCAAGCCGGCGCTGCGCATGGCGCTGGGGACGCGCGAGCAGCACATCCGGCGCGAGAAGGCGACGAGCAACATCTGCACCGCGCAGGTGCTGCTCGCGGTCATGGCCGGCCTGTACGCCGTCTGGCACGGCCCCGAGGGCCTGCAGCGCATCGCCGGGCGCGTGCGCCGGTACGCGGCCGCGTTCGCGGGCGGCGTGCGCAAGCAGGGCCACACCGTGCTGTCGGCCGACTTCTTCGACACCGTGCACGTGCAGTTGGGCGCGGGCCGCACCGCGGCCGACGTGCGACGCGCGGCCGAGGCGCGCTGCATCAACCTGCGCTACCTCGCCGACGGTACCGTCGCGGTCTCGTTCGGCGAGACCGTCACCGACACCGACCTGGCCGACCTGCTCGCGTGCTTCGGCACCGGCGCGACGCCGTCGCCGTCCGACCTCGGCGCGCTCGGCGCCGAGATCCGGTTCGACGCCCGGTTCTCGCGCGCGAGCACGTTCCTCACGCACCCGGTGTTCCACTCGCACCACTCCGAGACGGGCATGCTGCGCTACCTGCGCAAGCTCGAGTCGCGCGACCTGTCGCTCGCGCACTCCATGATCCCGCTCGGCAGCTGCACCATGAAGCTCAACGCCTCGGCCGAGATGTTCCCGGTGACGTGGCCGGAGGTCGGCGGGCTCCACCCGTTCGCCCCGGTCGAGCAGGCCAAGGGCTATCGCGCCATGTTCGACCTGCTCGAGCACGCGCTCGCCGAGGTCACCGGCTTCCACGCCGTCTCGCTGCAGCCGAACGCCGGTTCGCAGGGCGAGTACGCCGGCCTGCTGGTGATCCGCGCGTGGCACGAGTCGCGCGGCGAGTCGCACCGCAACATCTGCCTCATCCCGCAGTCGGCGCACGGCACCAACCCCGCCAGCGCGGTCATGGCCGGCATGGAGGTGGTCGTCGTCCGCACCGACGCGAACGGCAACATCGACGTGGCCGACCTCGAGGCCAAGGCTCGCCAGCACTCGGCGAAGCTGTCGGCGCTCATGGTGACCTACCCGTCCACGCACGGCGTGTTCGAGGAGGCGATCACCGACATCACGCGCATCATCCACGAGCACGGTGGCCAGGTGTACATGGACGGCGCCAACATGAATGCCATGGTGGGGCTGTGCCGCCCGGGCGACATCGGGGCCGACGTCTGTCACCTCAACCTGCACAAGACGTTCTGCATCCCGCACGGCGGCGGCGGTCCCGGCATGGGCCCCATCGGCGTGGCGAAGCACCTCGCGCCGTTCCTGCCCGGTCACCCGGTGGTCGGCACGGGCGGCACGAAGGCGATCGGCCCGGTGAGCGCAGCCCCGTGGGGGAGCGCGAGCATCCTGCCCATCTCGACCATGTACATCCTCATGATGGGCGGCGAGGGGCTCACGCTGGCGACCAAGGTGGCGATCCTCAACGCCAACTACATCGCCAAGCGGCTCGAGGGCGCGTACCCCGTGCTGTACCGCGGCAAGAACGGGTTCATCGCGCACGAGTGCATCGTGGATCCGCGCGGGCTCAAGGCCGAGAGCGGCGTGGACGTGGAGGACATCGCCAAGCGCCTCATGGACTACGGCTTCCACGCGCCCACGATCTCGTTCCCGGTGGCCGGCACGCTCATGATCGAGCCGACCGAGAGCGAGCCCAAGGGGGAGATGGACCGCTTCGTCGAGGCGCTCATCTCGATCCGCGCCGAGATCGACGAGATCGCGGCCGGGCGCCTGCCCAAGGACGTGAACCCGCTGAAGAGTGCGCCGCACACGCTCGAGGTGACGCTGTCCGACGGATGGTCGCGGGCCTACTCCCGCGAGCGGGCCGCGTTCCCGCTGCCGTGGGTGCGCGAGCGCAAGTTCTGGCCGTCGGTGAGCCGGGTGGACAACGCGTTCGGCGACCGCAACCTGGTGTGCGCGTGCCCTCCCATCGAGGAGTACGCCAACGCCTGACGGACCACCGTCCGCGCTGTCACGAGGGCCGCTCCCGCGATCGCGG
>JBJTRI010000006.1:0-31540 GCA_046076045.1 bacterium
GCTCAACATGGGCGTGACCTGGAACCGCTGACCGCTGCCGTGTCACGCGAGACGGCGCGCCCCGTACGGGGCGCGCCGTCTCGCGTGACACGGCAGCGGTCAGCGGTTCCAGGTCACGCCCATGTTGAGCTTGATCTGACGGTAACCGCCCACGAAGTGCACCTTGCCCTCGATGAAGTTGCCGAACCTCGAGCGCGTGCCGAACGCCGCGCCCGCGAGCAGCGTGAGGCCGCCCTTGGTGAGCGAGTCAGGGGTGCGCACGCCGTTCAGCGTCACCTCGCTCGACAGGAAGTGCACGGCGATGCCCGTGCCCAGGTAGGGGCGGTAGAACTCGCCGCCGAACATCCAGCGGATGTCGGTGCCGAGCGTGGCGTCGCGGCGCACGGCCTCGAGCGCGACCCCGGGCACGTCGAGCGTGCTGCTGTTGCGCCAGTACTCCACCGTGGGCAGCACCTCGACGTTCTCGAGCAGGCGCGCGTCGCGGATGCGGAAGCGCAGGCCGAGTCCCGAGAACGAGCTCTGGTCCTGCTGGAACACGGTCGCGGTCATGACGTCGAGTCCCGAGAGCCCGCCTTCGACCGCACCGGCGGGCGGTGGGGCCGCGGTGGCGTTGGCGGGGGTGGGCGGCACGGGGACGTCCTCGGCGCGTGCCGAGGGTGCGAGCAGGGCGAGCAGGACGAGCGAGACGGGGACGAGGGGGCGGATCGGGCGCACGGGGTCCTCCGGCCGAAGGGGATGGGAGCGCGGCGAAGGTAGGAGTGGACCGCGCGGGGCGCAAGCCCGCCGCGTCAGTCGTTCGCGACGCGGTGGCGCAGCAGGCGGTGCTTGAGCCACGCCACGCCGACGAGGTCGTGCAGCCCGCGCCACAGGCGGTTGCCCATGCCGTACTTGCTCACGCCCATGGTGCGCGGGCGGTGGCGGACCGGGACCTCGACGATGCGCGCGCCGCGGAAGCCGCAGAGCGCGGGCAGGAACCGGTGCACGCCCACGAACATCGGCAGGCCCTCGAGCGCCTCGCGCCGGTACGCCTTGAGCGAGCACCCGATGTCGGTGAGCGTGTCGCCGAGCACCGCGCGCCGCGTGGCGTTGGCGACGCGCGACGAGACGCGCCGCACCCACGAGTCGTGACGGCGCTCGCGCACGCCCGAGACCACGTCGGCGTGCTCGAGCGCGACCAGCAGGCGCGGCAGGTCGGCGGGGTCGTTCTGCAGGTCGGCGTCCATGGTCACGACCACCGCACCGCGCGCCCGGGCGAGGCCCGCGGCCAGCGCGGCGCTCTGCCCCGAGTTGCGTTCGAGGCGCAGGGCGCGCACGCGCGGGTCGGTGGCGGCCGCCGCGGCCAGCGCAGCCGCCGTACCGTCGGTGCTGCCGTCGTCCACCAGCACGACCTCCCACGACCGCCCGGTGGCCGCGAGCGCGCGGCGCAGCTCGTCCACGAGCACGGGGATGTTGTCCGCCTCGTTGAAGGCGGGCACGACGGCCGAGAGTTCGGGAGGGCTGACGGACATGGGGCGCGAAGGATGCCCGTTCGGGGCGGCGAAGGGAAGCGCCCACGGGGTCGCCTGCCGCATTGACCGCGTGGCGGTGGAACCGCGAGACTGGAGCCCCATGTCGGCCCCCACGCTCTGGCAACGCCTGTGGCGCGCGGTCTCGCGCCGTCGGCTCGAACGGCTCCGCCGCGAGCTGTCGCTCGGCTCCGGCACGCGCCCGGCGCGCACGCCCCGCCGCGCGGCGGCCATGTCCGAGCCCGCACTGCCCGCGCCGCGCCCGAGTGGCGCGCGCTCGCGCCGCCGGTCCGCGCCGCCGCTCGAGCAGCTGACCTTCGACCTCGGTCCCGACCGCGCGCGGTGGCGCTTCTCGCGGCTCGTCGAGGCCTCGCGCCACAAGGAGCGCATCGTCGAGCACCTCGAGTTCGCGCGGAAGTTCTACCCGGAGTTCGAGGGCGTCGAGATCCGCGTGGGGCTGGCGCAGAAGCGGGGCGTGCTGGGTTGGGGCTCGCTCGACCCCGAGCGCCCGGGGATCTGGGTGCGACCGCGCCGCCTGCAGCTGTTCACCATCGCGCACGAGTTCACGCACCTGTTGCAGGCGCGGGGGCTCGTGCCGCGCGGCGAGCGGCCGTGCGACCTGTGGGCGTTGGCGCGTCACCCGTTGTTGATCGATGCCGCCCCCGGCTACCTGCGCGTGCCGCGCGTGCTGCGTCGCGGGCGGCCGACCAACGACCAGGCCCACCAGTTGTGCGCTGCCGCCCGGACCGCGATCGAGGCGCACGCGGCGGGCGACCGGCGCTACCTGGTGCGCTTCGAGGCCGCGGTGGCCGAGGCGTTCGGGGGGCCGGGCGCGTGACCGTCGCACGCCGCATCCGTGTGGTGGCCGCGGTGGTGTGGGACGGCCCACGCCTGTTGCTCACGCAACGCGCTCCCGGCGGTGCCCTGGGACTGCAGTGGGAGTTCCCCGGCGGCAAGCTCGAGCCCGGCGAGACGGCCGAGCAGGCGGTGGTGCGCGAGGTGCGCGAGGAGCTGGGCGTGAACGCGACGCCGATCGCGCGACTGCACGCCGTGCAGCACGACTACGCGCACGGCACGCGGGTCGAGATCGAGTTCGTGCACTGCACGCTCGACTCGCACGCGTTCACGCTGAGCGCCGAGGTGAACGACGCGCGCTGGCAGGAGCCCGCGGGGATCGACCTGTCGGTGGTGCTCGAGGCCGACCGCGACTTCCTGCGCTCGCTCGGGGCACGCGACTGACCCGGGCCGCCGTGCGCGGCCCTGCCACGGAGGACGACATGCATCTGCCGGAAGGACTCGAGTTCCTGAAGTCGGGTTGGTGGGTGGTGCACGCGATCGCGGTGCTGCTCACCTACCAGTGGGGCTACGCGCGCGGCCGGGCCGAGGCGCGTCGCGAGCAGCGCGCGCGCGAGGTCGCCACCCGCAAGGTCTGACCGACCGCTCAGCCCTGCGCGGCCGCGCGCACCGTGGCACGGCCGATGGCCGTGAGCAGGCCCTCGACGATCGCAGAGGGTCGCGGGGGGCAGCCGGGGATGCGAACGTCCACCGCGAGCACGCTCGCCACGCCGCCGCGGGTCGCGAACGAGTCGCGGCAGAACCCGCCGTCGCACGCGCAGTCGCCGATCGCGATGACGAGTCGCGGCCGCGGCGTGGCGTCGTCGGTGCGGAGCACGGCCTCCTCGAGGTGACGCGTCACAGGGCCGGTCACGAGCAGGCCGTCGGCGTGGCGCGGGGAGGCCACGAGGTCCACGCCGAAGCGCTGCACGTCGTGGAACGGGTTGAGCAGCGCGGCCAGTTCGCCCTCGCACGCGTTGCACGAGCCCGCGCCCAGCACGCGCAGGCGGAGCGAGCCCCCGAACAACCGGTGCACGGCCTCGCGCAGCGCCTCGCCCGTCACCTCGAGGTCGCCGACGTGCTCGCGCACCGGGCGCGGCAGCCCGGTCGGCACCACGAGCGGGGTGCGACCCGAGAGCGGGCCGGTCCGCAGCGGGTCCTTGAGGATCTCGATCATGCGCGTCTCCGGGGGCGGCGGGTCACTTGTCGCAGCACGCGTAGCACAGGTTGAAGCTCTTGTTGACGAGCGGGAAGTCGGGGACGATGTCGCCCCGCATGGCATGCGCGACCGCGGGCCATAGCGCATGCGAGGCCGAGCGCACGCGCCAGTCGCTCACGCGACCGCGCTCGTCGAAGCGCAGCCAGTGCGAGGACAGCCCGCGCGGGGACTCCACCATCGCGAACCCCCACGCGCCCGCCGGCAGGGGGCCGAGGTGCTGCACCAGCGGTCCGCCCGGCATGCGGTGCACGAGCTGCTCGATGAGGTTGAGCGACTCCTGGATCTCGTCGGCCCGCACCTCGAAGCGCGCGCGCGCATCGCCTGCGGTGCGGTGCACGACCTGGAAGTCGAGCTCCTTGTAGAAACCGTAGGCGTGGTCGCGACGGGCATCGAGCGTGAGCCCGCTGGCGCGCGCGGCGGGGCCGGTCGCACCGAGGTCGCGCGCCGCCGCGGCCGAGAGCACGCCGGTCCCCACGAGGCGGTCGAGCACCGCGTCGTTGGCCAGTGTCGCGGCCACCGTGGCGCTCACGCCGGCGCGGAGGTCGCCCACGACCTGCCGCATCCACTGCTGCTGCGTGTCGTCCAGGTCCACGCGCACGCCGCCCGGCACGCACACGCCGCGCACCCAGCGATGCCCGAAGAGGGCGTCGGCGAGTTCGTGCACGACCTCCTTCCAGCGCTGGAACGACGCGGCCCCGACCACGTACGCGCAGTCGTTCACGATACCCGCGAGGTCGCCGAGGTGGCTGGCGATGCGCTCGAGTTCGGCCGCCACCGTGCGCAGCGCACGGCCGCGCGGCGGGACCGGGGCGCCGCTCAACTCCTCGATCGCACGGCACCACGCGAGCGCGTGCGAGAACGCACACGAGCCGCACAACCGCTCGGCGATCTCGAGTCCGCGCTGCGAGGTCGCGCCCTCGGCGAGCTTCTCGAGCGCACGCCACGACCAGCCGAGCCGCACGTCGAGCGCGAGCACGGACTCGCCCGTACTCGCGATGCGGAAGTGGCCGGGCTCGATCGTGCCGGCGTGGATCGGGCCCACCGGGATCCCGAACACGCCCGCGCCCTCGACGGGTGGCACGGTGAAGCGGGGTGCCCACGCCACCGATTCGGGGAGCGTGAAGTCCTTGCGCAGCGGGTGCATGCCCGCGGGCCAGCCGTCGTGCGCGATGAGCGGGCGCGGGTCCGGGAGCCCCTCGGGCACCACCCCGGTGAGGTCGCGCAGTTCGCGCTCGCACCAGACGGCCGCGGGCAGGTGGGCGCCGATGGCGGGGTAGCGCGGCGCGTCGCCGGGCACGGCGGCGATGAGCGTGAGCACCGCATCCTCGGGCGCCATGCTGAATGAGGCGTGCAGGCGGAACCGTCCGTGCACCGCGCGCTCGTCGAGCGCGAACACCTGCAGGAACAGTCCGCCCCACTCGTTCACCACCGCGGCCGCGACCGCGGCGAGCCGGTCGGAGGGCACGACCACCGTGCGCTCGCGCAGACTGATGCGATCGGCATCGATGACCGCGTCGGCGAAGCGCTCGCGGATGCCGCGCAGTGCCCGGTCGAGCGGGAACATGACGTCGTCCACCTCGAAGCTCATGGGCGCACCGCCTGCACCGCGCTCTCGAGTAGCGCACGCACGGGTGCGGGCAACCACAGGCCGAGTGCGACGAGCACGGCGGCCATGGCCCAGAGCGGCGCGCGTGCCGAGCGCGGCATCGCGTCGGCGAAGCCCTCGCGCGCCGGGCCGGTGAGCATGCAGACCCAGTGGAACACCAGCCCCAGGAACCCCGCCGCGAGTGCGACCAGTGCGATCGCCGCGAACACCGGGCGCGGACCCGTGAAGCCGCCGGCCAGCGTGAGCCACTGCGACAGGAACGTGGCCGAGGGCGGCAGCCCCGTGAGGCCGATGCCCGTCACGAGCAGGAGCGTGCCGAGGCCGCGATCGGCGGCGAGCACGCCCTGGCAGTGGTCGAGGCGATGCGAGCCCGACGCCCGCAGCAGTTGGCCACCGAGCATGAACCCGAGCGACTTGGCCGCCGATTGCGAGAGCAGGTGCAGCAGTCCGCCGAACAGCGCGAGCGGGGTGCCGAGTCCGGCGGCGAGCACGACGAGCCCCGTGTGCTTGACGCTCGACCACGCGAGCAGGCGCTTGTACTCGCTCTGCGCGACGAGGAACGGCACCGCCACCACCACCGAGGCGACCCCGAACAGCGCGAGCCAGCGTTCGGGCCACTCGGGGCCCAGCGCGGTGCGCGCGACGGTGGCGTAGCGAAGGAGGGCGGCCACGCCCGCCGCGGTGACCGCGGTCGAGAGCAGGGCCGAGGCGGGCGCCGGGGCGCGGCCGTAGGCGTCGGGCACCCACGCGTGCATGGGGGCGAGTCCGATCTTGGCGCCCCAGCCCACGAGTGCGAACAGGAACGCGAGTCGCACGAACCGCGGGTCGAGTGCCGCCGCCGCATCGCGCAGCGTGGTCCACTCGAGGCGGCCGCCCACCGCACCGATCCGCGACACCGCGGCGTAGTGCAGGAGCACGGTGGCGAACAACGCCAGCGCGATGCCGACCGAGCACAGCAGCAGGTACTTCCACGCCGCCTCGAGCGCGTCGGTGCGGCGGTAGTAGCCGACGAGCACCGCCGAGGCGAGCGTGGCGCCCTCGAGTGCGATCCACAGCAACCCGAGGTTGTTCGCGACGGCCGAGAGTTGCACGCAGGCCGCGAGCCCGAGCATCGTGGCCTCCCAGCGCCCCGGGGCCCAGCCGCCGTCACCGGGCTCGAGTGCGGGCAGCACGGCGAGGTACGAGCGCGCGTGCACGAGGGTGGCGACGAGCACACCGCCACCGATCACCGAGACGAGCGCCGACAGCCCGTCCGCATGCAACCAGCCCGCCGCGGTCACGAACGGTCCGCCGCCGACCGCGCGCACCGCGAGCGCGAGCGCCGCACCCGCGCCCAGCCCTGCGCCCGCGAGTGCGACGCGCGGCATGACCGGTCGGTGCCGCAACAGCAGGCATGCCCCCGCTGCGAGCGCGGGCAGGAGCACCGGAGCCAGCACCCAGAGCGCCGTCATCCGCGCAGCTCCGTGAGCTGCTCGGTGTCGGCCTCGCCGAGCGCGTCCTCGAGGTGTCGCACGAACAGCCCGAGCACGGTGACGCCCGCGAGCAGGTCGAGCAGCACGCCCGCCTCGACGACGAGCGGCATGCCGTAGGTGAGCGAGACCGCGGCCAGGAAGATGGCGTTCTCGAGCAGCACCAGCCCCACGACCTGCATGAGCGCCTGGGTGCGCGTGACCATGACGAACAGCCCGATGAGCGTGACCGCCACCGAGACCGGCAGGCAGGCCGCGAGGATGTCGGCCCGCTGGCCGAAGAGCTCGCGCGTCTGGCTGAACGCGAGCACGACCAGCGCGCCGCACAGTAACGCCCCCGTGGGCATGGAGACGCGCGTGCGCACCTCGCGCGTCATGCGACGCGCCCGGCCCGCGAGCAGCCACGGGATGATGCCGGCCTTGATGACGAGCGAGAGCATGGCCGACAGCCCGATGTGCCAAGCGCCGGTCGCGAGCGCGACCGTGAGCGCGATGAGCGCGAGTGCGATGGCGTTGACGCGCAGGGCGGCGACGACCTCGAGCGGGCGGCGGCGCGTGACGACGAGCAGCGCGGTGAGCAGGAACGCGCCCGCCAGCAGGTTGACCGTGTTGCTCTGCGGGAGCCAGCCGGTGAGGAGGTTCATCCGCGGAGCAGCGAGTCGGTGGTGAGGGCGAGCAGCGCGAGCAGGAACGCCATGCCGAGGAACTCCGGGACGCGGAACAACCGCATGCGGGCGGTGACCGACTCGATGGTCGCGACCACGACCGCGAGCACGCCGAGCTTCGTCATCCAAGCGAGCGTTGCGAAGCCGAGCGCACCCCAGCCCGCGCTGGCCGGGGCGAGGCCCCATGGCACGAACAGGTTGGTGAGCAGCGTGAGCAGGACCAGGGCGCGGATCTGCGAGGCCCATTCGAGGTGCGCGAGCGGGGGGCCGGAGACGTCGAGCACGAGGCCCTCGTGCACCATGGTGAGTTCGAGGTGGGTGACCGGGTTGTCCACCGGCACACGCCCGATCTCGGCCAGCACCACGAACCCCATCGCGGTCGCTGCGAGCAGGTGCGCGGGCGACAGCCAGCTGAGCGGTGCCGCCGCGACCGCGCGTGCGATGTCGGCGAGTTGCGTGCTGCCGGGCGCGATCGCGAGCGTGAGCAGGCTGAGCAGCAGCGCGGGCTCGGCGAGCGCGGCCAGCATGAGGTGGCGGCTCGCGGCCATGCCGCCGAACGCGGTCCCCGCTTCGAGTGCGAGCAGCGACAGCAGCACGCGGACGATCGCGAGCAGGGCCACGAGCAGCAGCAGGTCGCCCGCGAACCCGAGTCCGGGCGCGGTCGAGAGCACGGGCACGAGCGCGGCGGCGACGAACGTGGCGCCGAGCACGGCCGTGGGGACGACCCGGGAGAGCGGTGAGGCGTCCTCGGACCACACCGTCTCCTTGCCGGCGAGCTTGCGCAGGTCGCGCCAGCGCTGCAGGAGGGGCGCGCCGCGCCGGCCCTGCAGACGCGCGCGCAGCGCGCCCACCGCGCCCGCCCACACGGGAGCGATCAGCGCGACGAGCGCGGTCTGCACCACGACGACGAGCAGGTCGTTCATCCGTGGCGTCCCCAGAGCAGCAGTGCGACCAGTGTGGCGAGCAGCCATGCGAGGTGCAGGTGCAGGTGGCCCGTCTGCAGTCCGCGGAGCCGGGTGGCGAGCGCGACGAGCGCGTTGACGAGCGGGGCGTAGAGCGCGCGCTCGATGCGCGACGGCAGTGCGGCCCGGTGGCGGACGCGCCGGCCATGATAGGGGGAGCCCTCGCCCACGGACTCGACCTCGCTCTCGGGGCGCAGCACGGGCTCGAAGACGACGTGCAGCGGACGCGTGAACGCGTGCGACGAGTACTGCATGTCCGGATCGAGCGGTCTGCCGCCCGACCACGACGGGGCGGTGCGTTCGGCGCGCGAGCGGGGTCCGAGCAGTCGGATCGCGAGCAGTGCGAGCGCGGTGCCGAGCAGCAGCACGAGGAACGGCGAGACGCTGGACGGGGCGAGGCCCGCGGGCACGAGGAGCAACCCCGCCGCGCGTGACAGCGGAGCCGGGTCGAACCCGGGCAGCAGCACGGTGACCGGGCGCGCGAGGAGCGCGGCGACCCACGGTGCGCCCACGCCGGCGACGAGCGGCAGGCACGAGGTCACGAGCAGGGCGCGCGTGACGCGCGCGGGCGCCTCGGTCGCGTGTGCCGCCGACAGCGTGCGCGCACGACCGAGGAACGCGATGCCGTAGAGCTTCACCATGGCGGCGAGTCCGAGCGCACCCGCGAGGGCCAACCCCGCGATGGCGAACGGTGCGAGCAGCCGCAGTTCGCCCGCCCCGGCCGAGTAGCCGAGCAGCAGCGTCTGCACGAGCAACCACTCGCCCGCGAAGCACGAGAACAGCGGCAGCCCCGCGAGAGCCAGCGTGGCGAGCAGGGCCGCGCCGGCCGTGTCGGGCATGCGGCGCGCGAGCCCGCCCATGGCGTCGAGGTCGCGCGCCCCGACCGCGTGCACCGCCGTGCCGTAGCCGAGGAACGCCGCGCCCTTCGCGAGTCCGTGCCCGACCACGTGCACGAACGCGGCTGCGAGCGCGAGCCCGGCGAGGTCGGCGCGGCCGGCCTCGAGCAGCAGCGCCCCGAGCCCGGTCGCGAGCGTGAGCACTCCCGAGTGCTTGACCGTGGACCACGCCAGCAGGCGCTTGGCGTCGTCCTCGACCGCGGCGTAGAGCGCACCCGCGAGTGCGGTCGCGGTGCCCGCGATGAGCAGTACGGTCCCCCAACCCGTGGGCGGCGCACCGGGCGACTCCCATGCGAAGCGCAGCAACCCGTAGAGCCCGAGCGCGACCATGGCCCCGGAGAGCGCGGCCGAGGTGGGCGCGGGCGCCTCGGGGTGCGCACGCGGCAGCCAGACGTGGAGTGGCAGCACGCCGAGCTTGACCGCGAACCCGGCGGTGAGCAGCCAGACGAGGAACGCCGAGTCGGCGGGGGAGGACTGTGCGTGCGCGGTGGCGATCGCGTCGAGCCCGAACCCGCCGACGCGGGCCGAGAGCGTGAGCAGAGCGGTCGCGACGCAGGCCGTGCCGACGTGCGAGAGCGCGAGGTAGGAGAACACCGCGCCGCGCGCTCGCGTGTGACCCGCCTGGTGCGCGACGAGGAGTGCGGAGAGCAGCGTCATGCCCTCCCACGCGAACAGGAACAGCAACGTGTGGCGTGCCGATGCGACCGCGAGCATGGCGAGGGTGAAGGCCGCCTGCAGCGCGACGCGCGCCCGCGCGCCCGGACCGTCGTGCGGCTCGTGGCCGGCCGCGAAAGCCGATGCCGAGACGAGGCCGAGGAGGAGCACGAACGGCGCCGAGAGCCGATCGACCGCGAGCGTGAACGGCTGCGAGGGGAACCCCGGCCACCACTCCAGCACCGTGCGCTCGCCGCCCGCGAACGCGAGCGCGCCGAGCACGGCCGCCGCGAGCGATCCGAGGGTACCGAGTAGGCGCGGCAGGCCCGATCGGGTGGGGGCCGGCAGCCCGGGTGCCCACGCGGCTGCGAGGGGCAGCACCGCCGCGGCGAGGAGCGCGGCGACCGCCGAGCCGAGCAGCAGGCCGTCGAGGCCGGGCAGGGACATGAACCTCCCGTGGTCCGAGTCGAGGGGGGGGCCGCGCGGAGCGCGGCGACACGCCCGAGTTATACGGTCCCCCACCCCCCCCGGCAAGCCCTTCCTTGTGCGGCGAAGAATGTTGAAGCCGGCGACGCGAGGTTCGGCGGCGCGTTCGTCGTGGGGTACGGGGATGGCGTGTCCGGGGGCGTCGGTGGGGCGACGATCCTGTCGGGGGAGGGACGGGGCGGCGGGTCGGGTGTGCTCCCATGCGCGTCCGCGGTCAGGTAGCGTGACGGGGACTCGGACACCCTTTCCCCGAACCCGGAGCCTTCCCATGTCGGACCGCAAGCGATTCGAAGGCAGGACCGTCCTCGTCACCGGCGCCTCGAGCGGGATCGGGCGCGCCACCGCGCGTGCGCTCGCTCGCGAGGGTGCCCATGTCGCCCTGGGGGGGCGGCGCCGCGACCGACTCGACGAGGTGGCGGCCGAGGTCGCCCGGGCCGGGACCCGCCCGCTCGTGCTCGAGGGCGACGTTCGCGAGGAGGCCGTCTGCGCGCGCTGGGTGGCGGACTGTGATGCGGCTTTCGGAGGGCTCGACGGGCTCGTGAATGCGGCGGGCGTCATCGGCAACGGTGCGGTGGACGCCACCGAGCCGGCCGAGTGGGACCGCATCATGGACAGCAACGCCCGTTCGCTCTGGCTGATGACGCGCGCCGCCACCGAGGCGCTCAAGCGTAAGCGCGGCGCGGTCGTGAACCTGTCCTCGGTCGCCGGCACGCGCCCCTACGCGGGGCTCATGGCCTACTGCGTCAGCAAGGCGGCGGTGGACATGATCACCCAGTGCGCCGCGCTCGACATGGCGCCGTTCGGGGTGCGCGTCAACGCCGTCAACCCCGGCGTGGTGGTGACCGAACTGCACACGGTCACGAACGCCGTCGCCGACTACCCGGCGTTCCTCGAGCGCGGGCGCACCACGCACCCGCTCGGTCGCGTGGGACAGGCCGATGAGGTCGCGGCCCTCATCCTGTGGCTCCTCTCCGAGGAGGCCGCCTGGGTGACCGGCGCCTGCATGCCCATCGATGGCGGTCGCGCCCTCGCCAGCGCGCGCTGACCCCCCCGAGGCACTCCGTCGCCGCCCGACGCTCCCGTCGAGGCGCCGACGCTCCTCCCGGCCTGCCCGCCCGCAACCCCTTGGCGCCCCGGGGCGAGGGGCGGCCCGCCCCGCCCCGGGTGGACGTCCAGCCCATCAACATTCTTCGCCGCACAAGGTTCGGCGCACAGGGGACGTATTCATGGGGTTCGAGGCGGGGCCTGCCGATACCTCCCCCGATGCCCCTCTCGCCCTCCCTCCTCGCCCTGACGATCGCCGTCTCGGGCCTCGCCGTGGGTCTCCGCATGACCCGCACCGGCCTGCGAGCCGTGCGGCTGCGGAAGGCCCTGCGTGCGCATGCCGCGGGGGCGGTGGGCGACACCGGGCTCGTCACGGTTCGCGGGCGGGTCGCGCTCGAAGGGCCGTCGTTCTCACCGCTCTCGGGGCGCCCGTGCGCCGGGTTCGTGCTCGAGGCGCGTGGTGAGGGCACCCGCGTCGGCGGTCGCGTCGGCGAGTTGCGGCCGTTCCGCGTCGTGGGCGTCGGGCTCACCGCGCGCGTCGCCGAGGAGGATGCGGATCTCGTCACCGCGGTGACGGCGGAGCGCACGCTGGCCCCCGGGGACCCGCTCCCCGAGCGCCTGCGCACGTTGCTGGCCTCGTCGCCCGAGCTCCGCTGGCTGCTCGACCGTCGCGTCCCGCTGCGCCTCGTCGAGCGCGCCGTGCTGCTGGGCAGCGAGGTCTGCGTCACCGCCATGGCCCGCCCCGCGGCGGCCACGCGTGCGCACGCGGTCGCCGCCCACGAGATGGAGACCGTCGAGCTCGCCGCCACCGGCACCGACGGTGCGGCGTTCGCGGTCCCCGCGGGTGGCGAGTCGCTCGGGCTGCCTGTGCGCTCCGTTTGGCTCGAGGCGGCCGACCCGTTCGGGCGCGTGCTGGTCTCGGACCGCGCACCCAGCGCTCGCGACCTCGCGCCTTCGCTCACCGACCGCGTGCTCGCCGTGGCCGGGCCCGTGCTCGTGCTCGCGTCGATCCTCGCGTTGCTTCAGATCGCCACGCCCGCGTTCGGGTGGAGGGTGTGACATGAGCACGCTCGCCACCGTGCTGCCGATCGCGGTCATGGGCCTGGGCGTGGCGGCGTTCGCCGCCGGCACCCGGGCGCTCCGCCGCCATCGCCTGCTGCGCGATACGCCCACGTCCACGGTGCGCGGCCTCGCACTGGGCATGGCCGAGGTCGAGGGGCGCGTGCGCGCGCAGGGTCACGTCGTGGCGCCGTTCAGCGGCCGCGAGTGCGCGTGGTGGGAGGTCGAGATCCAGGTGCCGACGCATGGCCGCGGTGCGCTCGGGGGCTGGAGCACCGTCTACCGCGAGGCCTCGGGGCGGCCGTTCGTGCTCGCCGACGACACGGGCGAGTTGCTCGTGCACCCCAACGGGGCCGTGGTCCGCGCCGCGACCGAGGTGGGCGAGGAGACGCGCGGTCTCGGCGTGCCCGAGCCGTACGCGGGCTTCATGGCCGACCGCCAGCTCGGCATGCGCCACATCTGGGCGATGGGTCCGGTGCGGTTCCGCGAGCGCACGCTCGAGGAGGGGCGTCACGTGTTCGTGGTCGGTCGCGCACAGGCACCGTCCTACGCGACCACGCTGTCCATGCCCGAGGAGGCGATGCTCGCCACCGGCACCGACGGTGCGGTGGGCGGGACGCGCATGGTCGCGGCGTTCCACGACTCGCCGGTGATCCGGCGCGCGAAGGGCGACCCGATCCTGCTCATCAGCGGGCGCCGCGAGACCGATGCCAGCACCACGCTCGCCCTCGAGGCGGCGGCGGGCGTCGTCGGTGGGCCGGTACTCGCGCTCGCGGGCCTGGCTTGGCTCATCGAGGTCACGCGGCACGGCCTGCGGCCGTGACGCACAGGGAAGGGTCGCTGCGCGCGACCCCGACAGGGAGGTAGCGATGCATCCGGCGGAGTTGTTCTGGACGGCCACGATCGGGTTCCTCGTCGTGGGCTCGCTCGGTTGGCTGCTCTCGATCTACAACGGCTTCATCGAGCTGCGGAACCAGATCGGGCGCGCGTGGGCCAACATCGACGTGCTGCTCAAGCAGCGTCACGACGAGGTCCCCAAGCTGGTCGCGATCTGCGAGGGCCACATGGCGCACGAGCGCGCGGTGTTCGACCGTCTCTCCGACGCACGTGCGGCGCTGGCGGGCGCGCGGTCGGTTCGGCAGCGCGCCGACGCCGAGGGGCGCGTCGGGCGTGCGCTCGGCGACCTCATCGCGGTGGCCGAGGCGGTGCCGGAGCTGCGCACGAGCGAGACGTTCCGCGCCCTGCAGCAGCGCGTGAGCGAACTCGAGAATCGCATCGCGGATCGCCGCGAGTTCTACAACGACGTCGTGACGATCCACAACACTCGGCTCGAACAGTTGCCCGACGCGTGGATCGCGCAGGGCATGCGCCTCGTCCCGGCCGAGCACTACCGCATCGCCACGGTGGAGCGCGAGGATCCGGGTATCGAATGGCGCCGCTCCGCTTGAGTCCTGCCGTCGTGTCCCGAATGGGGAAATCGCGGTCGTGACCGCGCCCCGCGGTAGGGTTTGCCGCCGTGTCCCGCGCCCGTTAGTGTCCTGCTCTCCCGTGCCGACAAGGTTGCCGCCACGATGACCCCATCCACCTCCGCCATGCCCAAGCACGACCCGCCCCGGGATCCCTCCGAGATGCCGCACGAGCGGGTGCTCGTCGCGGGGCTCGGGCGTGCCGGCCTCGACTACGCGTGCACGTTCGCGACCCATCCGGGCGCGCGGCTCGCGGGCTTCGTCGAGTCGCGCAACGACCTGCGCCGGTTCGCGCGCGGAGTCGGCTTCCAGGCCCCGTCCGACGCGTCCCTGTTGCGCTGGCTCACACGCAACGCGTGCGACGCCGTGGTCGTGGCCGCTCCGCCGGCCGAGGCGCCCGACCTCGTCGAGCAGGCCGTGCGTTCGGGCCTCGCGGTCCTCGTGCACGGCCTCGCCGCCATGCCCGGTCCCACGGCGCTCCGCATCCGCGACACGCTCGCGGGCAGCGAGCGCCCGGTGGCCGCCGGTGCCCCGATCATGTTCCACCCGCTGTTCGCGCGCGCGCGCCGCACCGGTGCGCTGTCGCCCGAGCGCATCACGCAGCTGCGCGCCTCGGCCTCGGTCTCGCGCGTGTTCTCACCGCTCGCCCACCCCGGTCGCGACGTGCTCGACTTCCTGCTCGCCGACCTGTTGCTCGTGCTCACCGCCTCGTTCGGCGGGGTGGAGCGCGTGAAGGCCACCGGGACGCGGCTCTATGGGCCGTGGATCGACGAGTGCCAGCTCGAGGTGCGGTTCGCCAACGGGCTCGTCGGTCGCGTGGACGCCTCGTGGAGCGTGCCCGACTACCCGAGCCCCGCCATGGTGATCGAGTGCGCGGGTCCCGACGGCCGCGTCATCGTCTCGGACGACGCGCTCGAGATGGACCTCGACTCGCTGCAGGGCCGCGTCGTGGCGGCGAGCGAGCCGGGTCGCGTGCGGTTCGACAGCGGTGAGCAGGCGATCGTCGCCGAGGGCTTCCTCGCGCTGTTGGCGGGCGACACCTCGGTGGTGGACGCGCTGTCGGTGGCGCGCGCGGTGCACGTCGCGCAGGTGATCGAGGCGGCCCGCAAGAGCATCGCGGTCGCCGGCGAGAGCGTCGGGGTGGAGTCGTGAAGGGCACCCCGCGGCCCGTCCCGCGTCTCGTCCTCGGCGTGGGCTCGCTCGACCAGCCCGTGCGCACCACGCGCGACCGTCAGCTCGAGGTCTCGTCGCGCTTCAAGGAGTCGGAGTCGCTCGCCGTCGCGCTGGTGAAGGCGGTCGCGGTCGGGGCCGAGGCGCTGCTCGTGCCGCCCACCAACGACGTGCGTCACGCGCTCGCCGAGCTCGACAAGGACCTGCCGCTGTTCGTGCGCACCCCGCACACGCCCATGACCGACGACCTGCGCTGGGAGTCCCCGCTCGCGCTCGAACCGGGCGAGGAGTCGGCGGCCCCGTGGAACCCGGCCAAGGCCGGCGCGGCCGCGCTCAACCTGCTGCCGCTCAGCATGGCCGCCGACCTCGCGTCGCGCATGTGGCCGCGCATGGAGCGCGAGATGGGCACCTTCCGCGCGTCCTCGGTCGAGGGTGTCGTGGTGCCGTACACCGTCACCGACCTCGCGCTCGCGGCCGACCAGCCGCGCGTCTACGAGCGCCTGCTCAAGGTGGCGCGCGCCCGCGTGGGGCGCGTCGGGCTCGAGACCCGCAACATGGGGCACCTGCTCGAGCGTCTGGCCGCGTGGGGCGTGGCGCCCGACTTCGTGATCGGGCCCGTCAATGCCCACGGGGTCGGCATGCTGCCCGACGCCGAGACCGTCCTGTCCGCGATCGCCGCCAGCGCGGTGCCCGTGATCGCCACCGAGCTGCGTGCCGGTGGCATCGACACGCTCGAGGAGGGGGCCGCCTACGCCCGCCGCAAGGGCGTGTGGGGGCTGTGCGCCGAGCTCGTCGACATGGAGGACGTGCCGCGCGAGATCAAGGCGCTGGTGGCGAGCCGCGCGGCCTGAGGGCCGCGTCCGCTCAGCGTCCGCTCGGGTCGGCCGTCGGGGTCGGGCTCGTGGCGCGCCGCGTCATCTCGCGCCGGACCTCGTCCAACAGGTCGGCGGCCGCCCCGCGGAACGCCCCGCGCACGAAGGAACCCGGCATGGCCGAGCGCGGCTCGGCGTCGAGCTCGTAGCTCACCCGCGTGCCGAGCGAGTCCTGCTCGACCCGCCACTCCCCGTCGTAGCGCCGGAAGTCGCGCCCGGAAACGTCGCGGAACCGGATGCGACGACCGGGGTCCTCGTCGAGCGCGAGCACCACCTGGACCTTGCGCTGGAACACGAACAGTCCGCCGGTGGCGGTCTGGTGGACGCGGCGCGAGCCGGTGGTGGAGTCGGTCTCGAGTCGGCTGGCCAGCATGGAGCGCACGAAGCGCGGGATGCCGTCGTAGTCCGAGACCACGGACCACGCCACCTCGGGCGTGACCTCGGTGCGGAACCCGCCCTGCACGCGGCAACCGTGCGAGTGGGCCTCGACCTCGACCTGCACCTCGCGGGCCGCGGCGGGCGCGGCCACCAGCAGGAGCGCGAAGAGGAGCAGGCGGGCGCACTCTCGCGCGCCCGCCCGGGGCGTGCGACCGTTCTTCGTGTCCGGTCGCGACATCCTCATCGTCCGCTCCTCTCCTGCGTTAGAACGAGACCACGGCCTCGAACATCACGCCGTGGAAGCTGCCCTCGTTCAGGATGTTCGTCACGGGGTAGTCGTCGTGCTGCTGCTTCACGTACTCCAGCTTCGCGAGCGCGGTCTGGGTGAGGAACCAGCCGGCACCCACCTGCGTGCGGGTCACCGTCAGGTCGTTGGCGATCGCCGACGAGATGCGGCCCTTCACCTGATTGTAGCGCCCGACCACGTAGAGCTGGTTGTCGAGGAAGCGGTAGAGGCCCTCGCCGGCGATCTGCGTGACCTTGCGGTCCGAGGTCTCGGTGAGCGAGCGACCCTTCGCCTGCTCGTAGTTGCCGAACAACTCGAGGCCCTTGTAGGTGATGAACGGGTTGATCACCCAAGCCTGCACCTTGCGGGTCATGCCCGGACGCACGTCGCCCGACCACGCCTGCGCGGTCTCGGTCGCGCCCTTGTTCTCGAGCACGTAGTAGTAGCGCGAGCCCGAGCGGTTGCCCGAGTAGAGCGTGTTGTTGTTCGACTTCGAGGTGTTGTAGAGCGAGCCCGTGATGCGGAAGCGGGTGCCGGGCTCGAACGTCTTGTCGTAGCCGAGCTTGGCGATCACGGCGGGCGAGCGGTTCTCGGGCTTGATGACCTGGCCGCGGACCTCGCCGCCCGTCACCGCCACCATGCCCATCAGCTCGTCCTTGCGCACGTAGAGTTCGCCGCCGACCTCGGTCGTGAACGCGTCCATGAGCAGGTTGCCGACGAGCGGGTTGAACATGGCCGAGCCGTTGTCGGTGCGGCGGAAGTGCATGTCGCCGTAGTTGATCTCCATGTGACCGAGACGCAGCGTCACGTACTCCATGAGGTTGTCGAGCGTCTCGTTCTCCCACGGCGACCCGTCGATGAGCAGGTAGCCGTCCTTCACCCAGGTCTCGTTGTGGTGACGCGACGACAGGTAGCTCGTCAGCGCCACGCGCATGCCGCGGGCGAGCTGGGCGTCCATGTACAGGTTCGCCTCGGCGTTGTTGAAGCCCGAGCCGATCTTGATGAGCGTGTCGGCCGTCGGGATCGGCGTCTGCGAGTTCTCGTGCTTGAGCGACTGGAACTGCTGCGTGAACGCCGCACCCCACTGCATCTTGAAGCCGTCGTAGGGCACGCCCTCGACCTTCGGGGTCTCGAACACGTTGAGGCCGCGCGCATCGTGCATGCGCGCGTACGACACGCTGTTCGGCTGGGTCTTGGCGCGCTCGGTCGCCTTGGGCGCGTACGGGTTCTCGACCTGCTCGGCACGCACCGGGGCGGCGAGCACGACGAGCGACATCAGGGCCAGCGTGAGCTTCGTGAACGTATTGGCAAGGGGACGCATCCGTGGACTCCTTTCAAAGACCGCTGGCGGCGGCGGCATCGCCCGCCGCTTCGCGGTTCGTGAACTGCAACTGGTAGCGGATCGTGACCGGGTCGCCGACCTTGATCGTGCCCATCATGAGCTTCGGCGGCTGGATCCCGAACTGCGTCATCTTCAGCGTGTACTGCCCTTCGAGCCACAGACCGCCGTCACCGGGGTGGAGTCGGCCCGTGAGCACCGCCGGCTGGGTGTTGCCGGTGATGGTGATGGTGCCCTCGGCCTGCACGGCCAGTGTGTCGGCCGCCGTGCCCGCGACCGGGGCGGTGAACTTGGTCAGACGCACGGTGATGTTCGGGTGCTCGTCCGACTTGAGGGCCTTGTACATGTTCTTGTCGAGCCCCGACTTCTCCGAGTGCAGCGTGAGCACGGGCACGGTCACGTCCACCGCCTGGACGTGCCCGGCCTTGACCAGCGTGGCGAGGTCGCCCGTGGTCGCCGCGTCGTCGCGGGTCACGCGGACCTCGGTGCGATTCGTGGTGCAGGTCCACGCATGCAGCGTGGAGGTGCCCGAGACCGAGAGCGCCGACTTCGGGCTCAGCGTCACGGGCACGGGCACCGCAGCCCACGCCGCCGCGCACGCGATCGCGGTCGCGAGCAGGGTTGCGAGGCCGACGGTGGACGGGTGCTTCCTCATGGGGACCTCCGGTGGATTCGTTCGTGCCTTCAACCGGTGGGATGCTGTCATGCCGACCAGGATGTCCGGAGCCGATGATGTGCGTCCGCACTCGCGTCCGCGCTCGGCACCGAATCGCCCCTCACGGGAGGCGGTCGGTGGTGTACGCGAGCAGCATCCACCTCGCGCCACTCCGTGAACATGGTTCGGAAGTGGAAGACCGGCCGGCCCCGCCATCTCGCCGAGGCTTCTGGAGGCCGGATTGTCTCGCGGCACACAAGTGCTTGATGAATACCGGACAGTGGAATTGCGAATCGGGCGTCCTCAGGCTGCGCGAGACCCCTCACCGCGCGCCCCGCCAGGCGATGGGCGCGGGGCCGACGCGGGCGGCTCTCCGGCGTGGCGACGGAGGGCTGCGGTGCGCGCGCTCCATGAGATGCGGCGGGCGTCACGCGTGGAAGCGGCGGTAGTGGGCGTCGCGCGTGAAAGCGGCGGTATCGGGCGTCGCACGGCGGACGTCGCACGGCGGACGACGCACGGCAGGTGCCGAGCCGGGAGTGTCGACCCTCGGACCGCACGCAACCGGTCGGCGCGATCGCGGTCGTCGTGCGTCCGGTTGTGAGACGCGCGGGCGTCGCCCACGAGGTCGTCGGTCGCGCGGTCGGGGAGCGGCGGTGCGATCACGCGCTTCCCACGGTCCGGCGTCGGTGAGTGGACGGGTCTAGAACCCCTGCGTCCAGTTGTGCACGGTGCGCACGATCGTGAGGTTCTTCTTGCGCAGTTCCTCGGCGTACACCGCGGCGTTCGGCCACGAGTGCTTGCCGCAGTCGCACACGAGTTTGCCGTCGGGGCGCTCGGTGACCTTGCAGTTCGGTTCCTTGCAGAACGGGCACATGGCGTGGCTCTCCAGAGGGTCGTGGTCGGCGGCGGAGTCTAGCCGCGCGCCACGGGGGCGGCAACCTCGCGGGCCTCGGGGCCCAGTGCGTTGGCGCGCGCGATGCGCGCGAACACCTCGGCGCTGCGGCGGCGCGTGCGCGGCCGCTCGGGGTCGTCGAAGTCCACGCCGTAGAGCCCGAAGCGGCCGTGGAACCCCTCGGACCACTCGAAGTTGTCGAGCAGCGACCAGTGCAGGTAGCCCAGCACCGGGACCCCGCGCGCGATCGCGCGATGCATGCCCTCCACGAACGCCACCAGGGCCGCGGGGCGCCAACGGTCGTCGCGGTCGGCGAGGCCGTTCTCGGTCACGAGCACCGGGCGGCCCATGCGGCCCGCCGCCACGAGCGCATCCTCGAGTCCCTCGGGCCAGATCTCCCAGCCGAGGTCGTTGAGCGGGGCGTCCGCGCGCGCGATGTGCGGGGTGGGCGAGAGCGAGCGCACCAGCCAGCGCGTGTAGAAGTTGAGTCCGTACCAGTCCAGGGCGCCGCGCAACTCGGGCAGCGTGCGTCGCACGCGGCGGGCGCCCGGGATGGCGAGGTCGATCGTGCCGGTGATGGCGGCCTGCTCGACCGCGCGGTTGAAGACCGCGTCCTCGAGATGAGCCTGCAGCCGGTCGAGCGGGTGCCACGGGCGCGAGGGCTCGAGCCGCACGCGGTGCTTGGCGAACCCGACGCGCACCGCCTGCCCGTCGCCGTCGGCGTCGTGGCGGTCCTCGGCGTGCAGCACGCGGTAGGCCCGGCCGTGCGCCTCGAGCTGGTTCGCGATCACCTCGAGCGCGCGCGACACGTCGCGCACGGCCGGCGGCCACAGGCCCTCGCTCCAGCCGCGGAACGCGAACACCTCGGGCTCGTTGACCGTGCACCACCAGTCCACCTCGCCGCCGTACTCGCGCGCGCAGAAGCGCACGAACGACTCGAACCGGTCCACCGTGGCGCGCGACTCCCAGCCGCCCGCGTCGGCCAACCAGAGCGGGTTCGTGAAGTGGTGCAGCGTCACGACCGGCAACAGTCGGTGCCGACGGAGCGAGGCGAGCACGTCGTGGTAGTGCGCCACGGCGGCCGGGTCGAAGCGTCCCGGTGCGGGCTCGAGCCGGCTCCACTCGAACGACAGGCGATGCGCGTTGTGACCGTCGGCCGCGGCGAGCGCGAAGTCGGAGTCGAAGCGCTCGTAGTGACGGCAGGCGTCGCCGCTGCCGCGCCCGCCCTCGATCACGCCCGGGCGCTGCTCGAACCGCCACCAGTCGTTGTTCGTGTTGCCGCCCTCGACCTGGTGCGCGCTCGTGGCCGCGCCCCACAGGAAGCCGGCGGGGAACCGCAGGGTCGTGCCCATGGCCGCTAGGCTAGTGGAGCGCGCGCCGCGAGGGAACCCGGCGCCGCGCCCGGGTGCACGCGGTGCTACCTTGGGCGGTCCATGTCCGCGCCCCCGTCGCCGCCCGCCACCCCGCCGCCCCGCGCCACGCTGCACGATGGCCTGCGTGCGCTGCGCCATCGTGACTTCCGGTTGTGGTTCTTCGGGCAGTTCGTGTCGCTGGTGGGCACGTGGATGCAGTCGGTGGCGCAGGGTTGGCTCATGCACCGGCTCACCGGGTCGCCGTTCATGCTCGGCGTGCTCGCGTTCGCGCAGTTCGCCCCGGTGCTGCCGCTCGCGCTCCACGCGGGCGTCATCGCCGACCGCATCCCGCGGCGCCGCCTGCTGCTGTGGACGCAGTCGCTGCAGTTCGTGCAGGCGGTCGTGCTCGCGGTCGTGGTCGCGACCGACGTGGTGCGGCCGTGGATGGTGGTCGCGCTCGCCGCGTTCTACGGGCTCGTGAACACGTTCGACCTGCCCGCGCGCCAGTCGTTCGTGGTCGACCTCACGGGCAAGGACGACCTGCCCAACGGCATCGCGCTCAACTCGGCCGCGTTCAACGCCGCGCGCGTGCTGGGCCCGGCGGTCGCCGGCGTGCTCGTGGCCACGGTGGGCGAGGCCGGCTGCTTCGCGATCAACGCGCTCTCGTTCGCGGCCGTGATCGGCAGCCTGCTGCTCATGCGTCCGGCGCCGCGCGTGGCCCCCGATGGTCCACGCCCCGGCGTCACCGAGACGCTGCGCGAGGGGCTCGCCTACGCGTGGGGCACGCCCACCATCCGCACGCTGCTCGTGCTGTTGGCGATCTGCGCCGGGCTCGGGTTCCAGTTCAACGTGCTGCTGCCGGTCTATGCGCGCGACGTGCTCGGTGCGGGCTCGCGCGAGTACGGCTGGATGTTCTCGGCGTTCGGCGCGGGTTCGCTGGTGGCCGCGTTGCGCATGGCCGTGACGCGCGAGCGCTGGGCGCTGCGCCGCCACCTCATGTGGGGGCTGGTGGCGGGCGGCGCGGGGTTCGCGGGGTTCGCGGGCGTGCACTCGCTGCCGGTCATGGTGGTGTCGGCCGCGCTCGCCGGGTTCGGGCTCATCCTGTACGTGGCGAGCACCAACACGCTCATCCAGATCACGGTGGACGACCGCTACCGCGGTCGCGTCATGAGCCTGTACACGCTGTTCTTCGTCGGCACCGCGCCGTTCGGGGCATTGCTCGCGGGTGGTATCGCGCAGCATTGGGGTGCGCCCGCGGCGACGCAGGTGTGCGCGGTGGTGCTGCTCGCCGGGGCGTTGTGGGTGAGCGGGCGGTTGCGCGCCGTGGCGGCACGCGAGGCGGCGACGCGGCCCTGAGGCGCGATCAGTCCGGGCGCGTGGCGCGCGGGCCCGCGACCGCGAGCGCGGCGCGCGTGGCGGCGTGCGAGCCGTGCGCGAGCAGACCGCGCAGTCCCTCGAGCACGATGCGCTTGCGGCCGATGCGCGGGCGCACGGGCGCGCAGTGGAAGTCGTCGCGCAGGAGCGCTTGACGCAGCGAGGCGCGCGCCCACAGCGCGGGCAGCAGGCAGAACAGGCGGTAGCGGTGCTCCTGCACGGGCACGGTCTCGAGGTAGTCGGGCACGCGATCGAGCGCGTCGTGCGCGAGCGCGGCCAGGCGCAGCGACAACTCGCGTGCGGCCGCCCCGGGCGCCACGAGCTCGCGCGGTGTGAGTCCGTGCCGCGCCAACCACGAGGCGGGCACGTGGCAGCGGCCGGCGCGCACGTCCACCGGCCAGTCGAGCAGGATGTTCGTGAGCTGCAGCGCCTCGCCCACCACCGGCGCCAGCGCCAGCCGAAGGTCGGCGCGGGCGGGCGGGTCGTCGGGCAGCGTGCGCGCGACGAGGCGCGTCAGCATCTCGCCCACGCAGCCCGCGACCACGAAGCAGTAGTCGTGCAGCTCGGCGTCGTCGTCGAGGTACGGCACCGCGAGGCCGCGCGTCGCGGCGCGCGTGGCGTAGCGGCGCATCCCGGTCGTCATGGTGCGCACGCAGGTGCGCACGTCGGCGGCGTCGGCGGGCTCGAGCGCGGCGAGCACCTGCAGCAGCGCGGGCAGGCGCGCGAGCAGCGTGAGGTCGGCGCGCGCCGGGCGTGCGGCCGCCTCGAGTGCCAGCGAGTGCGCGGCGCGCTCGTCGCCGTCGAGGGCGGCGAGCAGGCGGTCGAAGCGATCCGCCATCTCGTGCGGGGGCCCCGGCCACGAATCCTCGAGCGCGTCGGCCGCGCGGCACAGCAGGTAGGCGAGGCGCACGGACTCCAGCATGCGGCCGTCGAGCACCCGGATGTTGAGCGCGAACGTGCGCGAGACCCGCAACAGGGCCTCGCGGCACCACGCCCGCTCGGTGGCCAGCGCCTGGGCGGCACCGGCGGCGGCGGGAGCGAACTCGTCGAGGGCGGGTGGGGGGGTGCGGGGCGACATGGGGCGGTACTATAGCGGCTCCGGGCGGACCGATGTCGCCTCATGAGCGGACCGCCCCCGGCCGATAACCGGAGGGTCCCATGCGTTCCCACCGTGCCCTCGTCGCGGCGGTCCTCGCCGCCCTGCTCGTCCCCGCCCTCGCGGTCCCGGCGGGCGCGCAGTCGTACCCGCGGCTCGGCCTGTACGGTTCGATCCTCGGTGACTGGCGGCCGTACGTGCTCCCCGGGGGCGCGCTCGACACGGTGAACATCGCGCGCGCGGCGCGCTACCACGCGGTCGTGCTCGACGCGTACCCGATCTCGCCCTACCGGCCCGACGTGGTCGCGGCCATGCGCGCGCGCAACCCGCAGTCGCGCTTCCTCGCCTACGTGCTCGCCGACGACATCTGGCAGGTCGCCGACCCCGACTCTCTGCGTCACCTGCCGACGCTCATCCGCCGCACCGTGCGCGACCTCGACGGGTTCCTGTACGAGACCACGGGGGCGGAGTACGTGCCCACCAACATCAACCTCGCCAAGCGCGTCGGGGGGCGGTTCGTGGTGGCCGAGGCGATGGCCGACCTGTTCCGCGACCGCGTGATCGCGACCGGGACGTGGGACGGCCTGTTCGTGGACGTGTTCTGCCACACGGTGGGTTGGACCTCGGTCGGCACCGGACGCACCATCGACCACGCGCGCGCGGGCTATGCCAGTCTCGTCGCACTCGACGCCGCGTGGGCCGAGGCCAGCGACACGCTGGCTGCGCGCCTGCACCGCGCGGCCCCGCCGGGCTTCGAGCTGGTCGGCAACTGCGGCCCGAGCGCCGAGCACGCATGGTTCAACGGCTGGATGCGCGAGAACTTCCCGCTGCAGCAGGGCGGCACGTGGGCCAGCAACATGCTGGGCGACGTCAGCTCGCGCGGCTACTTCCGCGACGACCTCGACTACCTCGCGCCGCCGCGCAACTGGATCCTGTCGATCGCGAACACCACGCCGGGCCTGCAGTACGACGCCTACAACACCCAGCAGGTGCGCTACGGGCTCGCGAGCGCGTCGCTGGGCAACGGGCTGTTCGCGTTCGGCCCCGGCTCGAAGACGCTGCGCGAGGCGCCGTACCACGAGTGGTGGTACGACGAGTACGCGGTGGACCTCGCGACCGGGCGCTCGAGCGAGGCACAGGCGCACACCGGCTGGTTGGGTGCGGCGCAGGGGGCCGCACGCACCATGGTGTGGGTGAGCACCGCGCCCGACGCGGTCACGAACCCCGGGTTCGAGGCGAGCGTGTCGTCGGGCTGGACGTTCGGTCGCTTCGCGCCCGCGGCCGCCACGATCGCGCGCGACGCGACCACGGCTGCGGTCGGCACCGCGTCGGCGCACGTCAGCGTGACCTCGGCGAGCACGGTGGGCTGGCACGTGAACCTCACCAGCGTCGGGCAGTTGGCGCTGCAGGCCGGCCAGCAGTACTCGGTGACGTTCTGGTGCAAGGCGAGCGGGCCGCGCATCGTCGAGGTGGTGGCCGGCAACTCGGGGGGGCGCGCGTTCGTGGCGGTGGACACGGAGTGGCGTCAGTACCAGGCGGTCGTCACGCCCGCCACGTCCATGTCGGCGCCCGTCATCTTCTTCCTCGGGCTCGAGACCGGCGACGTGTGGTTCGACGACGTGCACTTCCAGGCCGGCACCACGAGCGTCTGGCGCCGCGACTTCACGAACGGCATCGTGCTCGTGAATCCCGGTGACCGCCCGCTCGACGTGCGGCTCGAGGGTCCGTTCCGCCGTCTGCTCGGCACGCGCGCCCCGGTCGTGAACGACGGCTCGTTGTCCGACGTCCAGACCGTCGGCGCGCGCGATGCGTTGTTCCTGCTGCGTTCCGACCTCGACACCACGCCGCCCGCGGGCGTGCGCGACCTGCGCATCGGGCCGTGACGCGGATCCGGGGGCTCAGCCCTCGGTGACGTCCGCGGTCCACGACAGCGCGACCGCACCCTTGAGCGTCGCCGCCGTGGGGCACTTCTCCTGGTGCCGCGACAGCGCGCGGTCCACGACCTCGCGCGTACCCGGCGGGATGCGCAACCGGTAGTGCACCGTGATCGCGGTCAGCACCGGCAGCCCGTCGCGGACCTCGTTCACGCCCTCGACCTCGCAGCCGATGGCGTCCTTCGGGAGCTTCACCTGGCGCGCTTCCAGCGCACCGTTCAGGGTCCCGAGCATTCAACCGGCGGTGGCGGCCACGATGTAGTCCACCGGCAGCGGGAGCTCGCGCTCGGGCGCGAGCTTGAAGAGCTGCACGATCGATCCGTGCACGCCCATGTCGGCGGTGGCGCCGAGCGGCAGGTGCGCGCGGCGGTGGAGCGGTCCGGCCATCTCCAGCGAGACGCGCGAGCGGTAGAGGGGTTCGTCCATGGCGGTCCTCGGGGCGGCGGGCGCACGGGCGTCCGACCGGGGAGCGGGCTGCGTCGCACGGGTGCGCGACCGTGGGCCGCGCGGGGCGGCACCGCGCCGGGGCGCGCCACGGGCGGTCCGCGGCGATTCCGGGCCCGCCGAGCAATATGCTAGTTTCGACGCCCGGTCCAATCGCGTGTCCCGCACCCCCCGCGGCGCCGCGGCCACCACCCCGAGGCCCCTGGTCCCGTGTCCGTCTCCCCCTCGACGCCCGCTCCCGACGCCCGCCGCGACTTCGCCGTCGCCGCCCGGCTCGCCGCCCCCACGGCCGCACTCATGTTCGAGCTGATCGTGCTCGGCTCGATCGTGCGCACCACCGGCTCCGGCCTGTCGTGCCCCGACTGGCCGCTCTGCCACGGCCAGCTCATCCCGCCCATGCAGTTCAACGTCCTGCTGGAGTGGCTGCACCGTCTGGTCGCGCTCATCGTGGGACTGGGGCTGGTCGCCACCGCCGTGTGGGTGGCGCTGCGGCCCGCGACCCGCGCGCGCCTGGGCGGCCTCGCAGCGCTGTGCGTGGTGTTCTACCTGTCGCAGGCACTGCTCGGCGCGCTCACGGTGTGGAAGCTGCTCGACCCCGAGGTCGTGAGCGGTCACCTCGCCATGGCGCTGCTCCTGTTCGCGACGCTCCTCACGCTCGGGCTCGTCGCGCATCACGAGTCGCGCCCCCCGGCCGCGCCGGGCGCACGCCCGGCGGGGCTGCTGCCGCTCATGGCGGTCTCCACGGTGGCGATCTGGCTGCAGGCGGTGCTCGGCGGCATGGTGAGCACGAACCACGCGAGCCTCGTGTGCCCCGACTGGCCGACCTGCAACGGCGAGTGGTTCCCGCCGTTCGAGGGCCTGATCGCGCTGCAGATGTCGCACCGCTGGGGCGCGTACCTGCTCCTCGCGCTGCTCGCGGTGCTGTTCCAGCGCACGCGCACGGCCGACGACCCCGTGGTGCGCCGCGTCGGAACGGCCCTGCTCGCGTTCGTGCTGGTGCAGGCGGGTGTGGGCGTGCTCAACCTCGCGCTCGGCATCCCGGTGTGGGTGTCGGCGGTCCATCTCGGCAACGCGGCGATCATGCTGGCGATCGCGCTCACCGGCACGTTCCGGCTCGCGGTGCGACCCGCGGCCGTCGCGGTCGGCACGGAGGTGCGCGCGTGAGCGTCGCTCCCGGGGTTCCCGTCGCTCGCCGCGGCACGTTCGCGGCATGGCTCGAGTTGACCAAGCCGCGCATCGTCATGCTGGTGCTGTTCACCGGACTGCCCGCGCTGCTGCTCGCCGCGCAGGGTTGGCCGCCGCCCGCGCTGCTGTGGGGCACGATCGCCGGCATCACGCTGTCGGCGGCGTCGGCCGCGAGCTTCAACCACTACTTCGACCGTGACATCGACGCGCTCATGATCCGCACGCGCACGCGCCCCCTGCCCTCGGGTGCGCTGCCGCCGTCGGCCGCGGTGGTGCTGGGGTTCGTGCTGGCGGCGGCCGCCACGTTGGTCCTGGTCGTGACCGCGAACGTGCTGTCGGCGGTCATCGCGCTGGTCTCGATCGCCTACTACGCCGTGTTCTACACGGTCTGGCTCAAGCGCCGCACGCCGCTCAACATCGTGATCGGGGGCGGGGCGGGTGCGAGTGCGCCGCTCATCGCATGGGCCGCGGTGACGGGCGAGGTCGCGCTGCCCGCGGTGCTGCTGGCGAGCATCATCTTCCTGTGGACGCCGCCGCACTTCTGGGCGCTGTCGCTCTACCGGCGCGACGACTACGCGCGGGCCGGCATCCCCATGCTGCCGGTGACCGACGGCGAGGAGGAGACGCGCCGCCAGATCCTGCTCTACACGCTGGTGCTGGTGGGGAGCACGATCGTGGTCGCGCCGCTCGCGGGTCTGGGCATGGCGTACGTGGTGAGCGCCGTCCTGCTCGGGGTGTGGTTCCTGGTCGGCGCGGTGCGACTCTACCTCACCCCCGGCGTGCCGGCCGCGCAGGGGCTGTTCCGGTTCTCGATTCTGTACCTGTTCGCGCTGTTCCTCATGATGGGCGTGGACGCGATGGTGCGCATCGCGAGCATGGGGCTGTGAGCGCGTGAGCGCGAACGCCGCGGCGGACACGGGCTTCCCGCAGACCACGCTCGAGCCCGCGACCGCGTGGATGCGCGACGCGCTCGCGCTGTTCGAGCGCCAGTCGCCGCTCGCGCTCGCCGGGTTGGTGGTCACGCTGGTGGTCGTCATCGCGCTGGTGCTGCGCGTGCGCGCCGCGCGTGCGGGGGCGGCGCCGTCGCCCGCGCTCGCGCCCGGTGCGCCGCCCACGGGGCGCGCGTGGCCGTGGACCGTGGGCGCGTTCGCGCTGGTCGCGGTGGTGGTCGCGCCCGCGCTCATGGTGCGACTCACCCCGCCGACCGCCCCCGCGCCCGCGCTGCGGATCGAGGTGGTGGGGCACCAGTGGTGGTGGGAGGCGCGCTATCCCGACCACGGGTTCGCGACCGCGACCGACGTCCACGTGCCGCTCGGCCGGCCGGTGGAGTTGGCGATCACGAGCGCCGACGTGATGCACTCGCTGTGGATCCCGGCGATCGGTCCGCGTCACGACGTGCCGCCGGGACGGCGCCGCATCGTGTCGTTCACGCCCGACCGCGCGGGGGTGTACGCCGGGCAGTGCGTGGAGTTGTGCGGCGCCTCGCACGCCAACATGCACCTGCGGCTGTTCGTGGACGAACCGGCCGCGTTCGACGCCTGGCTCGCCAACCAGCGCCTGCCCGCGCGGGCGGCGGGCGACTCGCTCGACACCGACCCGGTGACGCTCGGGCAGCGCGCGTTCGAGCGCAACGCGTGCCGCGGCTGTCACACGGTGCGTGGGGTCAGCGAGGGGCCGATCGGTCCCGACCTGACGCACTTCGCCAGCCGCACCACGATCGCGGGCGGCATGTTCCCGCGCAACGACTCCACGCTCGCGCAGTGGCTGCTCCACGCCGATCGTCTCAAGCAGGGGTCCACCATGCCCGGCTTCAAGATCCCGCAGAAGGACCTCGTGAACCTGGTCCGCTGGCTGCAGAGTCTCGAATGAGCGACGCCGCGATCCGACCGTCGTCGTGGACGGACCTCGCGCCCACGGTGCGCGCGCGCGTGCTGCTGTGGCTCGCCGCGGCCGGGTTCCTGCTGGGCGGGCTCGAGTCGGCGCTGCTGCGCGCGCAGTTGTCGGCCGCGGGCGCGACGCTCGTCTCGCCCGCGACCTACCAGCAGGTCATGACGCTGCACGGGGTGAGCATGGTGTTCCTGTGCGTGCTGCCGGCCACGTTCGGGCTGGCGCTGGGCCTGCTGCCCGCGCGCGTCGCGGGTGGGCGCACCGCGTTCCCGTGGCTGTCGTCGTTCGGCGTCTGGGTGTGGGTGTGCGGCGCGGCCGTTCTGCACCTGGGGCTCGCGCTGGGCGGCACCTCGGGCGCGGGCATGTTGGGCAACGCCGACATGACCTCGATCGAGTGGGCCGCGCGCGAGACCGTGTACCGCGGCTCGTGGTCGTTCCGCGCCGGCGGTGTGGACTGGTGGGCGACCTCGCTGGCGCTCGTGACGCTGGGCATCGTGACGGTGGCGCTCGACCTCGCGGTCACGCTGGTGGCGCGGCGCGCGCCGGGCGTGCGGTTCGCCGACTTCATGCCGTTCACCTGGAACATGCTGCTCGCGCTCGGGCTGTCGCTGATCGCGTACCCCGTGCTGCTGGTGGGGCTGGTGATGCTGCAGCTCGACCGGCTCGCGGTGACGTCGTGGCTCGCGCCCGAGTCCGGCGCCGACCCGACGGCGTGGGCGCGTCTGACCGCGATGCTCGGTCACCCGCAGGTCGCGATGCTGATCATGCCCACCATGGGACTGGCGGGCGAGGCGATCGCGAACGCCTCGGGGCGCGGTCTGCTGGGTCGCTCGGCGATGCGCGTCTCGTCGCTCACGCTCGCGGTGGCGGGTCTGTTCGGCTGGCTGGCGCAGGTCACGCCCGCGGGTGCGGCGCACGCGCGCGAGCTGCTGCCGGTGGCGGGCGTGCTCATGGCGCTCTCGATCGCGACCGCGGTCTCGAGCTGGGTGGCGACCCTGTGGGGGCGTCCGCTCACGGCCGGTCCGGCGTTGTCGTTCGCGCTGGGGCTGGTGGTGCTGGTGGCGACCGGCATGTTCTCGGCGCTGCCGCTCGCGCTGCAGCCCGAGGCCGCGCGGCAGGTCGGCACGTACTTCGGCGTCGCCCACGCGCACGAGATGCTGTTCGGCGGTGTGGTGATGGGGTTGGTGGCCGGGCTCTACCTGCACCTGCCCAAGGTGACCGGGCGCGCGTTCGACCCCGCGCTGGGCCAGTTGCACTTCGCGCTCACGCTGGTGGGCGCGGTGGTGACGTTCCTGCCCATGCACGTGCTGGGGCTCGTGGGCATGCCGCGGCGCATCCACACCTACCTGCCCGGCATGGGCTGGGACACGCTCAACGCGGTCGCGACCGCCGGCGTGATGGTGATGGTGCTGGCCGGCGTGGTGTTCGCGGTGGCGATCGCCCGCGCGCGCCCCGCGGGCAACGCCCCCTCGACCACCGAGCCCGGCCGCACGCCGGGCCCCGCGCTGCTGGCCGCCGGCCTCGCCCTGCTCGCGTGCGGCACGCTGCTCGGCTGGACCGTGGGACTGGTCGGCCTGGTCGTCACGGTGATCGGCGCGGTGCGGGCCGGGATCGCGCGCGACTGAGGGTGGTGCGCGCGCGTTAGGCCGCCATGCGCTCGGCGCGCAGGCGGCGCAGGCGGGGTCCCAATGCGAGGTGGCCGAGCGTGCCCACGAGGCCGAGGCCGAACATGACCGCCCACAGCGCGAACCGGCCCATGTGCTCGAACAGCCACAGCCCGAACAGTGGTCCGAGGGCGACCGCGAGGCCGAACGCCAGCGAGTTGGCGCCCTGGTAGCGGCCGCGGCGGTCGGGCGGGGCGAGGTCGGCGACGACCGCGTTCGAGACCGGCAGCACGCACACCTCCCCGATCGTCCACACGATCACGCCGGCCGCGAACCCCCACGCGTCGTGCACGAACGCGTACATGCCGAACCCGATGGCGTACAGCAGCGAGCCTGCGGCGAGCGTGCGCGAGCGGTCGAAGCGGGTGAGGAACGGTCCGAGGAACGGCTGGATCAGCACGATGAGCACGCCGTTGATGGCCAGGATGGAGCCGAACGTGGCCGAGCCGAGCCCATTGGACGCCATGTCGAGCGAGAACGCCGCGCCGCTCTGCATGAACACCATCGCGTTCACGAACGTGAGGCCCACGAACGCGAGGAACGTGCGGTCGAGGAACGGCGCGAGGAACCCGGGCCCTGCGCTGCGGGCCTGCGGAGTGGTCGTGGCGGGCCGCGTCTCGGGCACGCCGCGGGCGACGAGCGTGCCGAAGACGATCATGGCGAGGCCGTTGCCCACGAACAGGCCGCGGAACGAGTGCTCCGCGAGCCAGCCGCCGAGCGAGAGCCCGAGTGCGAAGCCGAGGTTGATGACCCAGTAGATGAGCCCGAACGCGCGCACGCGCTGGTCGGCGGGCACGAGGTCGGCGATCGCGGCCTGCATGCCGGGGCGGTACATCTCGGAGACGAGTGCGACCACGAAGATGGCCGGTGCGATGACCGCCATGCGCTCGGCGAACCCGATCGCGATGAGCCCCGCGCCGCCGCCCCAGAGCGCGATGAGCATGGTGGCCCGGCGCCCGAGGCGGTCGGCGAGCGTGCCGCCGAGCAACCCGGCCAGCGTGGCCCCCGCACCGTAGAGCGCGACCACGGTGCCGGCCTGCGTGGGGGAGAGCCCGCGCTCGCGCGTGAGGTAGACCGCGAGGAACGGCAGCACGAAGCTGCCCAGCCGGTTCACGAACGTCCCCGTCCATAACACCCAGAACGGGCG
>JBJTRI010000007.1:0-23721 GCA_046076045.1 bacterium
CGTCGCCCGCTTCTCGAGGTACGCGAGCAGGGCGCGGTCGAACGGCGTGCGCGTGTCGAGCGGCACGTAGTCCACGCGTTGCTCGCGGCAGGCGCGCGCCAGCCGGTCGCGCCATGCGGTGAGGTTCGCGCGGTAGCGTGCTGCGATCTCCCACGGTTCGGTGGTGAGCGTCGCGCCCGTCTCGAGGTCCACGAACGTCGAGGCGTCGGTGTAGGGGAACTCGACCTCGTCAGGGTCGAGCACGTGGAACACGATGACCTCGTGGTGACGGTGCCGGAAGTGCTGCAGGCCCGAGAGGATGGCCGACGGGTCGTCGTGCAGGTCCGACAGCAGCACCACGAGGCCGCGCCGCTTGATGCGCTCGGCGAGCTCGTGCAGCACGGGGGCCAGGCGCGTGCCGCCCCCGGGCGTGGCCGACCCGAGCGTGCGCAGCACCACGTCGAGGTGCGAGCGCACCGAGCGCGGCGGTACGTAGGCGGCCGGGTGGTCGGTGAAGAGCAGTGTGCCGACGGCGTCCTGCTGCCCGATCATGAGGTAGGCGAGCGCGGCCGCCAGCGACTGCGCGTACTCGAACTTGCTGAGCGAGGCCCGCTCGGAGCGGAACCCCATGCTGCCCGAGAGGTCGAGCAACAGGTGGGCGCGCAGGTTCGTCTCCTCGGTGTACTGCTTCACGAGCAGGCGGTCGCTCTTGGCGAGCACCTTCCAGTCGAGGTTCTTGAGCGGGTCGCCCGGCATGTACGGGCGGTGCTCGGCGAACTCGACCGAGAAACCGTGGAACGGCGAGCGGTGCATGCCGGCGATGAAGCCCTCGACCACGAGTCGCGCACGCACGTCGAGGTGGGCGAGTCGTGCGACCACGCCCGGGTCGAGCCCGCGCCGCGCCTCGTCGCCGGACGGCCGCGCCCCGCCGGAGCCGCGCTGCGCGCCGCCCGCGGTGCCGTGCGTACCCGAGGGCACGTCGCTCATGCCGACCACCCGGGGGTCATGCGCGCCGGCGTCCGTACCACAGCCAGTAGACCGGGAACCCGGTCGCGGCGATGAGCACGCCGGCCATCGCGCGCGGCACGAACGTGCCCTCGAACGGGGCGCTGCTCGAGAAGTCGCTCCAGATGATGACCGCGGTCACCGCCAGGAACACGATCGCGGGCCACGGGTGCCACGGTGCGCGATAGCTCGGTGCTGTCAGCAGTCCGCGCCGCTCGCGATCGCGCTGCACGAACAGCGCCGCGGTGGTGACGCCGTAGAACAACCACGAGGTCGTGACGAACCAGCCGCTCACGTCCTCGAACCCGTTCGCGAAGTACAGCCACACGCACGCGAGTGCGCCCTGCAGCCAGAGCGCGAGCATGGGCGACTCGCGGCGCGGGTCGAGTGCGGCGAGCGGCTTCCACAGCAGGCCGTCGGCGGCCATCGCCTGCGTGACGCGCGGTCCGGTGAGAATGGCGCCGTTGGTGGTGCCGAACGTGGACACCGCCACGAGCACCGCGAGCGCCTTGGCGCCCCAGTCGCCGAGCAGGCGGTGCACGGTCTCCGAGCCCACCGCCGGGTAGCTCGCGACCTCGTTCGGGGTGAGCACGTGGTAGTAGGCGAGGTTGGTGAGCACGTACACGCCCACCACCAGCCACGTGCCGCCGAGGATGGCGATGGGCATGGTGCGCTGCGGGTCCTTGACCTCGCCCGCCACGTACGTGCTGTCGGTCCAGCCGTCGTAGGCGAACAGGATGCCGATCATGGCGAGCGCGAACGCCTGCACGAGCCCGTGTCCCGCGCCGCCCGCGACCCCAGGGGTCTCGACCACGCCGGGCGCGTGCACGGTGGGCAGTGTGAACGCCGCGATGCAGAGCGCGAGGATGCCGACCAGCTTGGCGGTGGTGAACAGCGACTGCGTGCCCGCGCCCTCGCGCACGCCGAGCCAGTTCACGAACGTGAGCAGTGCGATGGCCGCGGCCCCGACGCCGAACTCGGCGCCCTTGCCGAGCCCGAGCACCTGGCACGTGTAGAGCGCGAACACGCTGGCGATGCTGGCGATCACGGTGGGCTTGATCACCCACAGGTTCGCCCACCCGAACGTGAACGCCCACGCGTCGCCGAAGCCCTCGCGGATGAACACGTACAGTCCGCCGGTGCGCGGGCTGCGCACCGCGAGCTCGGTGAGCACGAGCGAGCCGCAGATGGAGAGCACGCCGCCCAGCACCCAGGCGAGCAGCACGAGCGTCAGCGTGGGCAGCTCCTGTGCCACGCCGTACGGCGAACGGAAGATGCCCGAGCCGATGATGTTGCCGACCGTGATCGCGGTCGCCGCGTACAGGCCGATGCGCCGGGTCGGGATGGCGTTCGCGAACGACTTCGTGTTGCCGAGGGGCTCGGCCATGCGGACTCCTGGGGGGCGGACGCGCCGACGACGCGCGCCCGGGGTGCGCTACTCGGCGGGGGTGCCGGCGACGAGGTCGGCGATGATGCGGTCGGGCTTCACACCCTCGGCCTCTGCGGTGAAGTTGGTGACGACGCGGTGACGCAGCACGGACGGCGCGACCGCGCGCACGTCCTCGATGCCCGGCGTGAAGCGGCCGTGCAGCACCGCCCGCGCCTTGGCGCCGAGCACGAGGTACTGCGAGGCGCGCGGCCCCGCGCCCCAGCTCACCCACTGCCGCACGAACGCCGGGGCGTCGTCACCCCCGCGCGTGGCGCGTGCGAGGCGCACCGCGTAGCGCACGACGTGGTCGGTCACCGGCACGCGGCGCACGAGCGCCTGCAGCTCCAGGATGCGTGCGGCGTCGAGCACCTTCTCGATCGCGGGCACGTAGGACGAGGTCGTGGAGGCCACGATGCGCTCCTCCTCGTCCTGCGACGGGTAGCGCACCTGCACGTTGAACATGAAGCGGTCGAGCTGCGCTTCGGGCAGCGGATAGGTGCCCTCGAGCTCGATCGGGTTCTGGGTCGCGAGCACGAAGAACGGCAGCTCGAGCCGGAACGTCTGGCCGCCCGCGGTGACCTCCTTCTCCTGCATGGCCTGCAGGAGCGCCGCCTGCGTCTTGGGCGGCGTGCGGTTGATCTCGTCGGCGAGCACGATGTTCGCGAACACCGGGCCCGGGATGAACCGCATCGCGCGCCGCCCGGTGGCCGAGTCCTCCTCGAGCACGTCGGTGCCGGTGATGTCGCTCGGCATGAGGTCGGGCGTGAACTGGATGCGGTTGAAGCGCAGGTCGAGCACGCGCGCGAGGCTCGAGATGAGCAGCGTCTTGGCGAGGCCCGGCACGCCCACGAGCAGCACGTGCCCACCCGCGAACAGGGCGGTGAGCAACTGCTCGATGACGTCATCCTGCCCGACGATGGCCTTGCGCAGCTCGGTGCGGATGCGCTCGTACGCCTGCTGCAGGCGCTGGACGGCTTCGAGATCGGATGGGGTCGCGGACACGAGGGGCCTCTCGGGTGGCGGTCCACGCGGCTCCGGTGCGGAGCGCGGGGCGGGCAGGGTGTGCCCGGGACGGGGCAACGGGACGATGAGCCTACCCGCGCCGCCGTGCGCGCGGCAATGCCCGACGCGCGGGGCTCAGCGCGTGAGGCGGGTGACGCGCACGCGCGGCGCCTCGCGCGGCCCCTCGGTGCGCACGAGCCACGCCCGTCCCGGTCGCCCGGTCGCGAGCGCGGCACTGCGCACGTCGTCGCCGAACGCGGTCCACGGCCCGAGTGCGCCGTCGGCCGCGCGCACGCGGAGCGCCACCACCCGGCGGTCGGGTTCACCGGCGGGGCGCCCGAGCGCGCCGACGAGCGCGCCCTCGGACCACGCCGCCAGCAGTGGTCGCTCGGCCTGGTCGAGTCCGTCGCCGAGCGTCGCCGGGGTGCCGGTCGGTGCCCCATTCGCGTCGAACGCCGTCAGGTACAGCCCGGGCGCGGGGCGCGCGCCGAGCGTGGAGTCGTCGGGCGACTCGCCCGTGTACCACGCGAACACGCCGCCCTCGTCGCCGGCCACGATCGCGGGCCCCATGGCCGGGCAGCCGCTGAGCCGCCAGCGGTCGGCCGAGACGAGCGTGTCGAGCGTCACCGTGCGGAAGCCGTCGTCGGAGCGTGCGAGGCGCGGGTCGCGCAGGTCGTCGCGCGCGCCGCGGTAGGCGAGCACCGTGGTGCCGCCCGCCGCGGCCAGCGCGACGCGGCAGCACGGGCAGACCTCGACCGCCACGCGCACGTCGCGCTCCCACGTGGTGCCACCGTCGCGCGTGCGCGTGGCCCGGACCTCGGCGCGCGCGGGCTCCTCGCCCGCAGCCTTCGCGGCCCGGCCGTCGATCCACGCCACCACCACCTCGCCGTTGGCGCGCACCGCGAGCGTCGCGAAGCCGTGATAGGTCGAGCGCGGGTCGGTGTGGTCGCTGTTGAGCGGCACGACCGCGCCCCACGTGGCGCCGTGATCGGCGCTCGCGCGTGCGACCACGTCGTCGGCGTACAGGCCGGTGTCGCGTGCCGCGGCCCAGACCGCGAACAATCGCCCGTCGCTGCCCCACGCCGTGAGCGGGCGACTCTCGGGGTAGCTCGAGACCTTGCCGCGCCGGTCGTTGACCCTCACGGGCTCGCTCCACGACACCCCCGAGTCGCGCGTCACGGACACCCAGGCGTCGGTGCCGATCGAGTCGCGCGTCACCCACGACAGCGCCACCGCACCGTCGGGCCCGACCGCGACCGACGGGTCGGAGGCCCCGAGCTGCGCGAGTAACACCGGGGTGGCGTCGTGCGTCTCGCGCCACTCGCCCGGCGTGCGCGAGGGCGCGCACGCGAGCGTGAGGAGTGCCGCGAACGACAGGGCTGGAAGGAGTCGGGTGCGCATGGCGGTCGCACCTTCCCCCGCGGACCGGCGCGCGGTCAACGGTCCAGCCTCACGACGCGCCGCGTCGTGGTGCCCGCGGCACCCACGAAGCGCACGAAGTAGACGCCCGGGCCGACCCGCACCCCGCGCGCGTCGTGTCCGTCCCAGCGCACCTCGCCGCCGGAGGTGGGCAGGTCGCGCACGCGACGACCCGCCGCATCGAGCACCTGCACGCGGCCCGCGCCCGGCGCGAACACCGCGAGCGCGTCGCGGAACGGCGAGGGCCCGGCACGGAACGCGGCGAGCGGCGCGCTGCACGCCCCGCCGCGCAGCACGAACGGCACCGAGGTCGCGGTGCGGTCGGTGCGCCCGCGATCGTCGTGCGCGGTCACCACCAGTCTCCCGGGCACGTCCACCGGCCCCACGCATGGCAGCGTGAACGCGCCGCCGCGCGCGTCGCCCGCGGTGTTGCCGAGCGGCACCTCGCCGCCCGCGTCGGGCACGAACGTCACCGTGACGCGCGATACCGTGTCGGGGTCGGACGCGACCCACGACACGAGCAGGTTCTCGCCCGGGTGCGCGCTCGCGCCCCCCGCGGGCTCGGTGATGCTCACCGTGGGTGCGCGGTCCACGGTGCCGAGCACGCCGAAGGCGAACCGCACGTTGCTCGGTGCCAGTGGCACGTAGCGGTCGTCGCACACCGTGCACGAGTCGCCGCCCACGCGGTACAACCAACCGCGGAACGTGACCGTGCGCGCGTCGCGCGCCGCGACCTCGGCGTACGGTGCGAACCACGGGATGCGGAAGTCGCCGCGCGCGGCCAGGGTGCCTGCCACGCGCAGCCAGACGTCGGTGACGCGCAGGAAGCTGTCGGGTATCGCGACCGTGGCCTGCGCGACGATGCGCGTTGCGGAATGCGTGCCCACGTAGCGCGCGAGCGTGCCGGGACCGCCCTCCTGCACCACGAGCGTCCCCTCGCCGGCGGTGCCGAACGAGTCGGCGGCGACCTCGTCGTGCCACACGCCCGTGCCGGGTCCGACGCGGTCGAGCAGGCGCTCGAGGTCGAGTCGGCCGTGGGCCGTGGGCGCGTCGTGGCCCGGATCCCCGATGTCGTGCGCGGTCGCACGCAGCAGGTGCTGGAAGTCGCGATCGGAGAGTTCGGGTCGCACCGCGGCCAGCAGGCCGATCGCGCCCGTCACGTGCGGCGCGGCGAACGACGTGCCCGAGGCCGGCACGTAGCCGGGGTAGCTCGCGCCGTAGTGGCTCGGGTAGGTCATGAACGTGGTGAGCACGTTCTCGCCCGGGGCGAGCAGGTCGAGGCTCTCGGGGTACGACGAGAACAGCGTGCGGCGGTCGCGCGCGTCGCTCGCCCCGACCGAGATCGCGATGCCCTCGCGGGCGTGCGCGGCCGGGTAGAGCGGCGCGGTGGGCGTGTCGAACCCGTTGTTGCCCGCCGCGCACACCGCGATGCAGCCGTTGTACAGCGCATAGGTGAGCGCCAGGCGCTCGAGCCGACTGGGCGTGGTGCTCGCGAACGACAGGTTCACCGCGCGCGCGCCCACGTCGGCCGCGTGCAGCAGCGCCCGTGCGATGTCGAACGAGCTGGCCGAGCCCGAGAAGCCGGGCGCGATCTTGATGGGCACGAGTCGGCAGCCCGAGTTGTCGCGCCCGTCGCCCCCGCTCACGCCCGCGATGCCGGTGGTGGGTGCGAAGTGCGAGCCGTCGTTGGTGCGCGCCGCCATCACCCCGGCCACCGGCGTGCCGTGACCGTAGCGGTCGGTCACCGTGGGGTCGGGGTCGTCGGTCGCGTTGAATGCGTCGGTGATGCGCGGGCCGCCCTCGCCGAGCGCGCCGCCGAGCTCGGGGTGGTCGGGGTCGATCCCGGTGTCGGCGACCGCGAGCTTCACGCCCTCGGACCCGACCGATCGCCGCCACGCCTCGACCGCGCGGATGTCGGCGCGCGCGAGCCCGCCGCCCGGGATCGCGGCGCCGAGGTTGAGGAGCGCGTACTGGCGCCCGGCGCGCAACGACGGGTCGCTCGGCAACGAGTCGAGCGCACGCGCCGCGAGCGGTGCGGGCTCCACGCCGGGGGCGGGCCCGAGACTCCACACCGTGGGCGTGCGCACGACGACGCGCTCGGCCCAGTCCACCTGCGGGTCGGTGGCGAGGGCGCGCAACGCCGAGTGGGCGAGCGCGCTGTCGGGGGCCTCGAGCAGCACGATGCGCTCGGGTGCGAACCCGTACGCTTCGGGCAGCGCGCGACCCGCGCCGAGCGGGCGTGCGAGTGCGCGCGGTTCGGCGAGCGACCGTACGGCGCGCACCCCGAGGGCCGAGAAGCGCGCGCGCACCGCGGTCGGCAGCGTGCCCGGCGTGAGCGCGCGGCGCGGCGCGCCCCCCGCACCCAGGGCGTCCGCGGACAACTGCACCACGAGCGTGCGCTCGGTGGGCGTGGCGCGGGTCGGGGTGGCGATCGCGAGGGCGATGAGCAGCAGCACGAAGGGACGCATGGCGACCTGGCGGGGGCGGGTGCGCGGGGGCGCGTGGACCCCACGAGCGTACCGCCGCACGGTGCGGCGCGGCCACCCCTTCCCTGCGGTCGGACCGTCCATGGTGTGGACGGTGGGGGTCAGCGGATGTCCGCGCTCTCGAACGTGCGCCGCGCCACGTTCGACAGGCGCAGCTCGTCCACGAGCCCGTTGAGCGCGTAGAACGGCAGCAGCGACTGCCCGGGGTCGATGCGCAGGTCGCCCCCGAAGTCGGTGAGGCGGCGCGGGTCGATGACGTTGCCCACCACGAGCGGGGCGTCGGAGCGCCGGATGCCGTTGGGCACGGCGGCCTGCGAGTCGAGCTTGCCGTTCACGTACAGGCGCACCACCTCACCGTCCACGCTCGCGGCGACGTGCACCCAGCGCTGCAGCGGCAGCGTGACCGTGCTGCCGAAGCTCTGCGTGCCGGCGGCAAGGTCGGGGCGGAACAGGAACACGAGTCGCCCGGTGCCGACCAGCGCGACCTCGGGCGTGAACCAGCCCGGACTGGGCGTGGCGGTGGTGGCCGCGGTGAGCTTGCGGCCGACCACGCCGAGCACCCAGCTCTGCGAGTTCGGCACCGGCGTCCAGCGCGCGGCGATCGTGGACAGCTCGTAGCGCGAGAGGTCGTTGAGGTACACCCACGCCTCGACCGTGAACCCGCGCGGCGACTCGAGCACCGGGTTGTACGGCACGTGCACGAACGAGTTGGTCGTCGCGGTGAAGCCGCGCGCGCCGCGGTAGCGCCCGAACTCGCTGCGCACGTCGGGGCCCGCGGTGCCGTAGAGCCGGAACGGCGAGGCTTCGGGGACGTGGTTGCCCCCGCGTTCGTCGAAGCGCCACAGCCCCACGGTGACCGAGTCCGCCGCCGGAGGCACCGGTGCGTTGCGGGCCGGGGCCGCGGCGCGCGGCGCCTCGGCCGGCTCGGGTCCGCGCTTGCCGCACGCGCCCACGGCCAACAGGGCGAGTGCGATCGCGGCGATGCGGCGTGCGCTCATCGCGTCCCTCCGAGTTCGGCGAGCTTGCGCTGGGCGACCGCGTAGGCGGCCGCGTCGTTCGTGCGTGCGAACGCGATCATCATGCGCTGCAGCGTGACCGGGTCGCTCGAGGCGTCGGCGACCGGCGCCCAGAAGCGCGCGGCCTTGGCCTCGTCGCCCTGCATGGCCGCCACCCACCCGAAGCCGATGCGCACCTCGGCGGTGCCGGGTCGCACGCGGTCGGCGCGCTCGTAGTACGACAGCGCACCCACGGGGTCGCGCAACTGCAGACGGTTCTCGGCGGCGAGCAGCAGCACGTCGGGGTCGCGCGGGCCGATCGTCACCAGCTCGTCGATCCACCGCTGCGCGACCTCGTGGTTGCCGAGCGAGAACTCGTGCATGGCCAGGAAGACGCGCGTCTCGGCGTCCTTGGGGTTCAGCTGTACGCGCGCCCGCGCACGGTGCACGGCCTCGAGCGTGTCGTTGCCCGCCCATGCCGGCGGGTCCCCGAAGCGCGCGTCGATCTCGTACACCACCGCGGGCCAGTGCGAGGTGGCGGCACGCACGGTGAGCCCGGGCGCGGCGCTCGTGGAGTCGAGCAGCCACTCGAACGCGTTGCGCAACTGCGCCTCGGGCCACGAGAAGTAGAGCCAGCGCACGTCCTCGCGCTGAGCGAGCTGTCCCCACGCGCCGAGGTCCTCGGTGAGCGGTAGCGCGACCGGCGTGAGGCCCGCGTACCACGCGAAGTGCGGCTTGCGCGCGAACACGCGCTCGCCCGGCCGCACGAGCGGTCGCACGCGCTCGGCCGCCTCGAGCACCTCGACCGGCAACTGGTCGAGCGTGCGCAGCGTGATGGCGCGCGTCTCGCGCAGGCCCGCCACGAGCAGCAGCGGCACCAGCGCCAGCTTGAGCCAGGCGCGCTGCCACACGAACGCGAACCGCGGCGTGGTGAGCGCGTAGCCGGCGAGCAGGGCCCAAGCGGGCAGCACCGCGAGCGAGTAGCGCTCGGAGTGCGGGGCGGGCACCAGCGAGACGAACAACAGCGCCCACAGCAGCAGCGCAGGGCGCGCCGCGGCCAGCGCACGGTCGCGCACGGCGAGGACCGCGCCGAGTGCGGCGACGAGTGCGAGCGGGACGCCCGCCAGCATGCGTCCGTCGAGCACGAGGTGCGCGAACACGTTGCGGACCATGTGCGTCACCACCGCCACCGGGTCGCGTGCGATCACCGACCACGCGTTGGGGAACTGCGGTTCGAGGTCGCGCTGGAACACGTCGAGCGGTATGCCCTGCGGCCGCGCGAACACCTCGAACGCCACGTTCATGTGCAGCTGCCCGCGCTGCAGTCCGCCGTGCGCCGCACTCCACACCATCCACGGCGCGACCGGGGCCGCGAAGCCCAGCGCGAACGCGAGCAGGTGTCGCACGCGCGCCTCGCGCGGTACCGCGTTCCAGCCCAGCGCGATCGTGGCGAGTGCCGCGGGCGCCAGCACCACGAAGTTGTAGCGCGTCAGGAACGACAGCCCGGCCAGCAGGCCGGCCAGCGCGCTCCGTCGCAGCGTGGGGCCGGAAGCGTCGCGCGCCCCGAGCAGCACTGCGAGCGAGGCGGCCTGCAGCCCGAGCGCGAGCGCGTCCGTGGTGGCCGACCACGCGAACCGCCAGCACCACGGGTTCGCCACCAGCAGCGACACGCCGACGAGCGCGCCGAGCGGGCCCAGCCAGCGCGCGAACAGCGACCGCCACACGAGCAGCATGCCCGCCATGGCCGCCACCGAGACGAGCTGCGCGGCGACGAACAGGTCGCGCACCAGCCACCCGACCACGGCCAGCACCACGTCGAACAGCGGGCCCTGCACACCGTAGCGCGTGGGGTCGAGGCGGCCCTCCTGCACGAGTCGCGCGCCGGGACCGTACGAGCCGTAGAAGTCGGTCTCGGTGAACACGTCGCCGATCGTGTGCGGCCCGAACACCATGGCGAGCGCGCCCACGGTGTAGGCCGCGACCACCGCGAGCGCGGCCCAGCCCAGCCATGTCGGGTCGCGGAGCGGCTCGGCGTGCAGCGCGAACGCCGTTCGGCGTGGGGCGCGCGGGGCGCGGGGTTCGGGAGCGGAGCGGGGCATGGCGGCGGATTCTACGCCATGCCGCGCACGAGGTCCGCGCGCGCGGCAACAGGAAGGCGGCGGGGCCACGAGGGCCACCGCCGCCTGGGACCGGGGGAGAGAGATCCCGGCCTGTTCTTGCGAGAGGGGGGGTGGAATGGGCGTCCAGTGGGGATGGACGCCCATGCCGATAGCACCGCAACCACGGAAGGCCATGGAGAGGGCCTTCGGTCCCGAGGGACCGCCACGTCTGCGAGCCGACTCGCCGGAGATGGGCGATCCTCGCCCGTTGACGTGAAGTCCTTCCGGTCCTGCCGGCCGCCCCGGAGAAGGGCGACCTTGCTGCTCGTCCTCGGGACCACGGTCACCCTGGAGAGGGAAGACCGCCCTGATGGTCCTTCGAACCGGCCACCTGGAGAGGGCGACCGTCCTGCCGTCGTTCGTGCGACCACGGCCGCCTTGGAGAAGGCGACCGCCCTGAGGTCCTTCGACCGACCCGATCGCCCGAGAGTGGGGAGGCGATCGTCCTGCTGCACCGCACCGTCCGCGTTGGAGAGACGCGAACGCGGGAGTACCATTGCAATCCGCGGGCCACTCCCGTTCTCCATGCAGGAAGCCCGTGCGCCACAGTCGGATGCGGTTGCGACCGCGATCCATGCGGTCGGCAGGACCCTCGTCATGCCGAGGGAATCGTCGTCTGGACCGACACCCCCTCGTCCACGGGAGCACCGGGTTCAGCCATGGCACACGAAGTTCCGCACCATGCGGGTCTGTGCGCGCGATGCCTCCACGCGCGCGTCGTCGCGACCCCGCGCAGCGTGTTCGTGCTGTGCGATCGGTCGCGCTCGTCCGAGGATTTCCCGCGCTATCCGCGGCTCCCCGTGCGGGGTTGCCGTGGTTTCGAAGCGCTCGCGCCGGCTGACGCCCCGACCGACGGGTCCGAACCACCCCCGTCGGGGAATTGACGGTCCGCTTGACGGTCGGCCCCGCCGGGGTTCGGCGGGGCCGTGAAGGACGCGTCCGGGGCGGATCCCGCGGCTACGGCAGCAGCACCAGTCGGGCGACGCGCGACAGCCCCGGGGTCTCGAACCGGGCGAAGTAGAGACCCGCCGCAGGCCTCCCGCCCAGCGTGCGGCGCACGTCCCAGTCCACCTGGTGCCGACCCGCGGGCCAGCGACCCGAGGCCAGATCCGCGACCCGACGGCCGCTCGCGTCGTACACCACGAGCGAGACGGGACCCTCGCTCGGCAGGTCGAAGGCGAAGCGCGTGACGCCGCGCAGCGGGTTCGGGGCGGGAGGCGCGAACCGCAGCGCGGTCGGCGCATCGCCCACCCCGAGACCGCTCGTCGCGCGCGCACGCAACGTGATGCGCAGCGTGTCGAGCAGCCCCGCCCCGGGCAGCGGCTCGTCGGCGGTCGGGATGCGCAATTCCGCGGTGAACTCGATGTCCGTGGCGGGCAGGTCGGTCGTATCGAACGACGCCACGGCCTCCCCTCGCGTCGCGATCGGGGAGGCGTTCAGGCTCGACGAGCCGAAGCGCGGATCGCCCACGACGATCGGCGTGCTGCACGCCAGACGCGCCTGCAGTGCCTGAAGGGGCCGGTTGTGCACCGTATAGGACCGGAACGTGATGCCGGATCCGGGCGTGACCGTCCCGAAGTCGATCGTGTCTCGCAGTGCGGTCGTCAGGCTGTCGAGTGACGGTACCGCGTGCCCGAGGACGCGCCCGGACAACAGCACCGTCTTGGCCGTGGTGTCGAGATCGTTCGAATTCACCGTCAGCGTCCCGCTCCTCACCCCGATCGTCGCCGTGCTCATCCCGATCGAGTGTGCCGCCGCGGCGTTCGCGGCCGTGTTGCTGAACGAACCCACGGGGGCGGTGAAGCCCGCGGTGGCCGTGATCGAGTAGGTGAGCGTCGCCGCGGGCGGCGTCGGCAGGTTGTCCACGAGCAACGTCTGCGTGGCCAGCAGGCCCTGGATCACGTCGCCGAACGCGAGCGCGCTGGCGGTCGAGAGCTTGGCGGGCAGCTGCAGCGTGGCCACCACGGGCAGGTGGTCCGAGGCCAGTCGCAGCGCGGTCGCGACCGGGAACGGCACCGCGAGGTTCACGCCGCTGCCGTCGATCGAGTCGTTGTAGTGCAGGCCGTCGTTGCCGAATGCGCCGTAGCCGTTCGGGAGCAGGCCGGGCACCAGGTCGAGCCCGACGCCGTCGAACAGCGAGTACGAGCCGAGGAACAGGTCGAAGCGGTCGTCGAGTCCGCCGTTGCTGCCCACGCAGCCCGCACCCGAGCACGGCGACTGCGTGAGGTGGATCGAGTAGGCCGACGAGTTCCACGTCCCCGGCATGTTGAGCGGGTCCTTGAGCCGGCCGTCGTTGTCGGCCTGCGACTCGGTGAGCCGCGTGTAGCCGGTCTCGAACGAGCCGTAGAAGTTGCTGTCGCCGCCGAGCAACAGGTTCGTGCCGGCCGGGGCGATGTTGAGCGTGTTGCGCAGGTTGGTGCACTCGAGCGTGCGCGTGGACGAGTCGCTCGGCGTGATCGCGCCGTTGCCCGCCTTGAAGTGCATGGAGTACAGACGGAACGACGCCGCGTTGGCGCGATAGCCGTTCGGACGCACGAGCGCGACCAGCACCTGACGAGGTCCGCCGGTGGCGACCGCGCTCAGGTTGGAGTGCGTGACCTGCAACGAGTCGTAGTAGAGCGCGCTCTGCGTGGCGAGCAGGAACGTGGATGCGCCGCCGATCCAACGCCGGCCCGGCAACGAGGTGCGCAGGAAGGTCGCGAACGAGTCGGCGGCCGCCGCGGTGAGCAGCTCCTGCACGATGAGGACGTCGGGCGCGAGCGTGGGCAGCACGGTGAGCGTGGCGGAGCGCCGCGCGTTGGCGACCGACTCGGTGTAGCCGAGCAGGTTCCACGTCACGACGCGCAGGGCGAGCGCGGGAACGGCCGTGAGGCTCGCGACGAGCGCGACGGCGAGGACGAGTCGGGTGCGGGCGGGGGTGCGGGTCATGTCGTCCGGTCGAGGGTCGTACGGTGGGCGGGCGGGGTGCGGTCCGTCGCGGGCGCGAGGGCCGCGACGGACCGTGTCAGGATAACCCCGCGCGGGTCGCGGTGTGCGGGCTCATCGCACGATCGCGATGCGCACCGTGCGGCTGGCGTCGGGGGCCACGAGGCGCGCGAAGTAGACGCCCGCGCCGAGCGGTGCCCCGGACTCGCCACGGCCGTCCCAGCGCACGCTGTAGCGTCCGGGCTCGAGAGTGGTGCGCAACAGACCGGCCACGCGGCGCCCGGCGGCGTCGTAGACCTCGAGCCGCGTCTCGCCCGCGCGCGCGAGTTCGAAGCGCAGCACGCTCTCGGACAGCAGCGGGTTGGGCGTGGGCGCGCGCAGCCGCGTGGCGACCGGGAGTTGCGGGCCGGCGTCGGTCGTCGCACTCGGCAGGCGGCGCGCCTGCAGCGCGACGGTGAGCGGTGCGGCGGAGGTGGCGCCGGGCAACGCCTCGTCGCCGACCGCGAACGTGAGCGTGGCGGTGTACGTGGAGTCGAGCGTCGCACCGGAGTCGGCGAACGCCACCGTGAACCCCTCGCCCGTGCCCGCGACGAGTCGGGGCACCGCACCGCTCACGCTGAAGCGTCCCGCGCCGCCGGTGATCGCGGCCGACGACACGAGGGCGCGCGCCTGCAGCGCACCGTAGCCGGGGTTGTGCACGCGCACCGCGGCGGGCGTGAAGCCGCCGAGCGGGTGCGCGCCGAGGTCGAGCGTGGCGCTGCCGCTGGCGACGAGCGAGTCGAGCGAGGGCACCGCATGCGCGAGCACGGTGGCCGAGACCGCCACGTTCACGACCGGGGAGTCGAGCGAGTTGCCGGTGAGCGTGAGCGTGCCGTTGCGCACCCCGGGCGTGCCGGTGTCGAGCGCGATCGCCTCGACCGACGAGCCGCCCGGCACCGCGCTGCGCGCGCCGGCGGGCGCGGACCAACCGGCGGGAGCCGTCCACTGCCAACGCAGCGTCTCCCCCGGCGAGTCGGCGAGGTTCGAGACCGTGCGCGTGGTGCCGAGCCCCGCGCCCACGAGCACCGTGCCGAACGCGATCGGCGAGGCGTCGAGCGCGCCGCGCGCCGGCACGCGCAGGTCCACGCGCACGGGCAGGTGGTCGCTCGTGGCGTGCAGCGCCGTGGCGTAGGCCGCGCCCTCGGGGATGGTGGGCGGGTCCTGGATGCTGTTGTTGTGGTGCAGTCCGTCGTTGCCGACCGCCTTGTAGGTGCCGGCGACGAGTTCGAGTCCGGCGCTGTCCCGCCACGCGTAGGTGGGCAGGATGAGGTCGAAGCGATCGTCGATCCCGCCGGTCGCCGCGCCGGGCCCGCAGCCGGTGTCGCCGGTCTTGCACGGCGACTGCGTCCACGCGTAGGCGATCGACGTGTTGTCCTGCCACGTCACGTTCGCGAGTCCGAGCGGGTCGTAGAGCCGGCCGTCGTCGTCGGCGAGCGAGGCCACGAGACGCTGCATGCCGGGCTCGAGTCCGGTGTAGAAGTTGAAGTCACCGCACACCAGCGCGTGCGTGCCGGGGGGCAGTGCGTTGAGGGTGTCGCGCAGGCCCGTGCACTCCCCGAGCCGCTGCGTCTCGAACCCGGTCGAGGCCTTGAGGTGGAGCGCGTAGACGCGGAACTCGGCGGCCTCGGAGGCGTAGCCCACCAGCTTCATGCGGTAGACGTGGATGACGCGCAGCGGCTGCGCGGGGTTGGGCATGAAGTTCCACTGCCCGAGCAACTGCAGCTTCGAGGTCTTGTAGTAGAGCTGCGAGCCGGTGTCCCCGGTCCTCTTGTCGAACGTGCCCGTGGCCCACTGCCCCGGTTCCAGGGTGTTGAGGCTGTTGAGGAACTGGGTCGCGCCCGCGGCCGAGGAGATCTCGCAGCCCACCACGAGGTCGGGCGCCAGCGGCTGCAGGATCTGGCGGAACAACGGGTCGCGCGTGGCGCCCGTGGTGCCGGGGTAGTTGAGCAGGTTCATGTTCACGAACCGCAGCGCGTGCGCGGGCACGGCGAGGGTCGTGAGCAGGGCGAGCACCGCCAGCAGGCGGGGCGTCCGGGGGATGGGGGCCATCGGACTTCCTCGTCTTCTCGACGACGCATCCCGTCACGGTCGCGCGCCGCAGGACGTGCGGAGTCGCTCCGGGCGGGGGCGCCGGTGAGGGGCGTGGGGATCGGAGCACGAAGCGATGCGGGCCCGGGCCGGTCACGTGACCGACCCAGGCCCCATCAGCATATCCCCGGGGACGGTGTCCCCGGCGGTCAATTCATCGTCCGATCGCGACCGCGACCGAGTGCGTCACGCCGTGGGCCTTGAGCCGGGCGGTGTAGCGGCCCGCGGCCAGTCGGTGACCCGACTCCCCGCGTCCGTTCCAACGCACCGCGTAACGACCGGGCTTGAGGTCACGCATCTGGATCAGTCCGGCCACACGACGTCCCTTGGCATCGAACAACTCGAGGTGCGTGCGCCCGCCCTTGGCGAGGTCGAACCGCAGCACGCGCTCGCCCTTGTGTTCGCCGTGCTCGGGGGTGCGGAGACGCGTGGTGGTGGGCTTGACCGTGCTGACCAGCTCGGTCATCGGCTGTGCCCGGGCCTTGAGCGTGACGGTGAGCGGCACGGCCAGCGCGGCACCGGGCAGCGGCTCGTCGCCCGCCATCAGCGTGAGCGTGGCGGTGTAGTCCATGCCCGGCTGAGCACCATCGCCGTCGAACACCACCGTGTACTCGGTGGGCACCTCGGCGACGAAACGGTGCGTGGGGCCGACGAGGCGGAAGCGACCCTCGCCGCCCTCGATCGCGGCCGACCACACGAACGCGCGAGCGCTCAGGATGTGGGTCGCGAGGTTGTGGAGCTGCACCTTCGCGGACGGCTGTCCGGAGTTCGTGTGACCGCTCAGGGCGAGGTCGCGGCCCGTCACCACCGCGTCGGCCGACAGCGACGGGATCGCATGCGCGAGCACCGTGGCCGAGACCGGGATGGTGCGCGTCGCGCCGTCGGGCGACTCGCTCCGCAGGATGAGCGCACCGTTGCGCACCGCAGGCACCGAGGTGTCGAGCATGACGGGTTCGTTCACCGACGCGCCCGTGTCGAGGACGCGCACGCCGCCGGGGAGGTTCCAGCCGATCGGGGCCAGCCACGTCCAGCGCAGCGTCTCACCCGCGTTGCCCGCGAGGTGGCCGACGCGGACGGTCGTGGACATGCCGGTGCCGACCAGCATGGTGCCCAGGTCGATCGGGCCCGGCACGACCGCGTCAAGGGTCGGGGCGGGGGTGACGACCGGGGTCGGGTTCCCGCTCGCGGTCGTGGCCGAGGGGTCGGCGCTCGCCGGGAGAGTGGCAGCGAGGAGCATGAGGGCAGCGGGCAGGACCGAGTGGATCCGCGGAGTCAGGTTCATCGGATTCCTCGTGGAGATTCGGGCTCCACCGTAGGGGGACCGTGGCGCGGCCGCAGGCACGGGTTCGCGTCGGTCGGTGGATACCCGGGAGAGAGGCTTCAAGTGTATGGACGTTCACCCGCGCAAAACCACGAGTCATTGTTCCCAAACGCTGGGTGAGAACCCCCAGAGCGCGGGAGTGGACCGGCCACCGCCCCTCCCGATGCCCGCTCAAGCGGGACCGCTCGATGGCCGATGACCCCCGGGTGCATCTCCCCACCCATCGCATCGGTCCCCCCGAGTACGTCCCGCTGACCGACGTGCTCGCCGCGCTCTCGTTCGCCCTCGACCTCACCGAGGGGCGACCGATGGGCCACTCGTTGCGCACGAACCTGATCGCGATGGAGTTGGCCGCCCGTCTCGACCTGCCCATGCAGGTCCGACGCGACACCTACTACGCCGCGCTGCTCAAGGATGCCGGCTGTTCGAGCAACGCCGCGGCGGTCTTCGAGTTCTTCGGTGGCGACGACATCGCCGCCAAGCGCGCGCGCATGAAGCGCGACTGGACGCGCGACGTGCAGGCCGCGCTGTACGCGTTCGAGGTCGCCTCGCCCGACTCGTCGTGGTTCGACCGCGCCCGGCGCGCCGCGGACCTGGCGCGCATGGGCCCGCGCGCCGCGGTGAAGCTGGTGCAGGTGCGCTGCGACCGCGGGGCCGAGATCGTGACCCAGCTCGGTCTGGGCTTCGGCGTCTCCGAGGGCGTGCGAGCACTCGAGGAGCACTGGGACGGCAACGGTCATCCGCGCGGACTGCGCGGCGAGGAGATCCCGGTCGTCGCGCGCCTGCTCGGTCTGGCGCAGGTGCTCGAGGTCTTCACCGCCGAGTCCGGGGCGTGGTCGGCGATGGCGCTGGTGACGCGCCGCTCCGGCAAGTGGTTCGATCCGCGGATCGTCGCGGCGTGCCGCGGCATGGAGCCGCTGCTCACGCGCTGGTCCACCATGAGCACGCGTGAGCTGCGCGCCGAGGTCGCCCTGGCCGAGCCCGGGCAGGCCTCGTTGCTCGCGGGCACCGCCACGCTGCAGCGCGTGGCGCACGTCTTCGCCGGCATCGTGGACGCCAAGTCGCACTTCACCGGCGCCCACTCGCACCGTGTCGCCGCGTTGGCGGTGTCGGTGGCGAACACGCTGGGTTGGAGTCCCGAGCGCATCGAGGAGACGCGCTCGGCCGCGCTGCTGCACGACCTCGGCAAGCTCTCGGTGCCGAACAGCATCCTCGACAAGCCGGGGCGACTCGATGCCGGCGAGTGGGAGATCATGCGCATGCACGCGCTCTACACCGAGCGCATCCTCGAGCACGTGGCCGGGTTCGAGTGGCTCGCGTTCGCGAGTGCGGCGCACCACGAGCGCGTGGACGGCACGGGATACTGCCGTGGCATCGAGGGCGACATGATCCCCGACCTCTCGCGCGTGCTCGCGCTCGCCGACGTGTACGACGCGCTCTCGACCGCGCGGCCGTACCGCGGGGCGCTGGCGCCCGAGGAGGTCTGGGCGATCATGGATCGCGACGGCGCTCGCGGGTTCGACGCGGAGTGCTACGAGGCGCTGCGGTCGGTGACGCGGCGCGACCACGGGCGCGAGGACGAGCGCGCGGCCTGATCCCGTCGCGGGTGCGTGGGTGGGGTTCGCGGCTCGGATGCGCCTCGTTTGTGCCTCGGCGCGCATTCGGCGGGGTTCGGCTTCGCATCGCAGGGCGTCGTGGGTGCGTCGGCGCGGGCGGGGCGGGGCTCGCTGCACATCGCTGGGGGTTGGCGATCGGCTTGGCGCGGCCGCGCGTCTCCTGTGCCCCGAGGGTGCGGGTGCGGTCAGCGGCAGAGGAGGGTGGCGAGGGCTCCGGAGAGGAGGGCGAGGAGCAGCCACTGTGCAGCACCGGCGGCGATCGGGGCGAGGCCGGCGCGGCGGATCTCGGTGAAACTCGTCTGCAGGCCCACGCCGGCCATGCCCACGCACAGCAACCAGGTGTCGGCGCGCTGCAGTTGCTTCACGGTCGCGGGCTCGAGCAGTCCGATGCTGTTGAGCGCGGCGAACGCCACGAACAACACGAGGAACCACGGCACCAGCGGGACGTCGGGGCGCTTCGTCGTCGTGTCGTCGGACCGGACGCGGGCGCGTTGGCGGACCTGCCACGCGAGCAGGAACACCACGGGCGCGAGCAGCGTGATGCGGACCAGCTTGGCGGTCGTCGCGGTGCGCAGCGCGGAGTCGCTGAAGCCGGCGCCGGCGGCCACCACCTGCGCCATCTCGTGCAGGCTCGCCCCGTCCCACACGCCGTACACGAGGTCGCTCATCCCGAGCGCGCGGCCGATCCACGGGTAGGTCACGATGCCGATCGTGCCGAGCAGCGTGATGACGCCGAGGGCCAGTGCCGAGTCGCGCTTCTCGGCCTGCACCACGCTGTCGGCCGCGACCACCGCCGAGGCGCCGCAGATGCCGCCGCCCACCGAGAGCAGGGTCGCGAAGCGCGGCTCCAGACCGAGGCGGCGGCCCACCCACACGCCGAACGCCAGCGCGACCGCGGTGCTCACCACCACCACCGCGAGCGCCTGCCCGCCGATGTGCGCGATCTCGCCGAGCGACAGGCGGAACCCCAGCCCCGCCACCGCCCAGCGCAGCACGGGACGCTGCGCCACGCGCACGCCGGCCACCGCCCACTCGGGCAGCGCGACGAAGCTGCGCACCGCCATGCCGGCGAGGATCACGAGCAGCAGCGCCGAGACGTGCAGCCCGTCCTTCACGAACGGATGGTCGGCGACGAGGAACGCGGCGGTCGCGAGCGCCAGACAGAGTGCGAGTCCGGGCAGCGACTCGCCGACGCGGCCGCCCGCGGCGGGTGCGGTGCTCACGCCGTGTAGGTGAGCTGGCGGTACTGGCGGACCCAGCCGTCCTCGACGGGCTCGAAGATGTGGCAATGGTCCAACTCGCCGCCGTAGACGTGCAGGGTCACCGACGGCTGCGGCGAGTCGTTCTCGAGGATGTGGTACTCGAACGGCGGGATGAGTGCGCCGGCCTCGCCCACGCCCGCGTGCACCACCGTCTCCTGCTGGAACCGCACGATGTCGCGCTCGGGGTCGCCGCCGCGGCAGGTGAACGAGGTCACCCGGATGCGACCGGAGTAGACGCACTCCACGCACCAGATGCCGGCGTGGTCGTGCAGCGGCGTGCCCTGCCCGGTGTTCCATACCATCGCGATCACCGTGTAGCGGTTCTCGGGGTCACGGTGCACCAGGCGGCGGGCGTAGCGCTCGGGGTTCGGGACCAGGTACTCGGCCGGCAGGAAGTCGGTGCCCACCGCGAACGTCTCCTCGAGCGCGACCTTCACGCCGCGCGCGCGGGCCGCGTCGTCGGGCGGGGTCATGGCGGCGTCGATGCGACGGATGAGTTCGCGGACGCGGTCGTTGGTGACGGGCAGGGCGACGGACACGGGGTCCTCCTTCGAAGGGGTTGCGGCGAGTCTAGCGGGCGCGGGCGTCGAGCCGCCAGCGCGAAGCACGGGTCAGTCGGGCAGGAACGACAGCCAGGCCGCGAGTGCGAGCAGCAGCGTGGCGGTCACGGCGGGTCCGCGCGCCCGGCCGACCCAGCGCCGCGTGCCGATCGCCCCGAGCGCACAGGTCACGCCCCACGCGGCGCGCCACACGCTGGGCAGGTCGCTCAGCAGCCACGCCCCGAGCAGACCGGTCACGCCGATCGCGACCGCCAGCGGCGCGAGGCGTTCGGGTGTCACGGCAGGAAGAAGAACGCGATCGCGAGCACGAGGTAGACGGCCAGCAGCAGGGCACCCTCGAGCCAGTTGGACTCGCCGTCCTGCGACACGAGGTTCACCACCGCGACCGAGGCGATCACGGCCAGCACCTCGAACGGGGTGAAGCGCAGGTCCATGGGGCCGTGCGGCATGAAGTACGACGCGAACACCAGCACGGGCGCCACGAACAACGCGATCTGGATGCTGGAGCCGATCGCGATGTTGAGCGCGAGGTCCATCTGGTTCTTCATGGCCACGAGGATGGCCGTGGAGTGCTCGGCGGCGTTGCCCACCACCGCGACCACGATGACGCCCACGAACACCTCGGTGAGCCCGAGCACGTGCGACGCCTCCTCGACCGCGCCCACCAGCACCTCGCTCATCCACGCGATGAGGCCGGTCGCCACCAGCAGCGTGATCACGGCGCGCTTCACGTCGACGGGGCCGTGCCCGTGGGCGTGCGCGTCGCCGCCACCCTCGTACAGGTGCTTGTGGGTGCGGAGCGAGAACACCAACGACAGCACGTAGGCGACGAACAGCACGATGGCGATCTCGAGCGACAGGGTGCGTTCCAGCACCACCTCGCGCGCCCGGGTGAGCGTCTGCTCGGCCACCGCCTGATCGGCCACCATGTGGAACGCGGCGGGCACCAGCAGCGCGAGCGCGGCGAGGGCCAGCAGCGTGGCCGACGCCGACGCGGCCGAGCGGTCGAACGTCTGGCGCTCGCGCTTCCAGCCGCCCGCGAACAGCGAGAGCCCGAGCACGAGCAGGATGTTGCCGATGATGCTGCCGGTCAGCGACGCCTTGACCACGTCGTACAGCCCCTTGTGCAGCGCCACGAGCGCGATGATGAGCTCGGCGGCGTTGCCGAAGGTGGCGTTCATGAGCCCACCGATGCCGGCGCCGAGGCGCGAGGCGAGCTGCTCGGTGGCCTCGCCCATGAGTCCGGCGAGCGGCACGATCGCGATCGCGCTGAACGCGAACACGGTGAGCGCGCCCCAGTGCAGGTGCTCGGCGAGCGGCGCGAGCGGAACGAACACGAGCAACAACAGCAGGGCGCGCGACGGGTCGAGGAACCGAGCAGGTTTCGCGGTGGTGGTGGTCATGGCGCCGAGTCTGCCCGAGTCGCGGCGTGGCGCGCAACGGATCGCTCGTGGGTCGGGTCGGAGTCGGCGCGTGCATTCCGGGGCGATGCGAATTAGGCTGTGCGGACCCGATTCCGTGGACAAGGAGGTCCTCGTGATCAAGTACCTGGGTTCGAAGCGCCTATTGGTGCCGCGCCTCGTCGAGGCGATCACCGCGGGGGGCGCTCGCACCGCACTCGACCTGTTCTCCGGCACCTCGCGCGTCGGACACGCGCTCAAGCGGGCCGGCCTGCGGGTGCACGCCAACGACCACAACGCCTACGCGTGCACGCTCGCGCGCTGCTACGTGGGCACCGACGCGCGTCGCTGGCGGGCGCGCGCCGAGCGGTTGCTCGCCGAACTCGACGCCCTCCCGGGGCGTGCGGGCTGGTTCACCGAGACCTACTGCGTGCGCTCGCGGTTCCTGCGGCCCGAGAACGGCGCGCGCGTCGAGGCGATCCGCGACCGCATCGCCGCATTGGACCTGGAGCCGCCGCTCGAGGCGGTGGCGCTCACCAGCCTCATCGAGGCCGCCGACCGCGTGGACTCCACCGTGGGTCTGCAGATGGCGTACCTCAAGGACTGGGCCAAGCGCGCGTACAACCCGCTCACCCTCCGTCTGCCCGAGCTGCTCGACGGCCCCGGCACGGTGTCGTGCCTCGACGCGCTCGAGGCCGCGCGCCGCTTCGAGGCCGACGTGGTCTACCTGGACCCGCCCTACAACCAGCACAGCTACCTCGGGAACTACCACCTGTGGGAGACGGTCGTGCGTTGGGACCGGCCCGAGGTGTACGGCGTGGCGTGCAAGCGCACCGACGTGCGCGAGCGCGGCAGCGCGTTCAACCGCCGCGGCACCATGGCGGCGGCGTTCGCCGAACTGGTGGCGAGCGTACGGGCGCCGCGCCTCGTGGTGTCGTTCAACGACGAGGGCTTCCTCGCGCTGCCCGAACTGCGGCGGCTGCTCGGTGAGCGCGGGCGTGTGCACGAGGTGGCGGTCGAGCACCCGCGCTACATCGGTCACCGGCTCGGCATCCACAACCTGCAGGGCGAGAAGGTCGGGGTGCCGGGGCGGGCGCGGAACCACGAGCACCTGTTCGTGGTCGAGTGCGCGGCGAGCGGAGCCGCGGTGCGCGAGGCCGTGCCGGCCTGACGCGGCTGCGCCGGGGAAGCGGAACGGCCGGTCCCCGTGCGGGGGACCGGCCGTCCGTGTCTCCGGGTTCAGGCCCGTGGCGTCACGAGCAGCCCATCGAGTTGCCGCAGTTGAGGCACTTGTAGCAGGTGCCGTTGCGGACCGTGATGTGGCCACAGGTGTCGCAGGCCGGGGCATCGCCGAGCAACTTCTTGTTCTGCGCGGTGACGCTGGCCATGCCCGCATCGTCGGTGTCCGCGACGCGCGACACCACGACCGCCGACTTCACCGGGGCCATGCTGCCGGCCGCGGCGACCGGGGCCGTGCGGTGCTCCTTGCCCACCGCCACGTCGGTGGCGTGCGGACGGCGCACCAGATGGCCGGCCGGCGCCTCGTCGATCACGTGCGCGAGGTCCGTGCGATCCAGGTACTCGTAGCCGAGCACACGGAACACGTAGTCGATCACGCTGGTGGCCACCTTGATGTTGTCGTGGCCCTCGACGCGGCCGTGCGGCTCGAAGCGCGTGAAGCAGAACTGATCCACCAGGTCCTCGAGCGGCACGCCGTACTGCAGACCCATACTCACGGCGATCGCGAAGCAGTTCATCATGCTGCGGAAGGCGGCGCCCTCCTTGTGCATGTCGATGAAGATCTCGCCGAGCTGGCCGTCCTCGTAGTCGCCGGTGCGGAGGAAGACCTTGTGCCCGGCGATGCGCGCCTCCTGGGTGAAGCCACGGCGCTTCTTCGGGAGGCGGTAGCGCACCGACGCGCGCTGCGGGCCGAGGGTCGGGGCCTTCGCGAAGAGCGGCCCGAACTCGGCCGCGGCCTCGCTCCCCGTGGCCACCGGCGGGGCCTGCACCTGCACGGGGTTGGTCGCGGCCGGAGC
>JBJTRI010000008.1:0-14856 GCA_046076045.1 bacterium
CCCACCCCGCTCGGCGAACGGCCGGTCTCGGTGCGAGGCTCAAGCCTCCTCGACCTTGACCCCCTCGTGCATCCAGCGCTGCAGCACCGGTGCGAGCAGGAAGCAGATGACCGCCGAGACGATGGCCGCGACGGCGATGGAGAAGAACACGCCGCCGTAGACGTGCACCGTCTCCTTGGGGATCGGCACGCCGCCACCCTCGCCACCGCTCACGCCCGTGAACTGCGAGATGATGGCCGCGAGGTACTGCGAGAACGCGGTGGCCAGGAACCACGTGCCCATGACCGTGCTCACGAGCACCTTGGGCGAGAGCTTGGTCACCATGGACAGGCCGACGGGCGACAGGCAGAGCTCGCCGGTCGTCTGCAGCAGGTAACTGGCGAACAACCAGCTGATCGCCACCATGCCGCGCGAGTCGGCGTTCTGCGCGCCCCACCACAGCAGGCCGAAGCCGAGGCCGAGCTGCAGGATGCCGAGCGCGAACTTGACCGGCGTGCTCGGCTCGCGACCGCGCGCGCCGAGCCAGCTCCACAGCATGGCGAACAGCAGTCCGAAGACCAGGATGAACGCCGGGTTCACGGCCTGGAACGTGCTGGCCGGCGTCTCGTCCGAGCGCTTGGCGAGGCCCATGCCGACGTTGTCCTCGGCCACCGTCCAGTCGATCTCGAACGCCGGGTCGGTGCCGTGCGCGGCGCGCAGCTCGTCGAGCGTGGTGAGCGTGAACAGCGTCTCGCCGTTGTGCAGGCCCAGCTGCTCCTGCGTGGGCTGCAGGCGGATGGTCTGGCCCACCATGTCGGCCGACACGGTGCGCTCCACGTTCACGCGCCGCACGTTGCGGTCGGTGAAGTTGTTGATCGAGCTGCCGGCCTGCTCGAAGAACGACCAGAACAGCATCGAGAAGAACGTGAGCACCATGACCACGTACATGCGCTCGCGCCGCACCTTGTCGAGTCGGAACGACTGCAGCGCGATCCAGGCGAATGCCGCCAGGCCACACACGAACAGCAGCAGGCCGGCCGGGCGGCTGATCTCCTCGATGACGATGGCGAGCACGCTCATGAGGCCGTTGCCGCTCGCCTTGAGCCTCTCGACCACGCTGGCGGGGATGAGCACCATGGGCTGGTGGTCGGTCTTGAGGAACGAGAAACCCGACACGATCATGGCGAACACCGGGGCGAGGATCACCGCCGCGCCGTACACGAGCCACTCGCGCGACATGCCGAATCGGGAGGCCTGCTTGAGACGGCCGTCGTCGGGCGCCTGACCCACCTCGGCCGGGATGCCGCCGCGGCCGATGGCCTGCCACGCGATGGCACCCGCCACCAGCAGGGCGGCCGCGATCATGAGGTTGAGGCCGATCGAGAAGGCGTTGTCCGAGCGGAAGCGCACGAGGCCGAACGCCGACAGCAGGGCCGAGCCCATGATGAGGAACTGCGTCACGCGGGTCGGGGCCACGAAGATGGCGAGACCCGAGAGCATGCCGATGGTGGCGAGGCCGAAGCCGTAGTGCCAGCCGTACGTCTCGCCGATGTAGCCGCAGAGCAGCGGCGACATGGCCGCACCCAGGTTGATGCCGATGTAGAAGATGGTGAAGCCGGCGTCGCGCTTGCCGCTGCCGTCGGGGTAGAGCGAACCCACGATGGTCGAGATGTTCGGCTTGAAGAAGCCGTTGCCCACGATGAGCAGGCCGAGCGCGAGGTAGAAGGCCCACGCGGTCTCGATGGTCATCATGAGGTGGCCGGCCGCCATGAGCAGGCCGCCCAGCACCACCGCGCGCCGCGCGCCGAGCAGTCGGTCGGCGAGCAGGCCGCCGAAGAACGGCGTCATGTAGACGAGGGCCGTGTACGAGCCGTACACCGCGTACGCCTGCGCGTCCTGGTACTTGAGGAAGCCCTTCAGCATGTAGAAGAGCAGGAGCGCACGCATGCCGTAGTAGGAGAAGCGTTCCCACATCTCGGCGAAGAACAGCGCGAACAGCCCGTGGGGATGACCCAGGGTGGTCGAGCCGGACGGCGAGGCCGTCATGGTTCCGGACGCACTCATCGACACGCGGACACCTCCGTGGAGCGGGGGAACGTCACCGGGCTTGGCCCACGACCGGACGGCCGCGGACGGCACGACGAGACCGCGCGCAGGATAGTCCCGGGCGGGTGCGAGCCGCCAGCGGCTTGTCGGACCCACCGCGCTCGTCCTAGCGTGTGCCCTCCCCGGCGACCCGCGCCGGACATCCCACTTCTCCGAGGTCCCCCATGACCGCCGTTCCCGCGCGCACGGTGCTCGACCGCTTCCTGCGTTACGCCGCCCTCGAATCCGCCGCCGACCCCGACCGCGCGGCCGCCGTGCCGAGCACGCCGCGGCAGCTCGACGTGCTGCAGGTGCTGCTCGAGGAGTTGCGCGAGCTCGGGTTGGCCGACGCCGAGCTGCACGGACCGAGCGCGGCGGTGATGGCCACGGTGCCCGCCTCGCCCGGTTGCGAGGGCGCGCCCGTGGTGGGGTTCCTCGCGCACGTGGACGTGTCGCCCGAGCTGGGGTTCCGCACGCCGCGCCCGATCGTGCATCCCCGCTGGGACGGTAGCGACATCGTGCTGCCCGACGACCCCACCGCCGTGCTGTCGCGCCGCACCGACCCGGAGCTCGAGGCGTGCGTGGGGCACGACCTCGTCACCGCCTCGGGCAACACGCTGCTCGGGGCCGACGACAAGAGCGGTGTGGCCGCGATCATGGCCGCCGTCGAGCGCCTCGTGCGGGACCCTTCGTTGCGCCACGGCCCGGTTCGCGTGGCGTTCACGACCGACGAGGAGATCGGCGTGGGCGCCCGGCGCTTCGACGTCGAGCGCTTCGGTTGCCACTGCGCGTACACGCTCGACAGCCACGCGGTCGCGCGCCTCGAGGCCGAGACGTTCAGTGCCGACGCCATGACGATCGTGTTCCAGGGCCACAACACCCACCCGGGCACCGCCCACGGCCTGATGGTGAACTCCATCAAGGTCGCGGCGGACTTCCTCAACCGGCTGCCGCGCGGCACGATGTCGCCCGAGACCACGAAGGACGCCGAGGGGTTCGTGCACCCGAACGACGTGCGCGCCACCGTGGAGCGCACCGAGGTGCACTTCATCGTGCGCGACTTCGTGACCGCCGAGCTCAAGGTGAAGGAGGAGCTGCTGACGCGGCTCGCCGAGGAGACGGTGCGCGACTGGCCGGGCTCGAGCGTGCGCACCAAGGTGGTCGAGCAGTACCGCAACATGCGCGAGGTGCTGGACCGCAACCCGTGCGTCAGCGAGTTCGCGCGCGAGGCCATCCGCCGCACCGGCCGCACGCCCATCGAGGGTCGGATCCGCGGCGGCACCGACGGCTCGATCCTGTCCGAGCGCGGCCTGCCGACGCCGAACCTGTCGAGCGGCCAGCACGCCATCCACTCGCGGCTCGAGTGGGCGTCGGTGCAGGAGATGGAGGTCGCGGTCGAGGTCGTGCTGAACCTGTGCGCCCGCTGGGCCGACGAGCGCGCCTGAGACTCCCCGGCGAACGACGACGGCCGCGCGACCGAGGAGTCGCGCGGCCGTTCGTGTGCGGTGCGGGCGTCAGACGGCGAACTTGAACAGCATCACGTCCCCGTCCTGCACCACGTACTCCTTGCCCTCCATGCGGTACAGGCCCTCGGCGCGCGCGGCCGCCACCGAACCGCAGCGCACGAGGTCGGCGTAGGCCACGGTCTCGGCCTTGATGAAGCCGCGCTCGAAGTCGGAGTGGATGACGCCCGCGGCCTTGGGCGCGGTGTCGCCGGCGTGGATGGTCCAGGCCCGGACCTCCTTCTCGCCCGCGGTGAAGTAGGTGCGCAGCCCGAGCAGGTGGTAGGTCGCGCGGATGAGCGAGCCGACGCCGCTCTCCTCGACCCCGAGGTCGGCGAGGAACGCCTTGGCGTCCTCGGGCTCCAGGTCGACGAGGTCGCTCTCGATCTGGGCGCTGATCACCACGGCCTCGCACGACAGGTGCGTGCTCACGTAGGCGCGCACCTGCTGCACGTAGGGGTTCGCGTCGGCGCCGGCGAGGTCGCTCTCGCGCACGTTGCACGCGAACAGCGTGGGCTTGTCGGTGAGCAGGAAGAACCCGGCGGCGACGGCGCGCTCCTCGGGCGTGAGCTCCACCGTGAGCGCCGGCTTGCCCGCGCCGAGCGCGGCCTCGAGCTTGGCCAGCACGCCGGCCTCGGCGATCGCGGTCTTGTCGCCGCGCTTCACGTCCTTCTGCACCTTCTCGTGCCGGCGCTGCACGGTGTCGTAGTCCGTGAGCATGAGCTCGGTGTTGATGACCTCGATGTCGCGCACCGGGTCCACGCTGCCCGAGACGTGGTGGATGTCGGAGTCCTCGAAGCAGCGCACGACCTGCACGATCGCGTCCACCTCGCGGATGTGCGACAGGAACTTGTTGCCCAGGCCCTCGCCCTGGCTAGCGCCCTTCACCAGACCCGCGATGTCCACGAACTCGACCGCGGCCGGGATCACCACGCTCGTCTTGGCGATGTCCTTGAGCACCGCGAGCCGCGCATCGGGCACGGTCACGATGCCGACGTTGGGCTCGATGGTGCAGAACGGGTAGTTCGCGGCCTCGGCCTTGCGGGTGCGGGTGACGGCGTTGAACAGGGTGGACTTGCCCACGTTGGGCAGTCCGACGATTCCGGCTCGGAGCATGGCGGACGGGGTCTCGTTGGGGTGGGGTGGTCGCCCCGGCGGGGCGGGCCGCACGTGCGGCGGGCGCGGCGCCCGCGCCGGATTCGGCGGGCCGGGCGGCAGGGGCGCGAGCGAGCGCGGATACTAGCGGAAGCGGGTGGGGCGCGTGAACCGGCGCGGCGGCACCAGGCCCTCGGGGCCGCGGCCGCGCGCGCTCAGACCGCGGGTTGCTGCTGCGTGAGGCAGTGGATGGCGCCGAGTCCCCAGATGAGCTCAGTGCAGTCGATGCCGACCACCGCGCGCTTGGGGCAAGCGGCCTGCAGCCGCGCCAGCGCGGTGCGCGAGCGCGCGTCGCGTCCGAACGTGGGCACGAGCAGGGCCCCGTTGACGAACAGGAAGTTCAGGTAGGTCGCGGGCAGGCGCTGGCCGTCGTGCTCCATGCGCGCCGGCATGGGCAGCGTCACGAGGTCGAACGGTCGGCCCTTGGCGTCGCGCAGCAGACGGAGGCGGCGCAGGTTCTCCTGCAGCACGTCGTGGTTGGGGTCGCGCGGGTCGTCCTCGACCGCGGTCACGATCGTGCGCGCGTCGAGGAAGCGCGCGAGGTCGTCGACGTGGCCGTCGGTGTCGTCGCCCTCGATGCCGTCGCCCAGCCACAGCACCTTCTCCTGCCCGTACCAGTCGCACAGCGTGCGCTCGATGCGGCGCTTCGACATCGTGGGATTGCGGTTCGGGTTGAGCAGCACGCTCTCGGTGGTGAGCACGCAGCCCTCGCCGTTGAAGTCCACGGCGCCGCCCTCCATCACCACCGGGGTGCGGAACCACGGCAGGCCGAGCGCCTCGGCGATGCGCTGCGGCACCGCGTCGTCGGCGTCGAACGGCGGGTACTTGCCGCCCCACGCGTTGTAGCCCCAGTCCACGATCGCGAGTTCGTGCCGCCCGCCGCGGCCGCGGCGCGTCACGAACGCGGGGCCGTGGTCGCGGCACCAGCACTCGTTGGTGGGGATGTGCAGGAACCGCACGCGCGCGAGGGGCACGCCGTGGAGCGCCAACTGCTGGCGCACGATGAGCTCCCAGTTCTCGTTGGGCACCAGGACGTTCACGCGCTGGCGCGCGACGATCGCGCCCACGATGCGGGCGAGGTTCTGCGGCACCTCGTGGTAGCGGCCCGGGAACGAGATGCCCTCGGGGCGCGGCCACGAGAACCACACCGCGCTCTGGCGGGCCCACTCGGGCGGGAACGAGAAGCCGTGCGACGCGGGCGTGCCGGTGAGGCGGCGGGCGCGGGGCATGCGGCTCACGACTCGTCGGCGAATCGCTTCGTGAGCCCGCCGTAGGCGTCGATGCGCCGGTCGCGCAGGAACGGCCAGTGCGTGCGGCTGAACTCGACCTCGGCGAGGTCGCAGTCCACCGTGAGCACCTGCTCGCGGTCCACGCTCGCGCGTTCGCGCACGCGGCCGTCGGGCCCGCACACGAACGACTGCCCCCAGAACGTGATGCCGGCCGGGTCCACCGGCTTGCCGTCGGGGCCGAGCACGTGCTCGTGCCCGATGCGGTTGGGCGCGCACACGAAACAACCGTTGGCGATCGCGTGCGAGCGCATCATGGTCTCCCACGCGTCGTGCTGCGCGTCGCCGTAGCGCTTGCGCTCCGACGGGTGCCAACCGATGGCGGTGGGGTAGAACAGGATCTCGGCGCCCTGCAGCGCGGTGAGGCGCGCGCCCTCGGGGAACCACTGGTCCCAGCACACGAGCACGCCGAGGTTCGCGTGCTTCGTGCGCCACGTGCGGAACCCCGTGTCGCCCGGCGTGAAGTAGAACTTCTCGTAGTAGAGCGGGTCGTCGGGGATGTGCATCTTGCGGTACACCCCGAGCAACGAACCGTCGGCGTCGATCACGGCGGCGGTGTTGTGGTACAGCCCCGCGGCGCGCCGCTCGAACAGGCTGGCGACGATGACCACCCCGTGCCTGCGCGCGAGCTTCGAGAACGCGTCGGTGCTCGGGCCCGGGATGGACTCGGCGAGCGAGAAGAACCGGTGGTCCTCGGTCTGGCAGAAGTAGGGGCTCGCGAACAGCTCCTGCGTGCACAGGATGCGGGCGCCGCCCTTGGCCGCCCGCTCGAGCAGGTGCAGCTGGCGGGCGCGGTTCTTCGCGACGTCGGTGCCGCACGCCATCTGCGTGACGGCCACGCGCACCGCGCTCGAGGGCGGGGTCGCGCGTCGGGTCCTCTTCGGGGTGGTCTTCATGGGCGCGCATACTAATGCGCGTGCGGCCCGCCGTGCCACAGGGTGGACTCGGGGGGTGCCGGACGCGGGGAGGATGCTAGAGTGCGCCCTATGAATCCCGTGCTCGACGAGATGCTCCGCTCCAAGCTGGCCCAGACGCCCGACGGGCGCGCCGTCCCGCTGCAGTCCAACGTGCAGGCCGACGAGGCCGCGTTCCTCGAGCGCGTCGTGCGCGAGAGCGGGGTGGCCCGCACGGTCGAGGTCGGGCTCGCCATGGGGTGCAGCGCGCTCGCGATCGCCGAGGGCGCCCGCAGCACGCCCGGCGCGCACCACGTCATCGTGGACCCGCGCCAGCACGCGCGTCCGCTGTGGGACGGCATCGGGCTGCACCAGCTCGCGCGCGCGGGGTTCGCCGACCGCGTCGAGTTCGTGGGCGAGCCGTCGTACCGCGCGCTCGCCGCACTCGAGGCCGTCGGACGGCGGTTCGACTTCGCGTTCATCGACGGCTTCCACACCTTCGACTACACGCTGGTGGACTTCTTCCTCGTGGATCGCATGCTCGAGGTGGGTGGGCTCGTCGCGTTCGACGACGCCGACTGGCCGAGCGTGGGTCGCGTGGTGCGCTACGTCGCCACGAACCGCGCCTACACCGTGCATGCGGCCATGCCGCCGCGCCGCGAGGCCTGGAGCCCGGTGCGCCACGTGTACGAGGGCGTGCGCACGGTGGGCGGGGCGGTGCTGGGGGCGGCGGCACGCCTGCCGTGGGTGGGCCGCGTGCTGACCGAGGCGGTGACGCCCGCGTGGCGCGGTACCGACACGCGTCTGGGGCTGGGTGGACCGTGCGTGGTGTTCCGCAAGACCAGCGAGGACGCCCGCCGCTACGACCATCACGTGGATTTCTAGCGGGGGGGCGCGCGGGGCGGTTGCCCGTCGTGCGGCGCGCCCGTAGCGTGACGGCATGATCCTCGACCCCGCGACCCTGTCCCGCGACGACGTCTACCGCGTGCTCATCTCGGCCGTGGTGCCGCGCCCGATCGCGTTCGTGTCCTCGATGTCGGCCGACGGCGTGGCGAACCTCGCACCGTTCTCGTACTTCACCGCGCTCTCGAGCGATCCCCCGCTCGTGGGCATCGCGGTCAACGACCGCGTCGGCGACCCCAAGGACACGCTGCGCAACGTGCGCGAGACCGGCGAGTTCACCATCAACGTGGTGACGCCGGCGATCCTCGACGCGATGGTGCTCACGGCGGGCGAGTGGCCGCGGGGCACGAGCGAGTTCGGGCCCGCCGGCCTCACGCCGGTCCCGAGCGAGCGCGTGCGCGCCCCGCGCGTGGCCGAGTCGCCGCTCCAACTGGAGTGCCGCTTCCACCGTGAGATCCCGCTCGGCAACGGCTTCCTGGTGGTGGGCGAGGTCGTGCTGGTGCGCGCCGACGACGCCGTGGTCGTGGACGGGCGCATCGACGCCAGCCGCCTGCAGCCGGTGGGCCGTCTGGGCGGCGAGTTCTACGCGCTCCCCGGCGAGGTCGTGAAGCGGGCGCGCCCGCGGGTCTCGCGCCGGACGGGCGAGGTCTCGGGCTGACGCGGCGGCCGGGGTGCGGCTAGACTCCGACCCCATGCCCACCCTTGCCCTTCGCGCGTTCGCGCTCGCCTGCGGCCTCGCGGCCGCCCTGCCCGTCGTCGCACCCGCCCAGTCCCCGGCCGCGCCCGACCTGCTCGAACGGCACGCGCTCACGCGCGGCTTCCGTTCGGGGCAGCCGACCTCGATCCGCATCCCGCGCGACGGCGCCGAGGTGCTGTTCCTGCGCTCGGGTCCGCGCGACCGCACGCAGAGCCTGTGGGCGTTCGACTCGCGCAGCGGTCGCGAGCGCGAGGTGCTGACCGGGCCCGGGCTGCTCGCGGGCGGCGAGGAGACGCTGTCGCCCGAGGAGCGTGCGCGGCGTGAGCGCCTGCGCATGACGGCGCGCGGCCTGTCGTCGTTCGAGGCGTCCGACGACGGTCGTCGCCTGCTCGTGCCGTACTCGGGACGGTTGTTCGTGGTCGAGCGCCCGTCGTGGTCGGTGCGCGAGTTGGTCGCGGGCGCGGACCTGCCGCCCGCCGATGCGCCGCGCCTGTCGCCCGACGGTGCGCAGGTCGCGCTCGTGCGCGCGGGCGAGTTGCGCATCGCCGACGCCGCCACCGGGGTGGAGCGCGTGATCGCGCGCCCCGAGAGCACCGGTGTCACCTGGGGGCTCGCCGAGTTCGTGGCGCAGGAGGAGATGGACCGTCTCGACGGCTTCTGGTGGTCGCCCGACTCGCGCTGGATCGTGGCGCAGCGCAACGACCACGCGGGCGTCGAGCGGCTGCGCATCATGGACCCCGCCGACCCCACCCGCGAGCCCGAGGCGAACCCGTACCCGCGTCCGGGCAAGCGCAACGTGGACGTGCGGCTCGCGGTGTTCCCCGCGGCGGGCGGCGCGCCGACGTGGATCGAGTGGGATCGCGAGGCGTGGCCCTACCTGTGCCGCGTCGTGTGGCCCGCGACGGGTCCGCTCACGCTCTACGTGATGGACCGTCGCCAGCAGCGCGCCACGCTGCTCACGGTGGATCCCGCGAGCGGGCGCACCTCGCCGCTGCTCGGCGAGCGCGACGCGGCGTGGATCAACCTGCCGCTGGGCGCGCCGCGCTGGCTCGCCGACGGCCGGTCGTTCCTGTGGATCGCCGAACGCGACGACTCCGGTCCGTGGCTGGAACTTCAGAACCCCGACGCCTCCAGCCGCCGTCTCACGCCGCCGGGACTGCGCGTGCGCGAACTGCTCACGGTGGACGCGGCGCGCGGGTTGGCGTGGTTCACCGCGAGCGACGAGCCGACCGAGACGCACCTGTGGTCGGTCGAGTTGCGCAAGCCGTGGCGCGTGAAGCGCGCGAGCCCCGAGCCCGGCGTGGAGGGCGCGGTGTTCGGTGCGCTCGGTGCGCTGCGGGTGCGCTCGCTCGCGCCCGAGCGCGGCCCCACGCGCTGGACCGTCGAGGATGCCGCGGGCCGCGCGCTGGGCGAGTTGCGCTCGGTCGCCGAGGACCCGGGCGTCGAGCCGCGCGTGGAGTGGACCACGGTCGGCCCCGACTCGTTGCGTGCGTTCGTGGTGCGACCGCGCGACTTCGACCCGAACCGCCGCTATCCGGTGATCGATTGGGCGTACGCCGGTCCGCACAGCCAGCGCGTGCTGCGTTCGGGGCGGCGCTACCTGCTCGAGCAGTGGCTCGCCGACCAGGGCTTCATCGTGTGCACGGTGGACGGGCGCGGCACGCCGGGGCGCGGGCGGGCGTTCGAGCGCGCGATCCGCGGGGACTTCGTCGGCCCCGCGGTCGAGGACCACGTCGCCGCGCTGCGCGAGTTGGTGGCGCGCCACCCCGAGATGGACGGTTCGCGGATCGGCGCGTACGGCTGGAGCTTCGGTGGCTACTTCGCGGCGCAGGCCGTGCTGCACGCGCCCGCCACCTACCGCGCCGCGGTCGCGGGTGCGCCGGTCGTGGACTGGCACGACTACGACACGTTCTACACCGAGCGCTACCTCGGCGTGCCGCCCGAGGACTCCGCGGCCTACACGCGCAGCTCGGTGCTGCTCAAGGCCGCCTCGCTCGCCCGGCCGCTGCTGGTCATCCACGGCACCGCCGACGACAACGTGTACTTCGTGCACAGCCTCGAGCTCGCCGACGCGCTCAACCGCGCCGCGCGCCCGTGGTCGTTCCTGCCGCTGCCCGGGCAGACGCACGTCGTGAGCCAGGTGCCGCAGGTCCAGCAGGTCTACGGGCGCATGCTCGAGTTCATGCGGCGCGAACTCGGCGTGCCCGGCGACGCGGCCCCGCCGCAGCACTAGGGGGCGCGGCGTGGGCGGCGAGGCGCGCATCCCGGTGCGCGGACCCGAGGATGTGTGGACGTTCACCGAGCGCAACGTGCCGCTGTGGGACATCCTCGAGACGTTCCCGGCCGACGCGATCGGCCCGCGCGGTCCCAAGGACCCGCCACGGCCCTACGAGGTGCGCCCGGTCACGGTGCACACCGACCTCGGCTGGTCGTTCGAGTCCGACATCCAGTACGGCAGCTGGGTGTTCCGTCCGCGCTCGCCCGCGCAGCCCGGCATGATGCGCTGGTGCCGCGAGCGCGGGCTCGAGCCCGGCGACACGATCGTGTTCACGCGCACCGCGGAGCGCGAGTACGCGTTGCGACGCGAGCGCGCCTGACGCGCGCGCGCGCGGCTCAAGCGGGGCGCGGCCCCGCGGCCTTGCGCAAGCGGTCGGCGAGCGCGAGGCCCAGCCCGTGCTCGGGCGGCAGGCAGGCGACGATCGTGGTGCAACCGTCGCGGTCGAACGCGCGCAGCACCTCGTACAGGTCGTGCGCCTGCTCGTCGAGCGTGGCGGGCAGCGTGCGGACGACCGCGCCGACGAGCGCGTCGGCGGGCACGCTCGCGGGCGCCCACACGCCGACGCGCTGACCCTCGGCGAGCAGCGCGCGCACTTGGTGCGCGACCTCGGCGAGCTCGACCAGGCGGACCTGCGCGTGCGGCGCGTAGTGCGACGGGTGCTGTCCCGGCGCGGCCACCGCGCTCGCGCCGCGCTCGGACAGCGCGCAACCGAGCACGGACTCGAGGTCCTCGCGGGTCACGCCGCCGGGGCGCAGCAGCACGGGCGCCTCCCCGCTCAGGTCCACGATGGTGGACTCCACGCCGACCGCACACGCCCCGCCGTCGAGCACCACGTCCACGTCGTGGCCGAGGTCGTCGCGCACGTGCTGGGCGGTGGTGGGGCTCACCGAACCGAAGCGGTTGGCCGACGGCGCGGCGAGCCCGCCGCCGAAGCGTTCGAGCAGCGCGAGCGCGACCGGGTGCGCGGGCACGCGCAGTGCCACGGTGTCGTGGCCGCCCGTGACCGCGAGCGGGGTGTGCGGACCGCGCCGCAGCACCAGGGTGAGCGGGCCGGGCCAGAATCGCGCCGCGAGGCGCGTGGCGGCGGCGGGCACGTCGGCCGCCCATGCCGGCAGGGCCGCCGCCGAGGCGACGTGCACGATGAGCGGGTGCGAGGTGGGGCGGCCCTTGACCGCGAACACGCGCGCGACCGCGTCGGGGTTGGAGGCGTCGGCACCCAGCCCGTACACGGTCTCGGTCGGGAACGCGACCAGGCGGCCCGCGCGCAGGGCGCGGACCGCGGCGTCGAGTTCGGCGTCGGAGGGGCGTGGGGGCATGGGCAGTGGAAACTCAGAACGGCAGTTGGACGAGGATCTCCTCGACCCCGGGGAAGCGTTGCTCGCGGCGCTTCGAGAACACGAGGCGGTCGTCCACCGTCACCTCGAACTCGCCGCCGCTACCGGGCTCGAGTACGGCCTCGACGCCACGGTGCTCCCGAATCCCGGCCGCCAGACCGGCGGCCCGTGGAAGGTAGTTTCACTGCACGCAGTAGCGGATGACGATCCGCATGGGGACCTCCGGCGGTGAGGGGCGTGGAAGCGGGACCGCGGCAGCATAGCGCGCCGCGCACGTGCGCGGGGAGGACGTTCGGCGCGCCCGCATGTTTGACCCCCGTGGCGGGCGCGGGCAATCTGCGCCGCCATGGGACTCCGCACACCCGGACTCGGGGAACGCCTGCGCGCCGCCATCGGCGAGGGCCTGCGCGAGCAGGAACCGCTCAAGCACCACACCACGTTCCGCATCGGCGGGCCGGCCGACTGGTTCGTGGCCGCGCGCACGCCCGAGCAGATGGTGGCTGCGCTGCGGGCCGCGCACGAGAACGACCTGCCGTGCTTCCTGCTCGGCGGCGGCAGCAACCTGCTCGTCTCCGACGAGGGCTTCCGCGGGCTCGTGGTGCGCAACGCCATCGAGGACGTGGCGTTCGACGGCGTGCATGCGCGCGTCGGGTGTGGCGCCGACTACCTCTCGTTCATCCAGCTCACGCGCGAGCAGGGGTTGGCCGGGCTCGCCTACGCGGCCGGCATCCCGGGCTCGGTGGGCGGTGCGATCTACGGCAACGCCGGATGCTACGGCCACGACATCGGTGCGCGCGTGGTCGAGTGCACCGTGTGCACGCCCGAGGGCGACCGGGTCGAGACGCTGCCCGCGTCGTGGTTCGAGTTCGCGTACCGCGACTCGCGCCTGAAGCGCGAACCGCGCGCGCTGTTGTCGTGCGTGCTGCGGCTCGAGAAGGGGGATCCGGCCGCCATCGCCGCCGAGATCGAGGAGAAGCTCGAGATCCGCCGCACCAAGCACCCGCAGTGGAGGATCGAGCCCACCGCCGGTTCGTACTTCAAGAACCTGCCGCCCGGTTTCACCGCGCCGGGCCTGCCCCTGTCGCCCGGGACGCACCGCGTGCCCGCCGGCGCGCTGCTCGACGTCTGTGAGTGCCGCGGCCTGCGCGTCGGCGACGCCGCGGTGTTCGCCAAGCACGCCAACATCCTGGTGAACGCGGGGCACGCCACCGCGGCCGACATGCTCACGCTCGCCGAGGTGCTCAAGGCGCGCGTGCGCAAGCGGTTCGGGGTCGAGCTCGAGGAGGAGGTCATGTTCCTCGGCGCGCGTCCCGACGTGGCCGCGGCCGCCGCCGCCATCCCCTGACCGTGGCCCGTTCGCGGGCAAACCGTTGCGGGTCCGAGCGTTCGGTCGCGCCCGGGCGGTGCCGGACGAGCGCGGCCCGCGGGCTCCCGCATGCACCCAAGGGGGCATTGTCCCCAGAGTGCCCGGGGCGCATCATCGCGACATGAGCGAACTCCTGAGTCGCCGGTTGCTGCAGACGAGGTTCGAGGGCCCGCACCACGAGGCCCTGCTCGCGGTCATGTTGGCCAACGCCGCCATCGACGCGCGGCTCGACGCCGCGTTCGAGGGCACCGGGATCACGCAGCAGCAGTACAACGTGCTGCGCATCCTCAACGGTGTCTATCCCGGTGCGCACTCGCGCGGCGAGATCGTGCACCGCATGGTGCGTCGCGCACCCGACCTCACCCGCATGCTCGATCGACTCGTGCGCATGGGCTACGTCGAACGCATGCGTGGCGAGCAGGATCATCGCCAGTCGCTCGCGCGCATCACGCCGCAGGGCCGCGACCTGCTGGATTCGCTGCTCCCGCGCGTGCAGAACACGACGCAGCTGCTGGCCGAGCGCATGACCGCCGAAGAGGCGCGTCGACTCGCGGATCTGGTCGAGCGCATCTACGCCGAGGACTGACCTCGCGTCAGCCGCCGATCGCGCTCATGCCGCGCTTGGGCTGCACGAACCCCGGCTGCGAGATGAGGTGCCCGGAGGCCTTGCGCTCGACCGCCGAGCGCAGCAGCGCTTCGAGCGCGTCGTCGCTCCCACCCGAGCGCAGCAGGGCGCGCACGTCGTACTCGGTGAGCGAGAACAGGCAGGTGCGCACCTGGCCGTCGGCGGTGAGCCGGATGCGGTCGCAGGTCCCGCAGAACGGTCGCGTCACCGACGCGATCACGCCCACGCGACCGCGGCCGTCGGCGTAGCGGAACGTGCGAGCGGGCGCGCTCGGGTCGTCGCCGTCCTCGGGCGCGAGCGGGAACGCCTCGGCCAGTCGCTCGAGCACCTCGGACGAGGGCACCAGGCGCGAGCGGTCCCAGCGGCGCTCGGCGTCGAGCGGCATCCACTCGATGAAGCGCAGCTCGTGGCCGTGCGAGCGTGCCCAGTGCGCGAGCGGCACGATTTCGTCGTCGTTGTGCCCGCGCATGAGCACCGCGTTCACCTTGATGGGCGCGTAGCCCTTTGCGCGCGCGGCCTCGATGCCGCGCAGCACGTCGTCGAGTCGGTCGCGGCGCGTCAGTTCCAGGAAGCGGTCGTGTCGCAGCGTGTCGAGCGAGACGTTGAGTCGGCGCAGTCCGGCCGCGCGCAGCGCGTCGCCCATCTCGGGCAGCCGCAGACCGTTGGTGGTGAGCGCCAGATCCAGGTCGGGCGCCAGCTCGGCGAGCATGCGCACCAGCACGGGCAGGTCGGCCCGCACCGTGGGCTCGCCGC
>JBJTRI010000009.1:0-5770 GCA_046076045.1 bacterium
GACCTCGCGCAGGTGCCGCCCATGGTGTCCGCGCTCAAGCACCAGGGCGAGCGCCTGCATGCGATCGCGCGCCGCGGCGAGACGGTCGAGCGCGCCCCGCGTCCCATCCACGTCGCGGCGTGGCGCTGGACCGCGTTCCGCCCCGACGAGGCCGACTTCGAGGTGGACTGCTCGGGCGGCACCTACGTGCGCACGCTCGTGCACGACCTCGGCGTCGCGCTCGGTTGCGGCGCCACGCTCGCGGCCCTGCGCCGCCTGCGAAGCGCACCGTTCCGGGTCGAGGACGCCGTGCCCGCCGACGCGTTGCGGCGCGAGGACGCTGCCGTGTTGTTCGCGCGCCACGTGCTGCCGCTCGATCGCGCACTCGATGTGCTGCCCGCGGTGGCGCTCGACGAATCCCAGGCGGCCGCGGTCGGACTGGGGCAGGCCCCCGCCGTGAGCGCGCCCGACGCGCCGGTGGACGCCGGGGCGCGCAGCGTGGTGTTGCGCGGTGCCGACGGGCGCGCGCTCGCACTCGCCCACCTCACGCGGGTCGCCGGTGCGCTGCGCGCGCAGCCCGACGTGGTGTTCCCGTGGGCGGTGCGGGGGGGACGCGCGGCATGAGCGGCGTGGTCGCGATCGGCATCTTCGATGGCGTGCACCTGGGCCACCGCCTGCTGCTCGAGCGCGCGCGCGAGCGCGCCGCGGGCGGGTCGTGCGTGGCGGTGAGCTTCGACCCGCACCCCGACATCGTGCTCGCGCGCGAGTTCCGCCCCAAGCCCCCGCTCACGCCGCTGCCCGAGAAGCACGCGCGACTCGCCGCCATGGGCGTGGACCTGCACGTCCTGCCGTTCACGCGCGAACTCGCCGCACTCGAGCCCGAGGCGTTCGTTCTCGAGCACCTGGTGGGACCGTTCGCGCCGCGCTGGCTCGTGGTCGGCGAGGACTTCGCGCTCGGCCGCGCGCGCGCCGGCAACGTCGCGCGCCTGCGCACGATCGGCACGCAGCACGGCTTCGACGTGGACGCCGTGCCGCTGCACGTGCTCGACGGGGCCACGGTCACCAGCACGCGCATCCGCGCGCTGCTCGGCGAGGGCCGCGTCGCCGAGGCCGCGCGGCTGCTCGGCGGGCCCTACACCATGGTGGGGCGCGTCGTGGGCGGCGAGCGGATCGGACGCACGCTCGGGTTCCCGACCGCCAACCTGCAACTGCACGACGAGCAGCTCGTGCCCGCCAACGGCATCTACGCGGTGCGCGTGCGGCTGGCGGGGGAGTCGGCCTGGCGCATGGGTGCCATGAGCATCGGGGTCCGGCCCACCTTCGGTGGCGTGCTGCGCACCCTCGAGGTGCACCTGCTCGACTGGAGCGGCGACCTGTACGGGCGCGACCTCACGGTGGCGTTCGTGGACTGGCTGCGGGCCGAGGAGCGGTTCGACGGCGTCGAGCCACTCATCGCCCAGATGACCGCCGACTGCGCCGAGGCTCGCAAACGCTTGGCCGCGCCCGGCCCCGCCGTTGCGCCGGAGGCCTAAATCGCCTTATCGCAGGGAGTTGCGTGATTCCAGGTGGCGCAGGCCGGCGGCTGGCCGCGGACGGCCGCGGATGGTATAGTGCCCCGTCGCTCCGGACCCCCCATGGGGTCCCTCGGAGTCGCTCCGCCCGTCGAGACCTGAAGCTCGCGGCCGGGGCCGGGCAGTTCACCCCATTCAGGAGTCGATCCCTTGACGCTGACCAAGGAACAGAAGAGCGGCATCATCGACAAGTTCAAGACGCACGAAGGGGACTCGGGTTCGCCGCAGGTTCAGATCGCCCTGCTCACCGAGAAGATCAACTACCTCACCGAGCACTTCAAGGTTCACAAGCGCGACCACGCGTCGCGTCGCGGTCTGCTCCGCATGGTCGGGCAGCGCCGCCGACTCCTCGACTACCTCAAGTCCACGAAGGTGGATCTGTACCGCAAGGTGGTCAAGGATCTGGGACTTCGCCGCTAGGGGATTCCTGGTGGCACGAGACGCGGCCCCCCTACCGGGGCCGCGTTCTCTTAGGACGGGGAGGGCCCCCGTCCGACCCCCCGTGCGCCGCACGCACGACGGGGTGGACAGCGGCCGGGAAGGTCCCGAGCTGCATGCGAGAGAACGGGAAGTGGAATGGCTGAGCACAAGGTAACGGTGGATCTGGGCGGTAAGAGCCTCAACATCAGCACGGGCAAGTGGGCCAAGCTGGCGGGCGGTTCGGTCGTCGTGGAACTCGGGGGCACGGTCGTGCTGGTGGCCTCCAGCGCCGCCAAGTCGGCGAAGCCCGGACTGGACTTCGTCCCCCTCACCTGCGACTACCGCGAGCGCACGTACGCCGCGGGCAAGATCCCCGGCGGCTTCTTCAAGCGCGAGGGGCGTCCGACCGAGAAGGAGACGCTCTCGAGCCGTCTCATGGATCGTCCGATCCGTCCGCTCATGCACAAGCAGTGGACGTTCGAGACGCAGGTTATGGCGACGGTCGTGTCGTCGGACCAGGAGCACGACGCGGACATCCTCGCTCTCATCGGCGGGTCGGCGTCGCTGGTGCTCAGTGACATCCCGTTCCCCGAGCCGGTCGCCGGTGTGCGCGTCGGTCGCGTGGACGGTCAGTTCATCGCCATGCCGACGTTCGCCGAGCTCGACGAGTCCGACGTGGACATCGTCGTGGCGGGCACCGCGAACGACATCATCATGGTCGAGGGTGGTTCGCGCGAGGTTCCCGAGGCCGACATGATCGCGGCCCTCGACTTCGCGATGCACCACATCCGCCGCATCGTCGCCGTGCAGGTCGAGCTGCAGAAGGCCGCCGGCAAGGCGAAGCGCTCGCCGGTCGCGAAGGTGGACCTGAGCGACCTCGAGGGCGAGCTGCGCTCCAACTACACGAGCCGTCTCCGCGATGCGATCCGCATCCCGGGCAAGGAGGCTCGTCAGGAGGAGCTCGACCTCATCACGAAGGACGCGGTCGCCACGCTGAGCGAGAAGTACGCGGAGCGCGCCGCCTACATCGGCCGCATCCTGCACGACATCGAGCGCGACGAGCTGCGCGAGATGGTGCTGCGTGACGGTGTGCGTGCGGACGGTCGAAAGCTCGACCAGATCCGCCCCATCACCATCGAGGTCGGTGTCCTCCCGCGCACGCACGGCTCGTGCCTGTTCACGCGCGGCGAGACGCAGGCGCTCGTGGTCACGACGCTCGGCACCAAGGCCGACGAGCAGCGCGTCGAGGAGCTCGAGGGCCAGTCGTGGAAGTCGTACATGCTGCACTACAACTTCCCGCCGTTCTCGGTCGGTGAGACGCGCCCCATCCGTGGGCCGGGTCGCCGCGAGATCGGTCACGGCGCGCTCGCCGAGCGCTCGGTCGAGCCGGTCATCCCGGCCGACACGACGTTCCCGTACACGATCCGCATCGTCTCGGACATCCTCGAGTCGAACGGTTCGTCGTCGATGGCGTCGGTCTGCGGTGCGTCCATGTCGCTCATGGACGCCGGTGTGCCGATCAAGGCCCCGGTCGCCGGTGTGGCGATGGGTCTCATCAAGGAGGGTGACCGCGTCGCGGTGCTCACCGACATCCTGGGCGTCGAGGACCACCTCGGCGACATGGACTTCAAGGTGACCGGCACGCTCGAGGGCATCACCGCCTTCCAGATGGACACCAAGATCGGCGGCATCTCGTTCGACATCATGAAGAACGCCCTCGAGCAGGCTCGCGTCGGGCGCCTCTACATCCTCGACAAGATGAAGGCCTGCCTCGAGACGCCGCGTGCGGAGATGTCGCCGTTCGCGCCGCGCATCACCATCCTCCACATCCACCCCGACAAGATCCGCGAGGTCATCGGGCCGGGCGGCAAGGTGATCAAGAAGATCACCGAGGAGACCGGCTGTCAGATCGACATCCAGGACACGGGTGAGGTGCGCATCGCCGCCGTCAACATGGAAGGCAGCAAGCGCGCCGAGGAGATCATCCGCAACATCACCGAGGATCCCGAGGTCGGTCGCACCTATCAGGGCAAGGTGCGCAGCATCGTGAACTTCGGCGCGTTCGTCGAGATCGTGCCGGGGCGTGACGGGCTGCTGCACGTGTCCGAGATCGACTGGGGTCGCACCGAGAAGGTCGAGGACGTGCTCAACGTCGGCGACCTCGTCATGGTGAAGGTGGTGGACGTGGATCGCGACGGCAAGATCCGTCTGTCGCGCCGCGCCCTGCTCCCGCAGCCGGAAGGCTACGTGGCGTCGGGTGGCGGTGGTGGTGGTCGTGACCGTGAGCGCGGTGGCCGTGACCGCGACCGCGGCCCGCGTCGCCGCTGATCCGCAACTCCGTGGAACGCGACGGCGGGCGGCCCCTTCGGGTCGCCCGCCGTTCGCCCTTCGAGCCCCTCGTCCGGCCCCGGACCACCGACCCGCTCCCGCAGCCGAGGTACCCGCGATGAGTGCCGCCGTCGAGAAGACCGTCCTCCCGGATGGCTTGACCGTCCTGTCGCAGACCCTGCGCGACCGCCACTCCCTGTCCCTCGGGGTGTGGTTGCGCACGGGCTCGCGCGACGAACCGCTCGAGCGTCTGGGCATCACCCACTTCCTCGAGCACATGATGTTCAAGGGCACCGCCACGCGCGATGCCCGTGCGATCGCCGCGAGCCTCGAGTCCCTCGGCGGTTCGCTCGACGCGTTCACCAGCCGCGAGCAGGTGTGCTACACCGCGCGCGTGCTGTCCGAGCACCTCGCGCTGGCCGTGGACGTGATCTCCGACCTCGTCTGCCGCTCGCGCTTCGACGCCGCCGAGATCGAGCGCGAGAAGGGTGTGGTGCGCGAGGAGATCCTGTCGTACGAGGACAACCCTGAGGCCATGGTGGCCGACCAGTTGTTCGAGCAGTTGTGGGGCGCCGACCACGCGCTCGGCCGGCCCATCCTGGGCACCGAGGAGACGGTCGCCGCGTTCACGCGCGACGCGCTGGTCGCCGAGTTCGAGCGCCGTTTCCGCGCCCCCGAGATCGTGGTGGTGGCGGTGGGCGGACTCGAGCACCGCGCGCTGGTGGACGAGGTCGCGCGCGGATTCCGCCTGCCCGCGGGCGTGGCCCCGCCGCGCAACGTGCGGCCCGCCGACCACCGTCCGAGCGTGCGCCACGTCGAGGAGGAGTCGCAGCAGGTGTACCTGTCGCTCGGGGCGCGCGGCGTGCCGTCCGACGACCCGACCCGCTATGCGCTGCGTCTCGGCGAGACGCTGCTGGGCGGCGGCATGAGCTCGCGCCTGTTCCAGCGCATCCGCGAGGACGCCGGGTTGGCCTACTCGGTCTCGAGCGCGCTCGACTTCCTGCGCGACGGCGGTGCGGTGTTCATCGACATGGGCGTCTCGCCCGACAAGGTGCGTCAGGCGCTCGGCCTGTTGCGCGAGGAGCTCGACCGTCTGCTCGCCGAGGGGCCGTCGCCCGAGGAGGTCGAGGCGGCGAAGATGCAGCTCAAGGGTTCGGTGGTCATGGGGCAGGAGAGCGTCTCGACCCGCATGTACCACATCGCCCGTCAGGAGCTGCAGCTCGGGCGCGTCACCCCGACCGAGCGTCAGCTCGACCAGGTGCTCGCGGTCACGCACGAGCAGGTGGTGGAGGCGGTGCGCGCGCACATCCGGCCCGAGCGGTTCTCGCTCGCGGTGCGCGGGCCGGCCGACGGCGGGGCGATCGCCGACGCCGACTGGCCGGTGGCCGGCGGCGCCTGACCGCCGCGAACGTCGGGGGCCGCGGTGTGCACCCCACCCCCACCCCCCACACACCCCCCCCCCTTTCTTCCAC
>JBJTRI010000010.1:0-42806 GCA_046076045.1 bacterium
GCACGTACCACGCGCTCATCTGCCCACAGTCCTCGTTGCCCGCCAGCCCGTCGTGGCCCGTGGTGTACAAGCTGTCCAGGATGCGGTGCACCATGGCCTGCGTCTTCCACGGCTGGCCGACGTAGTCGTACAGGTACGCGATGTGATGACTGGGCTCGTTGCCGTGTGCGTACTGCCCGATGAGCCCGGTGATGTCGGCCTGCGTGCGTCCGGTCGTGCGCGGGGCGGCCCCGAACAACGAGTCGAGCAACGTGGCGTAGCGATCCCGTCCCCCCAGCGCGGCCATGTGGCCCGAGACGTCGTGCGGCACGAAGAAGCCGTACTGCCAGCTGTTGGCCTCGGTGAAGTGGAAGTCCACCTCGGTGGGGTCGAACGGCGTCTTGAACCGACCCCCGATGCGCGGACGCATCAGGCCGGTCGCGGGGTCGAGCAGGTGACGCCAGCCCTGCGCGCGCAGCGTCATGCGGTCGCGCACCCCGGTGACGCCCAACGACTCGGCGAACGCAGCGATGCACCAGTCGTCGTAGGCGTACTCGAGCGTCTTCGACACGCCCTCGCTCTCGTGCTCGCCCGGGACGTAGCCGCGGCGGCGGTACTCCGCCAGACCGCGCCGGTCGTCGTCGGCGCTCGCCACCATGGCCTCGAGCGCGAGCGTCGAGTCGAACCCCCGGATGCCCTTGGCCCACGCATCGGCGATCACCGACACCGAATGGTAGCCGATCATGCAGTCGGTCTCGTTGCCCGCCAGCTCCCACACGGGCAGTCGCCCACCCTGCCGGTACTGCGCCAGGAACGTGGCGATGAAGTCGCGCGTGCGCTCGGGCTCGAGCAGCGTGTACAGCGGGTGCGCGGCCCGGAAGGTGTCCCAGAGCGAGAACACGGTGTACGGCGTCCAACCCTCGGCGCGGTGCACCTCGCCGTCGCGCCCGCGGTACCGGCCGTCCACGTCGGACCACGCGTTGGGCTGCAGCAGCGTGTGGTAGAGCGCGGTCATGAACGTGCTGTCCTGCGCGGGCGTGCCGCCCACGACCTCGATGCGCGACAGGGCACGGCGCCACTCGGCGCGCGCGGCCGCCCACACCCCGTCGAACGTCCGCCCGTCGGCCTCGGCGGCGAGCGCGGCTCGCGCCCCGGCCACGTCCACACCCGAGAGGCCGACCCGTGCGACCACCGTGCCGCCGCGCGGCAGGTCGAAGCGCAGCGCGGCCCGCACGTCGGTGCCCGAGCCCTCGACCGCCCCCGGCACCACTCGCCCGCGCTCGGCCACGACGGCGCGGAACGGCCGCGAGAAACGCGCCACGAAGAACACGCGCTGGTCGCGCGCCCACCCGCGCGAGCGGCGCTCACCCTCGATCGTGAAGGCGTCCACCACGCGCAGGTGCGACGCCACCACCTCGTCGCGCGACTCCAGGTCCACCAGCACGTACGCGCTGTCCGACGGCGGGAACGCGTAGCGGTGCCAACCCGTGCGCGCGGTCGCGGTCAACTCCACCGCCACGCGCGAGTCGGCGAGCGTCACCGCGTAGTAGCCCGGAGAGGCACGCTCGGTGCGCTTCTCGAACCGCGCTCCGTCCCCATCGCCGTGCTCACGGCCGTAAGAGCGCCGCCAGTGCGGCGTGCCCACCCCGGGCAGGAACAGCACGTCGCCGTAGTCGCTCACGCCGGTGCCGCTCAGGTGCGTGTGCGAGAACCCCCAGACGCGCGTGTCGTCGTGGTGGTAGCCCGAGCACCCGTCCCAGCCGTCGAGCCTCGTGTCGGGGCTCAGTTGCACGAGCCCGAACGGCACCGTGGCCCCGGGGAACGTGTGCCCATGCCCACCGGTGCCCACGAACGGGTTCACGAAGCGCAGCGGGTCGCGTGCCGCGAAGCACGGCGTCGCCACGACGATGCACACGGCGAGACACAACAACCCTCGGAGCCGCCTCGGGGAGGAACGCATGGCGTGACGATAAGCGCCGCACCGCGTCCCGCGCCACAGAAGGCGCACCGCCGTACCCGAACACGTGGTCCGGACCGCAACGGGCTTCTCGGGGAGGTGCGTTCGGGCGTTGACGCTGGCGCGCCGTGGCTCCTACGCTCCGGCGTCCGTCGTGCGTCCCCGTCCCTCGTGAGGTCCCCGATGCGCCGCATCGCCGCGCTGCTCTCGCTCGTCGCCACGCTCATCTCGTGCCAGTCCGCGCCCCGCACCGGGTCCGACGGCGGCACCCCGGCCCCGAAGAAGGTGGTGATCGGGCTGTCGCTCGACACCGTGCGCGAGGAGCGCTGGCAGCGCGACCGCGACGAGTTCGTGCGCCATGCCGAGAGCCTGGGCGCGGAGGTGCGCGTGCAGGTCGCCAACAACGACCACACCCGTCAGGTCGCGCAGTGCGAGAACCTGCTCACGCAGGGCGTGGACGTGCTCGTGGTCGCCCCGCACGACTCCGAGAGCGCGGCCACCATCGTGAAGGCGGCGCACGACGCCCACGTGCCCGTGATCGCCTACGACCGGCTCATCAAGAACAGCGACGTCGACCTGTACCTGTCGTTCGACAACGTGCAGGTGGGTCGCCTGCAGGCCCAGTACGCGGTGCAGCGCGTGCCCAAGGGTCGCTACCTGCTCATCGCCGGCGCCCCCACCGACCACAATGCGCACCTGTTCCGGCAGGGCCAGATGGAGGTGCTGCAGCCGTTCGTGGACCGCGGCGACATCGCCATCGTGGCCGACCCGTGGGCCAACGACTGGCAGCCGGTCGAGGCGCTCAAGATCATGGAGAACGCCCTGACCCGCACCGGTAACCGCATCGAGGTGGTGGTGGCGAGCAACGATGGGCTCGCGGGCGGCGCGGTCCAGGCGATCGCCGAGCAGCGACTCACCGGCAAGGTGCTCGTCACCGGACAGGACGCCGAGCTGGCCGCCTGCCAGCGCATCCTGTCGGGCACGCAGAGCATGACCGTGTACAAGTCCATCCCCCGCCTCGCACGCCGCGGGGCCGAGGCCGCCATCGCGCTGGCGCGACGCGAGCCCCTCACCGACGCCACCGCGACGCTCGACAACGGCTTCAAGGCGGTGCCGAGCCTGCTCATCCCGCCGGTGGCGGTGGACGCGGCGAACCTCGACTCGACCGTGGTGGCCGACGGGTTCCACACGCGCGAGGCGATCATGGCCGGGGTGAAGACGCCGCGATGAGCGCCACCGCGGGCGCGCCGCGCCTCGAGCTGGTCGGGGTCACGAAGGACTTCGGCGGCGTGCGCGCGCTCGACGGCGTGTCGTTCGAATTGCGTGCGGGCGAGGTCCATGCGCTCTGCGGCGAGAACGGCGCGGGCAAGTCCACCCTGCTCAAGGTGCTGAGCGGGTTCCACCCCGCGGGCTCGTGGACCGGCACGCTGCGCGTGGACGGCACGGACGTGCGACTGCACGGCATCCGCGACGCCGAGCGCCACGGCATCGCGCTCATCGCGCAGGAGTTGGCACTGGTGCCCGCGCTGTCCGTCGAGGCCAATCTGGTGCTGGGTCGCGAGCCCGTGCGCGGCGGGCTCATCCAGCCTGCCGTGGTGCGTGCGCGCGCGATCGACGCGCTGGCCCGCGTGGGACTGCAGGTGGACCCCGCGCGCGCGCTCGGCGAGCTCGGCGTGGGCCAGCGGCAGTTGGTGGAGATCGCGCGCGCGCTGGCGCAGGACGCGCGCATCCTGGTGCTCGACGAGCCCACCGCCTCGCTCCCCGAGTCCGACGCACAGCGGCTCCTCGCCCTGCTCGGCGAGTTGCGCGCGCGCGGCACCGCCATCCTGTACGTGAGCCACCGGCTCGACGAGGTGGCACGACTGGCCGACCGCATCACCGTGCTGCGCGACGGCCGCACCGTGGCGAGCGCGCCCGCCGCCGACCTGCCGCGCGACCGCCTCATCGCGCACATGGTGGGCCGCGATCTCGCCGAGCAGCGCCCGCGCACCGCGCGCACGCCGGGCCCGCGCGCGCTCACCGTGCGCGACTGGACGCTGGCCGACCCCGGTCGGCCGTGGCGGAACGCGGTCGAGGGCGTGTCGTTCACGCTGCACGTCGGCGAGGTGCTGGGCGTGGGCGGGCTCATCGGGGCCGGGCGCACCGCACTGCTGGCGTCGCTGTTCGGTGCGGCGCGCAGTCGCGTCACCGGCACCCTGCGCGTGGCCGACGCCCCCGAGCGCGCACCGTTCCGCGCCCCCGCCGAGGCCGTGGCCGCGGGGCTCGCACTGGTGAGCGAGGATCGTCGCCGTCAGGGGCTGGTGCCCGACGCCTCGGTGCTCGACAACCTCTCGCTCGCCACGCTCACGCGCTTCACCCACCGCGGCCTGCTCGACGACCGCGCGCGCGCCACGGCGTGCGCGGAGCAGGCCGAGGCGCTCCATCTGCGTCCCGCCGACCTCTCGCCGCCCGTGGTGCGACTGTCGGGCGGCAACCAGCAGAAGGTGGTGCTGGGACGCTGGTGGCTCGCGGGGCCGCGCGTGCTCCTGCTGGACGAGCCCACGCGCGGGATCGACGTGGGCGCGCGTGCGGTGATCCACGACTGGCTCGACCGCCTGTGCGCGCACGGACTGGCCGTGCTGCTCGTGTCGTCGGACCTTCCCGAGTTACTCGCGCTCTCGGACCGCGTGCTGGTGCTCGCGCAGGGTCGTCCGACCGCCCTGCTGGATCGCGCCACCGCGACACCCGAGGCCGTACTCGCCGCCGCCACGCACATCCCCATCGCCGAGGTGCCCGCATGACCACGACCCCGCGCCTCGACTGGCGCACGCTCACCATGGTGCTCGCGCTCGTCGTCATCTGGGTGGTGTTCGCGGTGACGACCGAGGGCACCTTCCTCTCGCCGCGCAACCTCGGGCTGCTCGCACGCCAGATGAGCATCGTGGCGCTGCTCGCCTCGGGCATGGTGCTGGTCATCGTGGCCGGGCAGATCGACCTCTCGGTGGGAGCGATGAGCGGGCTGCTCGGGGCCATCGCCGCCGTCGCGGCCACGCGACTGGGCTGGCCGGTGCCCGCGGCCTACGCGCTCGCCCCGCTCCTCGGGATGGCGTTCGGTGCGCTGCAGGGCACGCTCGTGGCGCGCCTGCGCATCCCCCCGTTCATCGTCACGCTCGGCGGCATGCTGGTGTTCCAGGGGGCGCTGCTCGGGCTCACGCGCGGCATCACCGTGACGCCGCCCCCGGCGTTCCTCGTCATCGGGCAGACCTACCTGCCGCGATCCCTCGCCTGGGGACTGCAGACGATGGTCGTGCTCGCACTCGTGCGCGCCGCGTTCGCGGTGAACGGCGCGGCCCGCATGCGGCGGCTGCTCGTGGCGGCCTCGCTCCCGCTGTTCACCGCGGTCATGGACGCGCACGCCGGCGTGCCGCTGCCCGTGCTGCTACTCGCGGTCGTGGCCGCGGCCCTGACCGTGGTGGCCACGCGCACCCCGTTCGGCCGGCACCTGTACGCGATCGGCGGCAACCGCGAGGCGGCGTTCTACGCCGCGATCCCGATCGAGCGCCGCATCGTGGGCGTGTTCGCGCTCATGGGCGGACTCGCGGGGCTCGCCGGGCTGGTGCTCACCGCGCGCGTCGGGGCCGCGACCACAGATGCCGGCCGCATGCTCGAGCTCGACGCCATCGCCGCCGCGGTGATCGGTGGCACTTCGCTGCTCGGCGGCCGCGGTTCGGTGGCGGGCGCGATCCTCGGCGCACTGGTCATGGCGTCGCTCGACAACGGCATGAGCCTGCTCGACACCGAGGCGTTCTGGCAGCCGATCCTGAAGGGCGCCATCCTGGTGGCCGCCGTCGCCGCCGACATGGCGGGCCGCGGTCGGGAGTGACGGAGGCTCAGTCCCCGCCCGAGCGGGCGCGACGCTCGAGCCAGCGCAGGTAGGTCTGCTCGACCTGCGTGCGGTGCCGGGTGGCCTTGCGCAGGTACTTGAGCGCCGAGGGGATCGACGGGTCCACGAGGAAGCACTTCACGGGCACGTCGCGCGCGAGCCCGTCCCACCCGAACTCGTCCACCAGTTCGCGCAACATGCGCTCGAGCGTCACTCCGTGGAGCGGGTTGCGGGGCTGCGCGGGGTTCATGGGACGGCTCCGGGGACGGGACGGTGCGGCGGTGGCGCGAGCACGAACGGTCGCGACCGCGAGGATGACACCTTCGGAGCGCAGGCGCACGGCCTGTCGCGCTCGCTATACTGGCCGGGTCCGCTCGTGCCCCCTGTCCCGGAGATCGCCATGACGACCTCACCCGACGCCACCCCCACGCCCCCGCGCCGCTGGCGCGCGCTCGATGCCGAGGAGCGCCGCGTGCTCGGCACGCTCATCGAGAAGGCCAAGACCACGCCCGCCGGCTACCCCATGACGGTCAACGCCCTCGTCACGGGCTGTAACCAGCGCAACAACCGCGAGCCGCTCACCGCGTACCGCGACCTCGACGTGGAGAAGGCGATCGACCGCCTGCGCACCTCGGGCGTGGTCGAGGAGATCGACTGGATGGGGCGCGCGGCCAAGTACAAGCACCTCGCCTACGACTGGTTCGGGGTGTCGCGCGCCGAACTCGCGGTGCTGGGCGAACTACTGCTGCGCGGCGAGCAGACGCTCGGCGACCTGCGGGCACGCGCCGCGCGCATGGAGCCGATCGCCGACATGGCCGAACTCAAGCCCATCGTGGACGGGCTCGTGGCGCGCGGGCTCGTGGTGGAGCTCACGCCCCCGGGCCGCGGTCAGGTGGTGACGCACGGTTGCCTGCCACCCGCCGAGCTCGAGGCGGCGCGCGCCCGCGCGGTCGGCGTGGCGGTCGCGGCGCCTGCGGTCGCGTCGCCCGCTGCGCCGAGCTCGGCCCCCGGGCTCGAGGCCGAGGTCGCGACCCTGCGTGCGGAACTCGCCGCGCTCGGCGAGCGGGTGCGGGTGCTCGAGGAACGCGCGGGCGGTTGAGCGCAACACGTCACGAACGAACGGGCGCCCTCGCACACGCGAGGGCGCCCGTTCCTGTCTGAAGGTGCGGCTACTTCGTCGGCTTGGCGAACATCGCGTCGGTCACCGCGACGTTCAGCTCGACCTTCGTGACCTTCGCGTCCATGAACACCTTGCCGTCCCGGTAGAGCTTCACCGAGTGCGGGTACTGGATCGCACCCACGGGCTTCCAGTCGCCGCGCAACTCCACGGTGCGCGCCGGCCCCATCTGGGCGTTACCCTCGTCCATGAACGCCGAGCCGGCGAAGCGGCCGTCGGCCGTGAACAGCAGCACGTGGTCGGTGCGCGAGCTGCCCTTCACCGCGGCGGCGAGGTAGTCCACGCCATCCACGCTCTCGGGCTTGTCGAGTGCCACGAGCTCGACCGACGCGGGCTCACCGAACATGTGCCAGAGCGAGTTCTTCCACTCCTTCTCGGCCTCGTCGGCGGCCTTGGGGTTGTCCTGCACCTGCCCCATGGCGCTCTGCCAGCCCACCTTGCCGTCGAAGCCCGACTTCACCTCGCCGAACGGCAGCTTCTGCGTGGTGACCTGGCGGTACGGGAAGGCCGAGAGCTCCTCGATGCCGAGCCCCAGCGACTGTCCCTGCATGCTCACGGTGGCCTCGATCGAGATGGACGCGGTCTTCACGCCCGACCACGCGGCCGAACCACCGGCGGCCTTCACCGCGCCCTCGAGCCAGCCCTTGGCCATGGCCCGCGACTCGGCGCTCTCGGTCACCTTGCCCAGCTTCGAGGGCGGCGGCGGGATCGAGATGTCCATGCGCTCCACCTTGAGCCCGGTGCTCTCGAGCGTGCCCTCGAAGTCCTTCTCGCGGCCGACCACGATGGTGACCTGCGCGCCCGGCGTGATCTTGCGCTTCGCCGCGGCCAGCACGCCCTCGGCGGTCACCTCGTCGAGCGACTTCTGGTAGCGCTGCAGGAAGTCGGCCGGGTAGCCGATCGCCTCGTAGTACGCGGCCCGGAACAGCGACTGGCTCGGATCCTCGAAGTTGAACACGAAACCGTTGACACCGCCTGCTTGGCGGTCTCGAGCTCCTGCGCCGAGAACGGCTCGCGCGTGACGGCCGTGACCTGGTCGCGGACCAGACCCAGCGCGACCAGCGTGGAGTCGCTGCGCGTGAGCGAGAACGCGGTGAACACACCCGGGCTCTCGAACCCGGTCCCGGCGTTGGCGCCGGTCGAGTACGCGAGACCGCGGGCGGTGCGGATGTAGCTGAACATGCGCGACGAGAACCCGCCGCCGAGACCCTGCTCGAGCACCTGCAGGGCGGCGTAGTCGGGGTCGCTGGCCAGCGAGCCCGGCTGCGCGAGGATGACGCCCGACTGCGTGACGTCGTCCTTCGGCGCGAACACCAGCTTGGGCTCGACCGACTTGGGCGTGGGCGGCAGCACCGGCTTGGCCGTGCCACTGCGCTTCCAGTCGCCCCACTGCGCGAGCAGGAGCTTGCGCATGTCGGCGCTGCGGAAGTCACCGTAGATCGCGATCACCATGCGCTCGGGCACGAACACCTGCGCGTGCATGGTGCGACAGTCGGCCGCCGAGATGGGCTCGACCGTGGCGTACTCCGGCATGCGCGCCCACGGGCTGTCCTTGCCGTAGACCGCGTGGCGTGCGGTGCGCATGAGCATGCTCATCATCTCGTCGTTGCGGCTGGCGATGCTCTGCCGCAGCGCGACCTTCGACAACTCGATCTTGTCGTCGGGGAACGCCGGGACGCGCGTCATGTCCGCCCACAGCGCCACCACCTCGGCCGTGTTCTCGGTCAGGCAGCGGAACCCCGTGCTGGCCTGCGTCGCGCCCACGTTCGAGGTGAGGTTGGCGCCGATCGCGGCCAGACGGTCGTCGAGGTAGTCACCCGTGTTGCGGGCGGTGCCGCCGTCGCGGATCACGTCGCCCGCCACCGACGCCAGGCCGGCGCGCTCGGCGGGGACCAGCGCCGGGCTCGAGGGGAAGTACGCGATGCCGTACACCGTGGGCAGCGAGCGGTCCTCGAGCAGGTACACCACGGCGCCGTTCGGCAGCACCATGCGCTCGGGGTTGACCGCCGGGATGCGGCCGATGGGCGGCGTGGGCAGCTTGCGCGGATCGAAGATGCTCTTGTCCACGGCGGCACCCACGGGCGCGGCGAGCGCGGCCCACGCGAGTGCGGCGGTGGCGAGGATGCGGGTCATGCGCGCCATGGTCAGCGCCCTCCTTCGTTGGCGGCCGTGGCCGACGGGTTCTTGATCATGGCCACGGTGCGGTTGCTCTTCACCAGGGCGCTCTTGAGCGCGTTGACGAGGTCGGCGGGCTTGAGCGACTGGATGCGCTCCTGCTCGCGGAAGAACTCACGCCAGTCGCCGTAGAGCGACTGCGCCTGCGCCAGTTCGCTCGCGAGGCTCGAGTTCTGGCTCACCGCCCCGATCTTCGAGGCGCGCATGCGCACCTTGTAGCCGTCGAGCTCCTCGTCGGTGAACGGCTTGTCGCCGAGCACCTCGTCGATCACCGCATAGGCCGCGGCTTCGACCTTCTCGGGGTCCTGCCCCGTCGCGGGGACCAGCAGACCGGCCATGAGCGTCGGGTACATCTCGCCGGGGAAGCCGATGAACGTCTGGGCCTGGACCGCGATCTTCTGGTCCTTGACCAGCGCCTTGTTGAGGCGCGACCAGTTGCCGCCCCCCAGCAGGTCGGCCGCCGCCTTGTAGGCGGCGTAGCTGGGATCCGAGGCGGCCGGCACGTGCCAACCCATGAGCACGAAGGGCTGGGCCTTGTCCTCGAGCAGGATGCGGCGCTCGGCGATCTGCTTGGGCTCGACCGTGTCGATCGGCGGCGGGGCCGGGTCCGACGAGATCGCCGAGAAGTACCTCTCGGCCACGCGCTTGACCTCGGCCAGCGTGACGTCGCCGATGACGCACACCGTCATGTTCTTGGCCACGTACGCGCGGCGGAAGAACTCCTCGCCCTCGGTGCGGCTGAACGTCTTGAGGTCGGAGGGGTAGCCGATGCCGCCGAAGCCGTACGGGTGCGCGGTGAACGCGGTGGTGATGAACTCGTTGACGAGGCGGCCGAGCGGCGACGACTCGGTGCGCATGCGGCGCTCCTCGTACACGACGTCGCGCTCCTTGTAGAACTCGCGGAACACCGGGTCCACCATCGCGCCCGCGAACAACGACGCCCACATCTCGAGCCGGTTCGAGGGCAGCGAGTAGAAGTACGCCGTGATGTCGCTGGCCGTGAAGGCGTTGATCCCCTGCCCGCCGGCCTGCTCGACGATGCGCGTGAACTCGTTCGGGACGACCAGCTTCTGCGACGCCTGCTGCACGTCGGTGAACGCCTCCTCCAGACGCCGCAGGCGCGCCGTGTCGGCGCGCGCGCCCTTGCGGCGCTCCTCGAGCAGGGCCTGCCACGCGCGCTCCTCGGCGTCGAGCAGCGGCTTCTCCTTGGCGTAGTCGGTGGTGCCGACCAGCGAGGTCCCCTTGAACGCCATGTGCTCCATCATGTGCGCGAGGCCGGTGGTGCCGACCGCGTCGTTCGCCGAGCCGGAGTTGACCACGGTGAAGAACGAGAACACCGGGGCCTGGTGGCGCTCGACGACGATGAACCGGAGCCCGTTGGCGAGCGTGAACTCCTGCACCTGCTTCTCGAGCGTCTCGAGACCGGTGCGCACCGGACGAGCCGGGGCCGCAGCGGTCTTGCGAGCGGTCGGCGTCGCCTTGCTCGACGCCGGGGCGGCGACGGCGACCGAGGCGCTCAGGAGCGCGAGCACGAGCATGGACGCCGCCAGCGGACGCGGGCGGCGGACGATCGGGGTCATGCATTCCTCCTTGGGATGCGGGGGCTGGGGTGACGCACGGTCCGGGGATGATTGCCCATCGCAAGGCGGCGGTCCAATCGTGCGCGACCGCGCCGGAGGCGCTCGGAACGGGAATCCCCTCTCACGCGAACGGGCGGTCCGACACGGCACGGACCGGCGAACCGTACGGCCCCGAGGCGCTCCGGGTTGCAGTGTCGCCGACCGGTGGGCTAGAAACCCTCCCCATGCCGACCCTCGCGCACCGCATCGCCACCGAACTCGCCGTCGTCCCCGCCCGGGTCGAGGCCGCCGTCCGCCTGCTCGACGAGGGCTCGACCGTCCCGTTCATCGCGCGCTACCGCAAGGAGGCCACCGGAGGGCTCGACGACACGCAGTTGCGCACGCTGGCCGAGCGCCTCGTGTACCTGCGCGAGCTCGAGGAACGCCGCGAGGCGATCGTCGCCAGCATCCGCGAGCAGGGCAAGCTCACGCCCGCGCTCGAGCGCTCGATCGCCGACGCCACCACGAAGACCGCGCTCGAGGACCTCTACCTCCCCTACAAGCCGAAGCGCCGCACGAAGGCCCAGATCGCGCGCGAGGCCGGGCTGGAACCGCTCGCCGACGCGCTGCTCTCGGACCCCACGCAGGTGCCCGACGAGGTCGCGGCCGGCTACCTGAACGCCGAGGCGGGGTTCGCCGACGCCAAGGCCACTCTCGACGGGGCCCGCCAGATCCTCATGGAGCGCTTCTCCGAGGACGCGGCCCTGCTCGGCACGCTGCGCGAGCGCGTGCATCGCCAGGGCGTGCTGCGCGCGCGCGTCGTCCCCGACCTGAAGGCCGACCAGCAGACCGAGGCCGCGCGCTTCTCGGACTACTTCGAGCACGACGAGCCGCTGCACGCCATCCCGTCGCACCGCGCGCTCGCGCTGCTGCGCGGCCGTTCGCTCGGGTTCCTGTCGCTCGCGCTCGATCCCGAGCCGCAGCGCGCCGAGGGCGCGCCGTCGGAGTTCGAGACCGCGGTCGCCGCGCGCCACGGGGTCGAGTCGCACGGCCGCGCCGCTGACCGTTGGCTCGCCGATACGGTGCGGCTCGCGTGGCGCGCGCGCATCCTGCTGCACCTCGAGCTCGACCTCATGGCGGCCATGCGTGCGGCCGCCGAGGACGAGGCGATCCGCGTCTTCGGCATGAACCTGCGCGACCTGCTGCTCGCGGCCCCCGCCGGTGCGCGCGCCACCATGGGGCTCGACCCCGGACTGCGCACGGGCGTGAAGGTCGCGGTCGTGGATGCCACCGGCAAGCTGCTCGAGACCGCCACCGTGTACCCGCACGCCCCGCGCCACGACCGCGACGGCGCGCTCGCGCGCCTGGCCGACCTCGCGCGTCGCCACGCGGTCGCGCTCGTGAGCATCGGCAACGGCACCGCCTCGCGCGAGACCGACCAGTTGGTGGGCGACCTCGTGCGCCAACATCCCGAGTTGCGCCTCACCAAGGTCACGGTCTCCGAGGCGGGCGCCTCGGTGTACTCGGCCAGCGAGGTGGCGGCTCGCGAGTTCCCCGAGCTCGATGTGAGCCTGCGCGGCGCGGTCTCGATCGCGCGCCGCCTGCAGGACCCGCTCGCCGAGCTCGTGAAGATCGAGCCGCGCGCGATCGGGGTGGGCCAGTACCAGCACGACGTGAACCCCGGCAAGCTCGCGCGTTCGCTCGACGCCACGGTCGAGGACTGCGTGAACGCGGTGGGCGTCGAGCTCAACACCGCCTCGGCCGCCCTCCTCACCCGGGTCTCGGGGCTCAACTCCTCGCTCGCGCAGCGCATCGTGGCCCACCGCGACTCGCACGGCCCCTTCCCCGACCGCCGCGCGCTGCTCGACGTGCCGAGGCTGGGCGAGAAGGCGTTCGAGCAGGCGGCCGGGTTCCTGCGCATCCGCGATGGCCGCAACCCGCTCGACGCCTCGGCCGTGCACCCCGAGGCCTACCCGGTGGTCGAGCGCCTGCTCGCGCGCACGGGCCGCACGCTGCCGCAGGTGATCGGGGACGGCGCGTTCCTGCGCCGCGTCGCGCTGTCCGAACTCGTGGACGAACGCTTCGGCGCCCCCACGGTGCGCGACATCCTCGCCGAGTTGGAGAAGCCGGGCCGCGACCCGCGCCCCGAGTTCCGCGCCGCCGCGTTCCGCGACGACGTGCACGAGTTGGAGGACCTGCGCCCCGGCATGGAGCTCGAGGGCGTGGTCACCAACGTCACGAACTTCGGTGCGTTCGTGGACGTGGGCGTGCACCAGAACGGTCTCGTGCACATCTCGCGCCTCGCGCGCCGGTTCGTGAAGGATCCGCGCGAGGTCGTGAAGGCGGGCGACGTGGTGCGCGTCAAGGTGCTCGAGGTGGACCTGCGCCGGCGACGCGCCTCGCTCACCCTGCGACTCGACGACCCCGTTCCCACCCCCGGTGCGGCTCCGGCGGGAGCGCGCGGTCGCTGAGCGGCCCCATGGGGATGCGAAGGGGCCCGTCGCGCACGCGCGCGACGGGCCCCGTTCACTCCGGTCCGGTCACTGCGGCGAGACGGTCCGCTTCATGGTGACCTTGCGGCCCGGCGCCTGCTCGACCACCGCCGCCATGGACTGCGAGATCGTGAACACGACCACGTCGCCGACCGCGATGCGGTCCAGGTTCTCGGGGAACATGGGACGCAGCGTGTCCTCGTCGCCCTCGCCGTCGCGCAGCGTGAAGGTGCCCGCCGCGCGGTCCACCGCGACGATGGACGCCCGCAGCGTGAGGCTCTCGCTCATCTGCAGGCTCGGGGTCTGGCCCTTCTTGGCGTCCGCACGCGCCACCTCGTGCGTGACCCCGGCCTGCCCCGTGGTGTCCACGCGCACCGAGATCATGTCGGTGTAGGTGATGCGCACCACGTCGCCCGCCTTGACCTTGCCCAGCGTCTTCACGTCCTTGCTCACCTGCACCGAGACCGTGTCCTCCTCCTCCTCGGTCCACAGCGTGACGGTGCGGGTCTTGCGATCCACCGCGAGCACGTGCGCGTAGGTGGTCACATCCTCACGCGCCTCGAAGAACGGCTTGTCCGAGACGGGCGTGGACTGTGCCACCGCGCCGGACGCGGTGACGAGGGCGAACAGGACGACGAGGACGAGCGACTTCATCGGGCGGGCCTCCGGGCATGGGGGGTGCGGGAGCGCGGTCCATCGTGGATGCCGCGTGCGGGGCGCAAGCCACATGCGACCGCACACGACGACAACCCGCCCGGAACGACGACGCCGGTCGGGAACGGACTCCCGACCGGCGAGGGGTGACGGGGCCCGGGCACGCGACCACCGAGCGAAGGTGGAAGCGTCGCGCGCACCGGGCGCCCGAGTTCAGCGCATGCGCACGAGACGCTGCGTCCGCGTCACCCCTCCCGCGTCGAGACGCACGAAGAACAACCCGGCATCGGCCGCGGCCCCCGCCTCGTCACGCCCGTCCCACTCGAGACGGTGCAGGCCTGCCGCATACGACTGGTCGGCGGCGAGCGTGCGCACGAGGCGTCCGCCCACGTCGTACACGCTCAGCGAGACCCGACCCGGCTGCGACAGCGTGAACGCGAGGTTCGTTCGAGCGAGGAAGGGGTTGGGGCTCGCCGGACGCAGCGAGGCGACACCGAAGGCGTCGTCGCCCACGCCACTGACCACGTTCGTGTCGAGGATCGCCGCCAGGAACTCGGGATGGTCCACGAACGGGTTGCGGTTGCCCTGGTGCACGTACACCGCACCATTGCGCAGGCGCTCCTTCCAGCTCACCGGGTCGGTCGTGTGCCACTGCCGGTACTGGTCGCGAGCCCACGCCACGTACTGCGAGCCGACCGCCGAGGGACTGCCGGGCCAACCCGCGTCCTGCCCGAGGTAGCGAACCGAGACGTAGAGGTGCGCACGCGCCATGTCGCCCTTGAACGGCCCCGCGGGCTCGAACACGATGCCCGTGTAGCCGGGCGTGACGCTGTTGCCGAGCTTGCTGCCGTTCGTCGAGGTCCACGTGGGCGTCCCGACCACACCGAACGGGTAATTCGCACGACGGTTGTTCACATAGGCATCGGTCGGGTAGAGCATGTGCAGGTCGGAGTCCATGGGCGATGCGCTGTTGAACCACGACTGCGGGAACGTGTGCTCGCGGTTGTAGCCGAAGCCCTCGCCCGCGCCCTGACCGGTCTGCCCGTAGGCGTACTCGTAGGCGGGCGTGCCGCCGGGGATGTCGGAGTACACGTCCCAGATCTTGCCGTTCGGCTTCACGTCGGTCGTGGAGTAGGCCGTGAGCGCGAAGTCGTAGCTGCGCACCGTGTGGTTGCGGATGATCAGATGCAGCGCCTTGCGCAACTCCGAACCCTTGAGCCCCGTGGTGGAGGCGTAGTAGCCGGCGGGGATGGACACGTCCACCCAGTTGAACGTGCGCGTGGCCCCGAACGCGGTCGAACCGCCCAGGTCGGCGACGCCGTTCACGGTGAGGATGCGCGAGCCCGCGGCGATGTTGCGGATGACGACCTCGACCTCGGAGGTCGCGAGCGGGTCGCGCACCGCCGAGACGCCGACGAGCGTGCCTACGGAGTAGTTGCCGGCCTGCTCCGCGGTGACCTCGTCCACGGGTTCGCTGAAGAACACGCGAACCGTGGAGTCACTGGTCTGGCCCACGGCGGTGATGGTCGGCGGCGTGCCGCCCGCGCCGGGGATGGTGAAGCTGAGCGTCGCGGAGTTCGTGGTGATTCCCGAGCCCACCGCCGAGATGCGGTAGTACACGGAGGCACCGGGGAGCTGGCCCGGGATGGCGGTCGAGGTGCGGTAGGTGCTGTCCGCGAGCAGCGTCATGGCGATGCTGTTCGACAACGAAGCGGCCGCACTGCCCCACTGCAGCGTGACCGACGACGGCGCCCCCCCCGCATGGGTGACGGCGGCCTGCACGTTCACGGTCTGCGAGGCGGCGGGCACGGCGGGGTCGGTCACGATGTTCGAGATGCTCGGTCCCGCGGGCGGCGGCGCACCGCCGTTGTGCGTGCCGGGCGTGGCCTGCGTGGCGAACGTGACCGCGGTGAACGTCCACTCGCTGGTCACGTAGCCACTGGGGCTGCCCGAGGTGACGTTCGAGTTGCGCACGAGCGTGCCGTCGCGGAACAGCGTACCCGGGGCGACGATGAGGTCCACCACCACGGCGCCGGGCCCGACGAGACGGGCGCCGTCGTTGATCTGGCCGTTCCAGTTGAAGCTGCCCTGGTTGGTGACGGTCGTGGTCCACGCCGAGTTGGGGAAGTGCACCGTGAACGCCGTGGTCGGGTACCCGCAGACGCGGGCCTGCCCCACGGGCAGCGTGCCCGAGAGGTTCCAGGTCAGGGCATTCGCGCCGTTCGCGATCGCCACCACCGACCACCCGGTCAGGTCCACGTCGCCGGGGCCGGCGTTGAAGACCTCGATGTAGCGGTCGGTCGCGAAGTTGCTGAGCGGGTCGCAGAGCTCGGACAGGATCACACCGGCACGGGCGGGGATCGTGAGCAGGAACGACAGGGCAAGCACGAGGAGCGACGACGCGAGGGGCGGGCGCACGATCGAGGCGGACCTTTCGGGGTGACCCTCGGTCCGCGAAGGGGTGCGGGCCGAGGGGTGACGGATGGACCTCGGCGCCGAGGACCGCACGCCGAGGCCCCGGGATTGTACGCAACGGCGCGACCATGATGGAAGTCCCGAACGGGTCCGCGGCCGGCCGGACCGGGGGGGCCGGTTCGCCCGACCTGCCGCCGCGAACCGTGTTGAGGGCCACCGAACCGCATCGGGCCTCCACAGCCTCGAGGCGGTCGGCTATCCTCATGGCCCATGATTCCCTCCCGCGCCCTGCCCCTCGCTCTCGCACTCGCCCTGGCCCTGCTGGTGCCCGGGCCGCTCGCCTCGGCCGCCCCGGTCCACACCACGTGGCTGTGGCACATGCACCAGCCCATCTACTGGCCGGACCGCAGCCTCACCTACGGCGCGCCGTACGAGTTCGCGTACGAGACCATCGTGCGCGGCCACAGCCAGAGCGACGTGGCCGCGATCTTCAACAAGGACGACCGCGTTCGCGACTACCAGGACTACCCGCGCAGCGCGATCCAGTCGGTACTCGACCACCCCGACGCGGGCGCGCAGGTCTCGTTCGCGGGCTCGCTCATCCAGAACCTGAACAGCCTCGGCAACGCCGGCTGGAACGGCGGACGCTACGCCCCGAACTGGTGGCAGCCGTACCGCGACGCGATGGCGCTCACCACCTCGGGCGGGCGGCGCCGACTCGACCCGTTGCTCGTCGCGATGCACCACTCCATCAACCCGCTGGTGGACGACATGGTGTTCCGGCGCATGCTGCAGGTGCAGAAGGCGGTCATGCCCGGGGCGTGGGGCCCGGGACCGCTCTCGAAGGGATTCTTCCCCGCCGAGATGTGCTTCAGCACCCGCCTCATCCCCGCGCTGCTCGACGAGGGTGTGCAGTGGAGCGTCGTGCCCGACATCCACCTGGCGCGTGCGTGCGCGAACTACCCCGCCGCCGCGAACCTCGACAACTGCGACCCGCCGAACCGCGCCGACCAGGTGAACCCGGCCCAGCCGTTCTACCGCACGCAGACCATCTCGCGCGGCGTCACCACGCGCATCCCGGTGCCGTTCGGGCTCCAGCCGCACTTCGCGCAGCACGTGGACCCCGCGAGCGGCGCGGTGCGCAAGCTCGTGGTGGTGCCCGCGGCCAACGCCATGAGCTGGAACGAGGGCTACGGGCTCTACGGCACGGGCGAGATCGACGCCATCGCGTCGTACAACGACCCGGCCAAGCCCATGCTGGTGCTGTTCGCGCACGACGGCGACAACGACTGGGCGGGCGGGCACAGCTACTACCACCAGAACGTGGACCAGTTCGCGTCCGGTGCGGCCGCCAAGGGCTACGAGCCCACCACCGTGGCCGAGTTCCTCGCCGACCATCCGGTGGACTCGACCGACGTCGTGCACGTCGAGGACGGCGGTTGGGTGAACGCCGATGGCGACTTCGGCTCGCCGCAGTTCATCAACTGGAACTGGCCGCTCGTGAACGCCTCGGGGCAGTTCGACATCCCCAACGGCTGGGCCGAGGACGAGCGCAATTGGGCCGTGCTCACCGCCGCCACGAATCGCGTGCTCACCGCCGAGCAGATGAGCGGCACCACGCCGAACCCCGCGCGCATCGCCGACCCCACGCTCCCCGGCACCACCGCGGTCGAGCGCGCGTGGCACTACCTGCTGGTGGGCCACGAGAGCGGCTACATGTACTACGGCACCGCGCTCGACTTCGAGATCAAGCCGTCGCTCGCGGCGAACCGGGCCGTGGCGGAGGTCGCGTCCGTGCTCGGCGGCACCGACCTGACGCCGCCCACCGTGTGGCTGCCGCAGCGCCTGCCCTGGAACCCGGGCGGCAAGGGCGGCGGCTCGCTGTGGCGCTACCCCGGCGGCGCCGGCGCCGACATGGCGCGCGACTTCCACGTCTGGACGTTCGCGCACGACGTGAGCGGAGTGGACACGGTGGTGCTCAAGTACCGGCTCGACGCCGACGGTCACAACCCGCTCGGCTCGACCCAGAACGAGACCTACGCGGGCGGCCCCGAGGTCGGATCGTGGTTGTCGCTGCCCATGACGCGGCGCGCGTTCCCGACCGGCAACGTGCTCAACGACCCGAGCATCGTGTTCTCGGTGCTCCCCACCCACATCGCGGAGCAGTTCACCGCGCAGGTCGCCGGGCTGTCGGACAAGCTGGTGGACTACTACGTCGAGGCGCGCGACCGCGCGGGCAACGTGCGCCGCAGCCCCATCCAGCACGTCTACGTGGGCACGGGCAACACCACCGGCGGTGGCGGCGGCACGGGCGGCAGTGGCGGCCCCGCGGTGCGCTGGTCCCCGCCCACGCCCGCGGCCGGCGGCACGGTGACGATCTCGTACGACGCGGTCCCGGGGGCGCTGCCCGACGCCACGAACCCGGTGCGCATCCACATCGGGCACAGCAACTGGACCGGCGTGCTGTCGCCCGACCCCGTCATGACGTGGAACCCCGACAGTCTGCGCTGGACGTACACCTACTCGATCCCCGCCAACGCCACGCAGGTGGACTTCGTGTTCACGAACGGTACCGGGACGTGGGACAACAACGGCGGCGCCGACTGGCACATCCCGGTCGCGAACCCGTGCACGTCGAACCCGCCCTTCACCATGGACGGCACGCTCGACGCCGGCGTGTCGGCGGTGGCGACGTGCGGGAGCCAGTCGCTGTACGCCAAGTACGACGGGCGCTGGCTGTACGTGGCCGGCCCGCCGGTCGCCGCGACCGCGAACCTCGACCACTTCCTCATGGTCGCGCGCCCCGCCACCGCGGGGACACGCCCCGCCCCGTGGGGAAAGGCGGGCACGAGCGCGACCTGGGACGGGTTCGTGGCGAGCGAGAACGACAACGCGTTCCTCAACTGGTTCGACGCGGCCGAGGCACAGGTCTCGACCGGCACGCACCGCAAGGCGTCGGGTGCCGTGCTCGAGGCGTGCCTCGACCTCGAGTGCGCGTTCGGGTCGGCCCCCGCGAGCGTGCGCGTGGCGTTCGCGGGCTACGGCAACGCCAACGGTGGCGCGCTCACGCTGCAGGTCCCGTGCGGGAACGGGGACGGGCAGTTGGACGCCGCCGAGTGGATCACGGTGTCCTCGCCCCTGCTCGACGCGGGCGACGGCCCCCGCCCCGAACCGCGCGCGGGTGTGACGCTGCGCGCCACCAACCCGGTGCGCGGCACGCTCGAGGCCGTACTCGAGACCGCGGGCGAGCGCGAGGCGAGCGTCGAGGTGCTCGACGTGAACGGCCGACGCGTCGCGCACCTGTTCTCGGGCCGGGCGTCGGGCGCTCGCACGCTGCGACTCGACACCGCGGCGCAGGGCATCGGCCCCGGCGTGTACTTCGTCGTCGCGCGCAGCGGCGACTCGAGCGCGACGCGACGCGTGGTGGTGCTGCGGTAATCGGCGGTGGGCGTCAGGCGCGCTCGACGCGCGTCATGACGCCCATGGTGAAGCGCACCGCGACGCGCTCGCCCACCGCGAGGTCCCCCGGGCACTCCAGCGCGCTCACGCGCCCCGTGGCCGTGGGCATCCCCTCGCCCTCCACCGTCACGGCCAGGTCCACGTAGCGGTCGCCGTGCAACTCGACCGCGCGCACACTCGCCACCGTGCCGGTGCGCGTCTGCGGGAGCAGGAAGCTCATGGGGTCCCCCCGGGTGTGATCGCGGCGGCCGCACGATCGCGCAGCGCGCGCATCGCCGCGTCGTCGGGCTGGTGGACGAGCGCGCGCTCGGCGTAGTCGAGTGCGGCCGCCGGCAGGCCGCTCGCGATCATGGCCTCGACCACGCGCTGGTGCGCGCCCGGCAGCGTACCGAGGTCCACGAGGTGCGCGTCGGTGCGCGAGATGAGGTAGCGCCAACCGTCGCGGCCGGACTCGAAGTCGTGCACGAACACCACCGATTCCGCTTCGGGCACGAACGCGCGCAGCGAGGCCCCGCCGTCGAGCACCGCCTCGAGTTCGTAGCGCTGCACCGGCAGGGTGTCGGCGAGCACCCTGCCGCTGCCCATGCCGACGTTCCGCGACAGCGACGCCGGGATGAGGATGGCGACCCGCGCCGGGTTACCCGCCAGCACGCGGCGCACGTCCCCGATGGAGCGCCGCGCGATCTCGCTCTTGCGCAGCACGGGGTCGAGCGGCCAGTCCACCGCCTCCATGCGCAGGTCCACGCGCGTCGAGAGCGAGACGTCGCTCCAGAGCGTGAACACCAGCACCGCGGCCCCGGCCACCGCCCAGGCACGCTTGCCGACGCCCCGACGCCCGACCGCCCACTGCACGAGACCCGCCCCCACGAGCGCCAGGCCCGCGAGCGGGGCGTACAGATAGTGCAGGTACACGCGGCCCGGCAGCGGCAGCACGAACACCAGCGCGAGCCACCACCACAGTGCCCCCAGCGCGAGCAGCGGCGTGCTGCGCGCACGCCAGGCGACGCCGGTGAGCACGAGTGCGAGCAGCGGCAGCGCGAATCGCAGCGCACCCGTGGGGGGCGCGGTGGATTCGGGGATCGGGCTCACGAGGTCGAACGACCACGTCACCAGACGCGCGGCGTTGTCGAGCAGGTTGCCCCCGAACGCGACCGAGTAGGCCGCGCCCCCGAGACGACCGCTGCCCATCCCGTTCGCGAGCAGCAACGCCCCGACCACGAACCCGGTCGCGAGCGCGGGGCCGAGCGTGCGGGCGCGCGAGCCGCCCTCCGGGGCGGGCACGAGCAGCGCGGCCACCGGCACCAGCATGACGCTCTCCTTCGCCGAGACCGCGAGCGCCATGAGCACGGCCGCCCACCATGCGCGCGGCCCTGGGCCGGCCACGAGTACCGCGCCGAGCGCGAACCCCAGCGCCAGCAACTCGCCCACCGAGGTCGCGGCGAGGAGCGCCGGGAAGTGCAGACGCGAGACGCCGAACAGCACCGCGCCGACCGTCGCGGCGAGCGGGCCCGCCCCCCACCGGCGCGCGAGCGCGAACAGCAGGCCGGTGTTGACGAGGTGCAGCACGAGGCTCGCGAGGTGGTACGGCAGCGGCTCGTGCCCCCACGCCGGGACCACGGCGCGGAACCAGGCGATGCCCGACAACCAGCGCCACGGGGTCTCGGGCCATGCCCTCACGCCCGCCGCTTGCTGGAACAGGATGAGGTCGTCGAGCGCGAAGTACGCACCCAGCACGTGGCGGTGCGCGAACACCACCAGCGCGACGACGGCCAGCGCCAGCACCGGGAGCGGCGGCGTGAATGGGCGCGCGGCCGTGACGGGCCGCGGCCCTCGGGAGGCGGACTTGCTCATGGACGCCAGTATCGCACGAGCGCGACGGGCCGCACGAGCGTCACGCGCCCGGATCGGGCACGATCGCGTCCTCGCGGCGGTAGCGTCGGAGCGCGGGGTTGCGCGCCGCGATCCAGCCGACCGCCAGCATGCAGGCGACGCCGCCGCTCACCACGCTCGCGACCACGCCGCGCCACTGCGCCACCAGTCCGGCCTCGAGTTCGCCCAACTGCGGCCCGCCCATGAAGAAGATCATGTTGACGCTCGTCATGCGCCCACGCATGCGGTCGGGCGTGGCGAGCTGGCGGATGACGTTGCGCAGCACCATGCTCACGTTGTCCGCCGCACCCGTGAACGCGAGCCACAGGAACGCCCAGCCGAGGTCGCGCGCGAACCCGAACGCCACGGTCGCCGCGCCGTAGAGGGCGACCGCCCACAACAGCACCGCACCGCGGCGACGGATGCGGTCGGCGAGCGGGGCCATGACGAGTCCGGCGAGCAGCGCGCCCACGCTCGGGGCCGCCGAGAGCAGGCCGTAGCCGGCCGCCCCCACCCCCAGCACGTCGGTCGCCACCATGGGCAGCAGCGCGGTCGCCGAGGCGAAGAAGGTCGCGAAGAAGTCGAGCAGCATGGTGCTGCGGATGATGGGTGTGCGGAAGACGAACGACAGCCCCTCGCGCGCCGCCGCCCACGACACCGGGGCGCGCTCCTCGCGCGCGGGCTCGGGCACGTCGCGCATGGCGAGCAGGGCCGCGATCACGCACCCGAACGACAGCGCGTTGACGAGGTAGCACCACGCCACGCCCGCGGAGGCGAGCACCACCCCACCGAGTGCGGGCCCCGCCACCGCGGCGACCTGGAACAGGATGGCCATGAGCGTGACCGCGTTGGGCAGCGTCTCGCGCGGCACGAGCGTCGGCACCAGCGACTGACGCGCGGGCCCGTCGAAGGTGCCGAACGCCGCCGAGAGCGCCGCCAGCGCGTACACGGGCGCGAGCAGCCGCACGCCCGCGAACTCGAGGGCGGCGAGCGCGAGCGCACACGCGGCCATGCCGACCTGCGTCACGAGCATGAGCCGGCGGCGGTCGAACGCGTCGGCGACCACGCCCGAGACGAGCGACAGCACCAGGATGGGCAGCACGCGCACCAGCCCCACCATGCCGAGCGCCAGTCCGCGGCGCTCGGGCTCGACCAGCGTGGCCACGTGCCAGAGCAGCGCGGCGTTCTGCATCATGGACCCGGCCATGCTGAGCATCTGCCCGCCCCACAGCAGGCGGAAGTTGCGATGGCGCAGCGCGGCGAACGCGGAACGGTCCATGGTCCCTCGGGATGGATGCGACGGCGGACGGTGAACGGTATCATCGCGCCATGCGCCTCCCCAACCCGTTCCCCGCCGTGCTCCTCGCGCTCGCGATCGCGTGCACCGCACTCGCCGCGCCCACGCCCGCACACGCGGCCGGCCCCGTGCGCCCGCTCGTGCCGGGCGACACGCTGCCGCCGCTCGTGGGCGAGTACCTCACCGGACGCGAGGCGGTGGTACCGCGCGACAGCAAGGGCCGCGTCGCGTTCCTGGCACTCGGGTTCTCGTACAAGTCGCGCTTGCAGGTCGAGGCGTGGGGCAAGCGGTTCCAGCAGGCGCACGGCGCCACGCCCGGCGTGACCTTCTACGAGGTCCCGGTCATGGGCGGCATGGCGCGCGTGGCGCGCCCGATGATCGACCGCGGCATGCGGCGCGGCACCCCGGTCGCGCTGCACGAGAACGTGATCACCGTCTGGCAGCAGGGCGGCGAGTGGCGCAAGCGCATGGGCCACCGCGACCCCGACGCGGCCTACCTCGCCCTGGTGGACGGCGAGGGCGTGGTGCGCTGGTTGCACACCGGACCGCTCGACGATGCCGCGTGGGCCGCGCTCGAGCAGGCGCTGGCCGCAGCACGGCGGTGACCCGCGTCTAGACCTGCGGGGACTCGAGCCCCGCGCGCGTGACGAGGTAGGTCGCGAAGCTCGCGAGCCAGTGCGTGCCCATCCAGTCGGTGCCCGCACGCGTCGCCTCGAGACCCGCCCGCGCATGCCGCGAGGCGGCGCGCTCGAGCACCGAGTAGTACTCGTGCCCCACCGGCAGCGCCGAGACCACGCCCTCGAGCATCCACGCCCGCGACAGGTTGAGTCCGTCGAGGTGCGCGAACTTGCCGTCGCTGCGATCGGGCGGCGTCACCGGCTCGAGCCAGCGCGCGACGCGCGCGTCGTCGGGCGGCGGCAGGTAGCGGTGCAGCCAGTTGACGAACGCGGTCCGCGGCATGACGCGGCGCACGAGGTCGGCCGCGCCCAGGACCGGGGAGAGGAAGTCCTGCCCCGAGGGCTCGTAGGCGACCGGGGCGTCGGTGTCGTCGCGGTGCAGGCGCAGCACGTGCGTCGCGAGCGCGTCGGCGTGCGCGGCGTGCCGCGTGGCGCGCGCGTGGTCGAGCGCGAGGCCGAACGCGAACGCGCTCTGGGCGTGCTCGCCCGAGCGCACCGGGAACGGCAGGCGCGCGGCCCACGCGACGAGTCGCTCGCTGGCTAGCGCCTCGAGCGGCGCCAGACCGTCGCGCCAGCGCGCGGCCATCGCGGCGTCGTCGCCACCGCCGGCGGACGCGAGCGCACGCAACTCGGTGGCGAGCGCGAGCACCCACGCCAGACCGTAGGGACGCTCGAACCCCGGACGCGCCTCGACGAAGCGGTGCTCGGAGGCCAGTCCATCGGGGGTGAGCGAGCGCTCCAGCGACGCGCGCACCTCCCCGGCCCACGGCGCGCTCGGGTGGAGCCGGAGTGCGCGCACGAGCGTCCAGTGCCCGTGCACCGCCGAGTGCCAGTCGTAGCTGCCACGGAACACCGGCGTCACCTCGCGCGGCAGGCCGAGGTCCTCGGGCCCGCGCAGCGTGAGCACCAGCGCGACGGGGTACTCGCGCTCGATCGCATGGCGGGCGCAGGTCACGAACGGTTCCAGCTCGGCGGCGGTCACGGACATGGCACTGGCCCTCGGGGACGCGGACGCGCCGGGGCACGGACGGCCCGCGGAGCGTGCAGCCTACCAACATCTTGCGCTCTGTGCCTCGCGTGCCGCCCGAGGTCCGGTCCGGGCACGGTCCCGGCGTCGCCCTGCCCCCGCCCACCCCGGTCAAGGCATGCTGGGCCGTGGCCGATACTGCCGTTGCACCCGCGGGCACGAGGTCCGCGGGGTTCCCGTGTTGAACGAGGACGACCGTGAGCGAACGCCACGAGCCGCACGCGCACATCCCCCCCATGAACCACGCCCCGGACGGCTTCGACATGGAGCGCGACCTGCCGCCGGGCTTCGCGGCGTTCTACCGGGGGCTGCACGCCTCGTTCACGCCGCGCCAGCAGGCGCTCGCCGCCGCGCGCCGCGAACGGCTGCACCGCGCGCACGAGCACGGCGAGTTGCCCGACCACCTGCCGCCCTCGGCGGCGACCACGAGCGAGTGGTCCATCCGGGTCCCGGAGTGGTGCGCCGACCAGCGCAACCAGATGACCGGTCCGGCCGACGACGCCGAGCTGGTGGTGAAGATGCTCAACTCGGGGGCCCCGGGCGTCATGCTCGACCTCGAGGACTCGATGGCCAACGCGTGGCCGCAGTTGATGCGCGGCCTCGCCAACATCCGCGCGGCGCTCGAGGGCACGCTCACCTACCATGACGCCAAGCGCGGCCGCTGGGTGGGGATCGAACCCTCGTCGGTGGCGATCTGGAGCCGCGTGCGCGGCCTGCACCTGTCGCAAGCCGGCGTGCTGCCGGGCACGGTCACGAGCGCCTCGCTGTTCGACCTCGCGCTGCTCGCGTTCACGGTGGACGCCGCCCGCCTCTCGCACCCGCTCGCCATCTACATCCCCAAGAGCGAGTCGGCCGAGGAGGCCGCGTGGTGGGCCGACGTATTCAAGGCGGTGGCCGAGGCGCGCGGCTGGCCGCGCGGCACCATCCGCTGCATGGCGCTGGTCGAGTCGCACCCGCTCGCGTACCAGATGGAGGAGTTCCTCTTCCACCTGCGCGACCACATCGTGGGCCTGAACCTCGGGCGCTGGGACTACATGGCGAGCCTCATCCACTGGAACCTGCGCGACCCGCGCTGGGTGCTGCCCGACCGCAACACGATCCCGCACGACGTGCCGTTCTTCCAGCGCCTGCGCCATCTCATGGTGGACATCTGCCACCGACGCGGCGCGCTCGCGATCGGCGGCATGACGGCGCTCTACCCCAGCCGCACCGACGCCGAACTCAACGCGCGCGCGCTGGCCACGCTCGAGAAGGACAAGCGCAACGAGGCGGCCTGCGGCATGGACGGCGCGTGGACCGGGCACCCCGACCAGAACGCGATCGCGGTCGCGCAGTTCCCGGCCCCGAACCAGCTGCACTCCCGCCCCTCGGACGTGGAGCGCTACCCCGACCTGCGCCCCGTACCCGAGGGCGTCGGCAGCATCACGCTCACCGGGACGCGCTCGGCGGTGCGAACGGTGATCCGCTACCGCAACGGCGTGCTCGCCGGCCGAGGTGCGAGCCTGCTGGACGGCTACATGGAGGACCTCGCGACCGACCGCATCTACCGCCTGATGATCGCGCAGCGCGTGCTCCACCGCGACCGTCTCGCGCTCACCGATGGCGAGGGCCACCAGGTGGCGCACGACGAGGCCACGGTGCGCCGCTGCTTCGACGAGGCGCTCACCATGCTGGTCTCGGAGCTCACGCTGGGCCGCGACGCGGGCGACGAGCGCTCGCTGCACGAGGCCGCGCGCCAGAGCCAGGCCATGATCGACCACGGCCTCTTCGACCCCGTCTGACCCCGAAGTGCGGGCCGCGTCCCGCGACCCGTTCCCGCAGAGCATCCGCGCCCGACACGCCTCACCCCCCCGGCCCGCGCCGGGACCCCGAGGAGCGACCCATGGACCGACCGATGACCGCCGCCGAGATGACGCACGCTTGGGAGAGCGACCCGCGCTGGCAGGGCGTGACCCGCCGCTACAAGGCCGACGAGGTGGTGCGCGTGCGCGGCACCGTGCACGTGGAGCACTCGATCGCGCGCCGCGGCGCCGAGCGACTGTGGAACGACCTGCACACCGCCGAGCCGGTGCGCGCGCTGGGCGCGCTCACGGGCAACCAGGCGGTCGAGATGGTGTCGGCCGGCCTGCGCGCCATCTACCTCTCGGGCTGGCAGGTCGCGGCCGACGCGAACTCGGCGGGCCAGATGTACCCCGACCAGAGCCTCTACCCCGCCGACTCGGTGCCGCACGTGGTGCGCCGCATCAACAACGCGCTCCAGCGCGCCGACCAGATCGCGCACCTCGAGGGCAAGGGCGGGCGCGACTGGATGGCACCCATCGTGGCCGACGCCGAGGCCGGCTTCGGCGGCGACCTGAACGCCTACGAACTCATGCGCGGCATGATCGAGGCCGGCGCGGCCGGCGTGCACTTCGAGGACCAGCTCGCGAGCGCCAAGAAGTGCGGGCACCTGGGCGGCAAGGTGCTGGTGCCCACGCGCGAGTTCGTGCAGAAGCTGGTCGCGGCGCGTCTGGCCGCCGACGTGCTCGGCGTGCCCACCGTGCTCGTGGCGCGCACCGACGCGCACTCGGCCAACCTGCTCACCAGCGACATCGACCCGCGCGACCACCGCTGGCTCACCGGCGACCGCACGGCCGAGGGCTTCTACCGCATCCGGAACGGCCTCGCCATGGCGATCGACCGCGGTCTCGCCTACGCCCCGCACGCCGACCTCGTGTGGTGCGAGACGAGCACGCCCGACCTCGCCGAGGCGAAGGAGTTCGCCGAGGGCATCCACGCGCAGTTCCCGGGCAAGATGCTGGCGTACAACTGCTCGCCGAGCTTCAACTGGTCGAAGAAGCTGGACGCCGCGACGATCGCGAAGTTCCAGCGCGAGCTGGGTGCGATGGGCTACAAGTTCCAGTTCGTGACGCTGGCCGGCTTCCACGCGCTCAACCTGAGCATGTTCGAGTTGGCGAGCGGCTACCGCGACCACGGCATGAGCGCGTACTCGAAGCTGCAGGACCGCGAGTTCGAACTGGCCGCCTCCGACGGCTACGCCGCCGTGAAGCACCAGAGCTTCGTGGGCACGGGCTGGTTCGACGCGCTGCAGGAGGTCATCTCGGGCGGCGAGTCGGCGACCCGCGCGCTCGCGGACTCGACCGAGAAGCACCAGTTCTGAGTCCCGTCCCGCACGACGCCCGTCGGCCACCCGCCGGCGGGCGTCGCTGTTTGGGCGACGCGCCGCGCGCGGGGTATCGTCTTGTCATGCGAACGAACCTCGTGCTCCGGCTCGCCCTCGTGCTGACCTTCTCGACCGCGTCCCGCTCGCTCGCCGAGTCCCCGTGGCAGCCCTCCGAAGGGGTGCGCGCGGTGGTGGTGGCCGAGGGGTTCGACCGCCCCGTGTACGTGGGGGTCGCCCCCGGGGACCCGCGCCTGTTCGTGGTCGAGCAGAGCGGTCGCATCCGCTGGATCGAGGACGGCCGTCCCTCGCAGGAGCCGTTCGCGGACCTCACGGGCCTGCTGCGCGCCGGCGGCGAGCGCGGCCTGCTGGGGCTGGCGTTCCACCCCGACTACGCGCGCAACGGGCTGGTGTACGTGAACTACACCGACCGCGACGGCGACACGCAGGTGGTGCGCTACACGGTGCGCGCCGACCGGCGCGCCGTGGACCCCGCGAGTGCGAAGACCGTGATCACGGTGGACCAGCCGTTCCCCAACCACAACGGGGGCGGCATCGGGTTCGGGCCCGACGGCATGCTTTACGTCGGCATGGGCGACGGCGGTGCGGGCGGTGACCCGATCGGGCACGGCCAGAACGCGCGCTCGCGCCTCGGCAAGCTGCTGCGCATCGACGTGGACCGCGGCGACCCGTACGCGATCCCCGACGGCAACCCCTACAAGGGTCGGCCGAGCGACGGCGCGGCCGAGGTGTGGGCGCTGGGGCTGCGCAACCCGTGGCGCTGGGCGTTCGACCCCGAGGGCCGCCGGCTCGTGATCGCGGACGTGGGCCAGAACCGCTACGAGGAGGTGAACGTGGTGGACGACCGGCGTGCCGGTCTCAACTACGGCTGGAACGTGCGCGAGGGCCGTCACGGGTTCGGACTGCCGCGCCCCGCGCCCGCGAACCTCGTCGAACCCGCGGTCGAGTACGACCACGACGACGGCTGCTCGGTGACGGGCGGCATCGTCTATCGCGGCCGCGCCATCCCCGCGCTGCGCGGGGCCATCCTGTTCTCGGACTACTGTCAGGGTTGGCTGCGATCGTTCCGGCACGAGAACGGTCGCGCACTCGACCTGAGCGAGTGGCGCATCCCGTCACTCGGTGCGGTCACGTCGTTCGGCGAGGACGCCGCGCGCGAACCGTACGTGGTCGCCCACGACGGGCGCATCTGGAAGCTGGTGCCCGCCGAGCCACGCGAGCGCAAACCGCGTCGCTGACCCGCGCATCCGTCGAGCCGCACGAACACGAGCCGCTGCGCCGACCTGTTCGCCCGCCGCGCTACGCGAGCGCAGGCCGCGACGCCGACGCGCTCAGCCCGCGCGGCGGGCCCAGCGCAGCTTGGCGGGGCGCGAGCGCGGGTTGGCCCGGCGCTCCTCGGGCGTGGCACGCACCACCTCGGGCGCGACCTCCGCCCACGTGCCGTCGCGCTCACCGGCCTGGAACGCTTTCTTCACGCTGCGGTCCTCGCCGGAGTGGAACGACAGGAACGCGACGCGCCCCCCGGGGCGCACGCACCACGGCAGCGCACGCAGCAGCGTGTCGAGCGCGCCGAACTCGTCGTTGACCTCGATGCGCACCGCCTGGAACACGCGCCGCACGCTGTCGTCGGTCTCGTCCTCGGGTACGAGCGCGGCCACCGCCGCGCGCACCGCGTCGGCGAGGTCCTGCGTGGTGGCGAGGTGGCCGCGACGACGCGCGAGGGCCTCGGCGACCGCCTCGGCATGCGGCTCGTCGGCGTTGTCGCGCAGCGCCGCGACGAGATCGGGGACGGACACGCGCTCGAGCCACTGCGCCGCGGAGACCCCGCGCTGCGGGTTCATGCGCATGTCGAGCGGGCCCTCGGCCCCGAACGTGAACCCGCGCACGGGGTCGTCGATCTGCATGGACGACAGCCCGAGATCGGCGAGCAGCACGTCGGCCCCGTCCTCCCAACCCACCGAGGCCAGCGCGGCGGGGAGCCCCGCGAAGTTGGCGCGGCGCACGACCAGTGACGGCTCGTCGTACCCGAGCGCACGCAGGCGGGCCTCGGTGCGCGGTAACTCGATGGGGTCGGTGTCGAGCGCCAACAGGCGACCGCCGGGCAGGACGCGCTCGAGGAGCCGCTGCGCGTGCCCCCCGTGTCCCAGCGTGACGTCCACCGCGCGCTCACCGGGAGCGGGCGCCAGGGCTGCGAGCACCTCGGCCACCATGATGGGCACGTGCGTGCCCGCCGGGGTGCGGCCCTTGGCCAACACGTGCGCCACCTCGTCGGGATCGCCGGCGAGCTCCTTGTAGCGCTCCTCGAACCGACGCGGATGCGTGCCCTTGTAGCGCGGGCGCCTGCGATGCGGGCCGGAGGGCGGATCGGGTGGCGTGGTCATGGTGCGGGCAGTCTAGCGCAGCCACCGCGACGCGGCCGTGCGCTCAGCCCCACAGCGGACCGTCGCGCCGTGGGGTAGCATCGTCGCCATGCGCCTCTCGCCCGGACAGACGCTCGGCCCCTACAGGATCCTCGCGCCCCTCGGCGAGGGCGGCATGGGCGAGGTGCATCGTGCGCACGATCCGCGACTCGACCGCATCGTGGCGATCAAGGTGCTACCGCCCGACCTGGCCTCGACGCCGGGGCGCATGGAGCGCTTCGAGCGCGAGGCGCGTGCGGTCGCGGGCCTCAACCACCCCAACATCGTCACGCTCCACTCCATCGAGCAGGCCGACGGCGTGCGCTTCCTCACCATGGAGCTGGTCGAGGGCGAGGACCTGGGCACGCAGGTGGTGCCCGGCGGCCTGCCGCTCGCGCGCCTGCTCGAGATCGCGATCCCGCTCGCCGAGGCGCTGTCCGCCGCGCACGAGCGCGGCGTCGTGCACCGCGACCTCAAGCCCGCGAACGTCCGCGTCTCGCGCGAGGGCCGCATCAAGGTGCTCGACTTCGGGCTCGCCAAGCTCGACACCGCTGACGCGCCCGCCCACGACGAGACCCGCACCTCGCCGCTCACGCTCGCCGGGACGCTGCTGGGGACCCTGCCCTACATGGCCCCGGAGCAGGTCCGCGGCGAGGCGACCGACCCGCGCACCGACCTGTTCGCGTTGGGCGTCGTGCTGTACGAGCTCGCCACGGGGACGCGCCCGTTCCGCGGCCACTCGAACGCCGACCTGACGAGCGCCATCCTGCGCGACGCACCCGCCCCGCTCGCGCTCGCCCGCCCCGACCTGCCGAGCGCGTGCGTCCGGCTGGTGGAGGACTGCCTGGCGAAGGAGCCGCGCACCCGGCCGCACTCGGCGCGCGACCTCGCCGACGCCCTGCGCCGCCTGCAGCGCACGCCGGAGCCGTCCGTGACCGAAGGCGCCGCGCCCTCGACCGCGATCCGCTCGCTCGTGGTGCTGCCGCTCGGCAACGTCACGCTGGACCAGTCGCAGGAGTACTTCGTGGACGGCATGACCGAGGCGCTCATCTCGGACCTCGCCCGCTTGCCGGGGCTGCGCGTCATCTCGCGCACGAGTGCGATGCGCTACAAGGGCGTGCACCGCGCGCTCCCCGAGATCGCGCGCGAGCTGCAGGTGGATGCCGCGATCGAGGGCTCGGCCCTGCTGCTCGGCGACCGGGTGCGGATCAACGTGCAGCTCGTCTCGGCGCAGCGCGACGAGACGCTGTGGAGCGGACGCTACGACCGCCGCATCGAGGACGTGCTCGACCTGCAGAGCGAGGTCGCGGAGACGGTCGCGCGCGAGATCGCGCTCCACCTCTCGCCCCCCGACGAGCGCCGACTCGCCCGCCGCCAGGCCGTGCATCCCGAGGCGCACATCGAGTACCTGAAGGGCCAGCACGAGTCCGCGGGCAGTTCGCCGCAGGCCATCGAGCTGAGCCTGCGCCACTTCCACCGTGCCCTCGAACTGGCGCCCGACTACGCTCCGGCGTGGGCGGGGCTCGCGCACGGGCACAACCTCCGCGGGCACCGCGGCATGGCGCCCATGTCCGAGGCCCTCCCGGCGGCGCGCGCCGCGGCCGAGCGCGCCCTCGCGCTCGACGACACGCTGGCCGAGGCCCATGCCCAGTTGGGCGTCGCGCTCTCCTACCTGAACGAGCACGACGACGCCCTGCGCGAGTTGCAGCACGCGGTACGGCTCAACCCGGGCCTGGCCTCGGCGCACGCGCAGTTGGGCCGCATGTTCTACGTGGACGGACGACACGCCGAGGCCGAGGCGTCCATGCTGAACGCGGTCCGCCTCGACCCGCTCTCGATGATCCTGCACACCGGTGTGGGCGACGCCTACTACTACGCGCGCGAGTACGCGAAGTCGGTGCCGTACTACCGCCGTGCGATCGAGCTGGACCCGCGCTTCGACGGTGCGCACACCGACCTCGCTCGGTCGCTCGAGGCGCTGGGCGAATTCGCCGAGGCGCGACGCGAGTACGAGGAGGGCCGGCGACTGGCGGGCTCGGTCGCGGGTCCGTCGTTCGGGCTCGCCCACCTCGCGATCAGCGAGGGCGACCATGACTCCGCCCGCGCCATCCTGGAGGAGTTGCTCGCCGGTCGGCAGCACCGCGTCATCTCGGCGTGGGGGCTGGCGACCATCCTGGCGCGACTGGACTCGCCCGACGAGGCGTTCCGCTGGCTCGACATCGCCGTCGCCGAGAAGGCGCCCGGGCTCGTGTACCTGAAGGTGCACCCGCGCCTCGACGCGATCCGCAGCGACCCGCGCTTCGCCTCCCTGCTCTCGCGGGTCGGACGCTAACCGACGACGACGCCCTCGGCCGCGGGCACGGTGGCAGCGGCCCGGGGCACTTCGGCGTGGACGCGCAGCACGAGGAGCGTGCGGTCGTCCTGCGCCTCGAGGCGGCCGAGGTGGGCCTCGACCTCGCGCAGCAGGCTCGCGGTGATGGCCTCGGGGTTCAGGGCCGCGGGCAGCGCCTGCACGCAGGCGAGCAGGCGCTCCTCGCCGAAGAGCTCGCCCTGTTCGTTCGTGGCCTCGCTGATGCCGTCGGTGTAGAGCACGAGTCGGTCGCCGGGCCCCAGCGTGACGCGGCCCTCCTCCATGGGCAGGTCCTCGAGGATGCCGAGCAACGTGCCGCCGGCCTTGAGCCAGTCGTGCGAGCCGTCGGCGCGCAGCAGCACCGGCCAGTTGTGCCCGGCATTGGCGTAGGTCACGGTGCGGCCGTCGGCCGCGATGCGCGCGAGGAAGAACGTGGCGAACTGGTGGGTCGCGGTGCTGCGGTACACGAGCGCGTTGACGTTGCGCAGGATGTCGGCGGGCGACGTCACCGAGAGCGCCTGCGTGCGCAGCGCGGCCTGCAGCATGCTCGAGAGCAACGCGGCCGGCACGCCCTTGCCGGCGACGTCCGCGATCGCCAGCAGGAACGACCCGTCGGGGGTCGGGACCACGTCGAGGTAGTCGCCGCCCACGTGCCGGCTCGGCAGGTTGATGCCGTGCACGTCGCAGTTGGGGAGCGCCGGGAAGTCGAGCCGCAGGAACGTCTGCTGGATCTGCTGCGCGAGGTTCAACTCCTCCTCGAGGCGCGCCATGTGCACCCGGTCGCGCAACAGGAGCGCGTTCTGCAGCGAGACGCCGAGGGCCGCGGCGAGCGTGTGCAGCAGCGAGACGTCCTCGGTGCGGTAGCCGGTGCGGGTGTGCTTGTCGCCCAGCAGCACCGCGCCCACGACCTCGCCGCGCCAACGCACGGGCACCAGCAGGGTCACGCCGAGCCGCTCGAGCCGCTCGCGGTCCGTGCGACGCAGACCCTCGATGGGCTCGGACAGGCGCACGCTCGGCTCCTCGAGCGGCAATCGCGGCAGCAGGTCGGCGATGCCCTGCAGGTCGTCGTCGCTCAGGGCCTCGCCCGCCCCGGCGCGTGCGACCGGACCGTCGGCGGTGAGTGCCAGCACGTGCAGCGAGCGCGGCAGGAGTGCATCGGCGACGCGGCGCGCGGTGCGAGCCAGCAGGTGGTCGAGTTCGATGGTGGTCTGGATCTCGCGCGCGAGCGTGCGCAGCATGGTGCGCGGGTCGCTGGGGTCGCGCTGGAACGCGCGGTCGATGCCATCCTCGAGTCGCGCCACGACCGGCTGGAACAGGGTGAGCGCGAGGATGAGGAACACGGGCTCGAGGATGTGGGTGCCGATGCCGAAGGCGCTCGCGACCCGCGCGTTCAGGCCCTCGATGACCGTGAGGTAGAAGCCCACGAGGATCGCCGAGGTGACCGCGTACAGGATGCCCCGGCGCGCGAGCAGTGCGGTGTCGAGGAACTTGAACCGCACCATGGCGTAGGCGATCGAGCCCGAGCCCAGCGTGAGCGCGGCGGCGGTGAGCGAGGCCCCGAGGTCGGGGTCGAGCGGGCGGCCGAGCAGCGTGGGCACCGTGGTCGCGAGCGCGTAGAGCACCAGACCACCCGCGAGACCGGCGAGCACCGCCCCGAGTTGCTGGCGCACGCGCGGCACGCGACTGCGGCGGCGGCTGTCGGCCAGCAGCACGACGGCCGCGACCCCGAACACCAGGTCCACGAGCGAGAACAGCGCCGCGTGCACCGCGAGGAACAACCCGAGCACGAGCCGTCCGAGCGAACCCACCACCCCGCCCATCCCCGAACCGGCCGCCGACGGCTCGAGCGGGAACCAGCCGGTGACCAGCACGAGCAGGATGTGGAAGACGTGCGGCGTGAAGACCAGCACGGTGAAGCTCGGGGCGGGCAGGCCCCACGGCAGCCGCAGCGGTCGCGTGAACGCGCGCTCCTCGGGGAACAGGCTCGCGAGCAGCAGCGCCGACGGGAAGAACAGCTGCCAGACGTAGGCGACCGGGGTCTGCAACCCGGCACCGTTGGAGCCGTTCGGCAGCAGCAGCGTGAGCGCCGAGAGCACGGCCCCGAAGCTGCCGCAGAACAGCAGCAGCGCGACCACGCGGTTCAGGCGATGGCGCGGGTTCTCACGCAGGATGACGAGCCCGAGCAGGAGCACGAGCCCGCTCAGGACGAGGTTCAGCGTCGCCAACCACTGCGAGTCGAAGCGCATCGGGGACCGTCCACCTCCCTGGGACCCCCGAGCCTACGCAGGATGGGCCTGCGAGGATGCAGCGGGGTGACGAAGGGCTCGGGGGTGCCCGGGGACCGCTCGACGGTGGCGGATGCGCAGCCCACCGTCAACGGGGAACCGCTAACGGCGGCGGGTCCGCCGGGCGGGCTTCTCGTAGCGCGCGGTGACGCGCGTGGTGATGCCACCGCGCACGTTGAACAGGCCGATCACGACAAGCTCGCGCGGCTTCATGGCGCGCACGAGGTCGTCGAGGATGCGGTTGGTGACCTGCTCGAAGTAGTGCCCCTCATTGCGGAACGCCCAGATGTAGAGCTTGAGCGACTTGAGCTCGACGCACAGCTCGTCGGGCACGAACCTCACGATGATCGTGCCGAAGTCGGGCTGCCCCGTCACCGGGCAGAGCGCGGTGTACTCGGGGCACTCGTGGCGGATCCAGTACCGGCGGCCGGGGGCCGGGTTCTTGAAGGTGACGAGTTCCTTGGACGGCTTCGACGGCATCGGGGCTCCTCGCAGAGGGTGGTGAACGGCGGAGTCTGCCCGCCGTCCGTGGACCGGTCAAACCTCTCCACTCCCCGCCCCGCCCGCTCAACCCGAACGGCGAGCGCAGCCATGCGGCACCACCAGCGCCGGGGGCGCGACGGAACGCCGTGCGCCACGGTGGCGCGCACGCGAGGTGGGAGCCGCACGGAGGGTCTGCGCGCGCACGCGAGGGTCGCCCCGCGCGGGCGCGGCGTGCTACCGTTCATGGCCCTATGAAGAGAGTGTTCCTCGAGACCTACGGCTGTCAGATGAACGTGGCCGACTCCGAGCTCATGGCCGGCGTGCTCCAGCGCGCGGGCATGGAGCTCGTCGAGCGTGCCGACGAAGCGGACGCCGTGATCCTCAACACCTGCGCGATCCGCGAGCACGCCGAACTGCGCGTGCTCGGCCGCCTCGGGGAGTTCGCCCACCTCAAGCTGCACAAGCCCGACCTCATCGTGGGCGTGGCCGGCTGCATGGCCCAGCACCTGCGCAAGCGCCTGCTCGACCAGAAGCGGGTGCTCGACCTCGTGGTGGGGCCCGACGGCTACCGCGACCTGCCCGCGCTTCTCCAGCGCGCCGCGAACGTGCCGACGGCCGAGATCCGACTGGACCGCGACGAGACCTACGGCGACCTCGAGCCCAAGCGCGCCCCGGGCGTGCGAGCGTGGGTCACCGTGCAGCGCGGCTGCGACAAGTTCTGCACCTACTGCGTCGTGCCCTACACGCGCGGGCGCGAGCGCAGCCTGCCGCTCGCCGACCTCGTGCGTCAGGTCGAGACCGCCGCCGCGCAGGGCTTCCGCGAGATCGTGTTCCTGGGCCAGACCGTGAACTCGTACCACGACGGCACGCACGACTTCGCCGACCTGCTGCGCGCCGCCGACGCCGTGCCGGGCGTGCTGCGCATCCGCTACACCTCGCCGCACCCGAGCGACATGAGCGAGCGCGTCATCGACGCCATGGCGAACTGCGCGAAGGTCATGCCGCACGTGCACCTGCCGTTGCAGAGCGCGTCCGACCCCGTGCTCGAGGCCATGAACCGCACCTACTCGATCGCGCAGTACGAGGACGTGCTGGGCCGCATCCGCGCGCGCATCCCGGGAGTGGCGGTGAGCACCGACGTCATCGTGGGCTTCCCCGGCGAGACCGAGTCCGACTTCGAGGCGACGCGCGCGTTCATGCAGCGCGCCCGCTTCGACAGCGCGTTCCTGTTCAAGTACTCGGCACGCCCCGACACGCGCGCCTACAAGCTCGCCGAGACGGTGGACGAGGCCGAGAAGGGCCGCCGCCTGCAGACGCTCATCGACGAGCAGCACGCCGTCTCGGGCGAGATCATGGACGGCTTCCTCGGCCGCGAGGTCGAGGTGCTGGTGGACGGCCCGTCGTGGCGCGGCAAGGGCGACCAGCCGCCGCAGCTGCACGGCAAGAGCCGCGAGTTCAAGACCGTGGTGTGGGCCGACGACGGCTCCGCGCCGGGCACGCTGCGTCGCGTCAAGGTGGTGGGCGCGACACCCGTCACGCTGCTCGGCGAGTCGCTCGCCACGCCGCGCCCCGAGCCGCTCGTCTCGATCGGGAGCTAGGCTCCCGGGACGTTCAGCGTCCCGTGCGCGACTGCCAGGCCGCCAGCCCGGCCCCCATCACGCCCGCGCTCTCGCCGAGCGAGGCGGGCACGATGCGCAGCCCCTTGCGGTGCGAGGCCAGCATGTAGTGCGCGCAGCGCGCCTCCAGCGGCGCGAACAACCGCTCGCCCGCCTGCGCCACGCCGCCCCCGAGCACGATGACGTCGGGGTTGAGCAACTGCGTGGCGGCCGACAGCATGCGCGCGAGGTGGTCCACCATGCGCTCGATCGCGACCGCGGCGCGCGGATCCGAGGACTCGAACACCTCGCGCGCGTTGCGCACGTCGAGGCCCGCCTCGCGCGCGCGGGCGATCAGCCCCGAGCCGCTCGCCATGGGTTCGGCGCAGCCCTGCACGCCGCAGCCACACGCCGGCCCGGTGCTGCCGAGCGGCATGTGCCCGATCTCACCCGCGCCGCCGATCGCGCCCTTGAGCACGCGGCCGTCCACCACGATGCCGCACCCCACGCCCGTGCCGACCGTGACCGTGAGCGAGACGCGCGCCCCGCGTGCCGCACCTGCGGTGTGCTCGGCGAGCGCGGCCATGTTGGCGTCGTTGTCCACCGCCACCGGGCGCGCGAGCACCTGCTGGAGTCGGGCGCGGAGCGGGAAGTCGGGCGGCAGGTTCACGTTGGGCGTGCGGTCCACGATGATGCCCGAGACGGGATGGATCACGCCCGGCGAGCCGAACCCCGCGGCCGCGGGGTCCGCACCCTCGCCCACGGTGCGCGCGGCCTCCGCGACGGCCTCGAACAACGCCGCCTCGCCCTCGGAGGCGCGCGAAGGCACCTTGGCGAAGCCGTGCACGGAACCGTCGGCGCCCACGCGGGCGACCTTGATGTCGGTGCCCCCGAGGTCGAAGGCGAGCAGGGTGTCGGACATAGGGGCGGGAGATTGCCGGAGCGCGCGTGCCCCGGCAAGCGGGCGTGCACGGGCCGCACCGCACGGGCTAGACTGCGCCGCCATGCGCGCCCTCCTCGCCCCCCTCGGTCTCGCGGCCCTGCTCGCCGCGGCCGCTCCCGCCCCGCTCTCGAGCGGCCCCGCCCCCGGTCGTGCCGCACTCCCCGGGCTCTCAGCCGAGGCCACGGTGGTGACCGACCGCTGGGGCATCCCGCACCTGTCGGCGGCGAACCTCGGCGACCTGTACGAGGCGTGGGGCTGGGTCTCGGCGCGCGACCGGTTGTGGCAGATGGTGCACACGCGCGCTGCGGCCGAGGGCACCACGCATCGCTGGCTCGGCAACGCCGCGCTACAGGCCGACGGCGGCGCGCAACTGTTCCGCCTGCGCGAGCGCGCCGCCGCGATCTGGGCACGCGAGCGCCGCGACCCCGCGGTGCGCGAGGCGCTCACGCGCTACGCCGCGGGTGTGAACGCGTGGCTCGCCGACTGTCGTGCGGGCCGCCGCCCGTGGCCGGCCGAACTCGTGCGTCTGGGTGAGGACCCGCGCGACTGGACGCCCGAGGACTGCGTCCTGGTGCTGCTCGGCTTCGGCATCACGCTCGACATGGACCTCTCCGAGTTGGCCGCGCTCGAGACCCTGAAGGGCACCGACGCCACGGCCTGGCGGGCGCGGCGCCGGTTCGAGGACCGCTGGACGTACGACACCGTGCCGGACTCGGCCACGCTGCGCATCCACGGTCGGCGCCCGCGCACCGGGGCCGACGGCGGCACCGCCGTCACGCCGGGCACGCCGTCGGCCCCGGCACTCGCCGAGGCGCGCGCACGGCGCGCCGCGTTCCCGCCGCGCGAGCCCGAGTGCGGCGACCGCTCGAGCAACCAGTTCGCGGTCGGCGCGCGCCGCTCGGCGAGCGGCCGCCCCCTGCTCGCCAATGACCCTCACCTCGCGCTTGGCAGCCCGGGGGCGTTCCACGTGCTGCACGTCTCGGTGCCCGGCTCGGTGGACGCGATCGGTGCCGCGGTGCCCGGCCTGCCGCTCATCGCGAGCGGGCGCAACGCCCGCACGGCGTGGGGCGTGACCGCCGTATCCGCAGATGTTCTAGATATTTACGCTGACACCCTCTCGCAGGACCTGAAGCGCGTTAGGGTCCCTCGTGCGGACGGTGGCGTGGACTGGGTGCCGGTCGTGACGGAGCCGTTCGCGCTGCGCTTCCGCCTCTGGGGACCGCTCTCGGTCCCGGTCCCCGGGTTCGTCAACGCGCGGCGCTACACCCCGCACGGACCGGTGCTCGTGTGGGACGCGAAGCGCCGCATCGCGTACGCCGCGCGCTGGACGGCGCTCGAGGACGAGCGCATCACGCTGGCCGGGATCCTCGGGCTCGAACGGTCGCGGAGCGCGCACGAGGCCGCGCGTCGGGCCGCCACCCTGGTGACGCCGTGCCTCAACCTGATGGCGGCCGACGTGGACGGCGCGGTGGTGTACCGCGCCACCGGGTTGTTGCCCGTGCGCCCGCGCGCGTTCGGCCCCGGACCGGCCCCCTCCGACGGACGGCACGAGTGGACCGGGTTCGTGCCCACGGACTCCATGCCGCAGTGGCAGGCCCCGCCGACCGGCTACGCCGTGAACGCCAACAACCGCCCCGCGGGCCGCGACTACCCCTACGACCTGCCCGGCTACGACTGGGCCCACGATCGCGCACGGCGCATCGCGCAGCGCCTCGAGACCGACCGCGACATGACGCTCGCCGACCTCGCGAGCGTGCAGGGCGACGTGCACTCGCTCGCCGCCGAGCGTCTGCTGCGCAACCTCATCCCGTGCGCGGACTCGCTCGCGTCGGTGCTACCGCCCCGGTCGCGCGCCGCGCTCGACACGCTGCGCGCCTGGGACCACGCGGCGCGGCGTGGGCGCGTGGCCCCCACGCTGTACCGCGCGTGGACCGTGGAGTTGCAGCGCCGCCTGGGGGTGCAGGGACTGCCGGGGCTGGCGCTGGCCGCGATCATGGGACGCGCACCCGAGGTGCTCGAGGCCGCAGGCGACGGTCGCACGCCCGAGACCCCCGCGGTCACCGCGGCCGCCTCGCTCGCGGCCGCGCTCGACACGCTCGAGCGACGGCTCGGTCCCGAGACGTCGTCGTGGCGCTGGGGCCGTGCGCATCGCGCGCGCTTCCGCCATCCGCTCTCGGCCCTCGACGGCCGGGCGCGCTGGGAACCGCCGCTCACCCCCATGGATGGCGACAACGCCAGCCCCAGCGTGGGTCCGTCGCGATTGCCCGCGAGCACCGAGGTGGTGTTCGGGCCGGTGTACCGGCACGTCGTGGACCTGGCGCAGCCCGACCGCTCGTACGGCGTGGTGCCGCCGCTCAACAGCGCCGCGTTCACGGACGGGGCCGACGCCGACCAGCGCGGGCGTTGGGCGCGGCACGGCTACGTGCCGTTCCTGCTCGACCCGGCCGCGATCGCGCGCGCGGGCCACGACCGCGTCACGCTCACCCCCGCGCCGCGTTGACCCGGCGCGCCTAGAAGCCGAACGACAGCGCGACGCCCGGGCGCTCGAGCCACGCCCACACGAACGACACGGTCGAGCGTTCGCCCGACCAAGTGACGATGAGGTGGCTGCGCGCCCCGTCGTACATGGGCTGCAGCGAGAGCCCGAGCGGCAGGGCGACGAACGCGCCGCACGGCACCAGCACGCGCTCCGACCACGACGAGTAGTGGAGCGAGGCGTACGGCATGACGTGCACGGTGTTGAGCGGGTAGGCGACCGTGAGGAACGCCGCCTGCTTGCCGGCCGGCGAGCCGATGCGGTCCGAGCTCGTGCCGAGGAACGCGACCATGCCCGGCGCACCGGGCTCGGTGACGAACAGCGTCGCCTGCGGCACGACCTCGTCCACGCCGGGGTTCCACTCCGCCCCGACCTGCAGGCGCGGGTGCACGCGCACGTTCGCCGTCGTGCGCCAGCGCGGACGATCGAGCGGGGTGTCCACCCAGCGCGTCGAGACCACCACGGTGTTCGTGAGTCCGCTCACCCGGAGCGGGGCGCCCTCGCCGGGTCAACCCCCTCAGGTGGGCAGCGCGGCGCGGCGGAGGAAGCGCGGCGGCGAGGCCGCGAGCGAAGCGGACTCGCCGTCGAATGCGAGCGAGTCGGACTCCGCGTCGTGGCCGAGCGAGTCCGCGACCGACGGCAGCGGCTCGGAGCCCGCGCCCACCGCGGCGTTCGGGGCGGCACCGGCCACGCACGCGGTGGCGAGCAGCCCCAGCGCGAGCACCGCGAGTGCGCACATCGTCACGACCCCACGGTGGCGGGGGGCGTGACGGCGATCCATCGGGCGCTGGGCGGACATGGTCGGAGCCTAACCCAACGCAGGCCACGAATCATTCCGACAACCACCGCAACCCGCGCGTAACACCGATTCGCTCCGCCTTCACACGCCGGTCACCGGTTCCGTGACGGCGAACCGATAGCGTCCCTTCCGTCCAAGAGGTTCGGGCGTCCCATCCGGGGATCCGCAGGCGAGTCGACTCCGCCGGCGCTCCATCTCCGACACGAGGATGCCGCCCGAATCACGCGTTGTGCCCGCCGGTGGTCCGTTCCGGGGCTTGGCTGCTCCCGGGCGGTCGCATCGGGGGCCTCCCCCCTCCCGAGAAGCCCACCGACACCCAAAGGAAAGGGACCCCATGCGTCTTCTCGCTTCCGCCCCCCGCCCGTCGCTGCGTCGCGTCCTCGGCGCCCTCGCGCTCGCCGCGCTCGTCTCCGGTGACGCCAGCGCGCAGATGATCGTGAACGGCAACCTGCTGTTCAACAACGGCACGAGCGGCACGCTCGCCGGCCAGTTCACGGGTGCCCCGACCGGCGCGTCGCTGATGCTCTGCAACACCACGTACGGGGCGAGCGGCTATAACGCCGCCGCACTGGGCACCACCACGTTCACGCAGAACTGGTACGCGGACCCGCTGCTCCCGAACGCCGCGTTCCCGACCACCTCGCCGAACTTCCAGCCGCTGCCCGGCAGCCCCGCGTTCACGAAGGCCCTCATCGTGCCCGCCGACGGCTTCTTCCAGCAGGTCTGCTACGTGGGCGCGATCGGCCCCGACCCGGGCGGTGACTGGACCCGGGGCTGGACCTACTACGACTCGACCGGTGCCGGCCGCCAGGACCTCCATCTGCCGGGCATGCCCGACCCGCGGCCGCTCGCCATCCACAGCAACGTCGTCGCGACCACGGACCAGTTCTGGGGCGCGGACAGCAACCACCTCGTGCGCGGCCAGTTCCGCGTGACCGGTGGCGCCAAGCTCACGATCGCGGCCGGCACGGTGATCTTCGAGGAGCGTGCGACGCTCGGCACCATCCGCATCGACCGCGGCTCGCAGATCTTCGCGGTCGGCAAGCGCGACTCCGTCATCATCATCACCTCCGACGACGCACCCGGCTCGCAGGCCCCGGGCGGCTGCGGCGGTCTGGTGATCCACGGCCGCGCGCGCATCAACAACGCCAACAGCTGCGCCGGCGACTCGGCCGCGGCCGAGGGCGGCGCGATCGGCTTCTACGGTGGCAACGACGACCTCGACAACTCGGGCATCGTGCGCTACGTCCGCGTCGAGTACGCCGGCAAGGAGATCACCCCGAACAACGAGCTCAACTCGTTCACGAACAACGCCCTCGGCTCGGGCACGACGTTCGAGTACGTGCAGGCGCACCGTGGCGCCGACGACGGCTTCGAGTGCTTCGGTGGCACGACCCAGGTGAAGTACCTCGTCGTGACCGACCAGCGTGACGACGGCTTCGACTGGCAGCAGGGCTACCGCGGCAAGGCGCAGTTCGTGATCGTTCGCGGCGTGGCCGACCTGGCGCCGTCGGGCACGCAGTTCGGCGACAGGGGCATCGAGGCCGACAACAACGACGTCGCGCCGTTCACCCAGCTCGTGTGCGCGGGCCGTTCGAACCCGACCGTGTCGAACTTCACGATCGTCGGCGACCGC
>JBJTRI010000011.1:0-4711 GCA_046076045.1 bacterium
CCTCACCAAGGCCGCCGACGGTTCCTGGTCGATCACCAAGAAGCTCGCGCCCGGTCGCTACCCGTACAAGTTCGTCATCAACGGCACCGACTGGAAGGACGACCCGTCCGCGAAGGAATCCGTGGACGACGGCTTCGGCGGCAAGAACTCCGTCATCCTCGTGGGCACCGCCGCAGCGTCGGCGGCCCCGGTGGCGGCCGCCGCAGGTGCCGCACCCGTGGTCTCGGGCGACGGCGTGACGTTCCGCTTCACCGGTGCCGCCAACACGGTGCACCTCGCGGGCGAGTTCAACGCGTGGTCCACCTCGGCCGACGCCCTCACCAAGGCCGCTGACGGCTCCTGGTCGATCACCAAGAAGCTCGCGCCCGGTCGCTACCCGTACAAGTTCGTCGTCAACGGGACCGACTGGAAGGAGGACCCGTCCGCCAAGGAGTCCGTGGACGACGGCTTCGGCGGCAAGAACTCCATCATCGTCGTCGGCGCATCGAGCGGATCCGGCTCGTCCGCGGCTGCGGTCGCGACCACGTTCGCGGTCACGGGCAAGCCGCGCGCACCCGAGGTGACGCCCACGGGCGTCCGCTTCACGTACGCGGGAGTGGCGAAGTCCGTCGCGCTCTGCGGTGGCTTCAACGACTGGGCCCCGAACGCCGACCCCATGACGCGCAACGCCGACGGGACGTGGACGATCGTGCGCAAGCTCCCCGCCGGCTCGCACGCCTACAAGTTCCTCGTGGATGGTGCCCAGTGGCGGACCGACGAGGCCAACCCGTCCGCTGAGGACGATGGCTTCGGTGGCAAGAACTCCGTCATCGTCGTGAAGTGACACCCCGGGGTCCGGCGCTCGCCGGACCCCTTCCCATACCCCGCCGGGCCCTCTGAGGCCCCAGGAGATGACGTCCATGCAGTTCGCGACCTCCCCTCGCCTCGGTCGTCCGTCGCGCCTGTTCGCCGCCGTCGCGCTGACGCTCCTCAGCGTCGTCCCTGCGCTCGCGGCCAAGGTCACGTTCCGCTACCAGCCGGTGATCGGTGGTGTGAACGCGGTCTCGGTGGCCGGTAGCTTCAACGGCTGGAACGCCACCGCGAACCCGCTCGCCGATCCCGACAAGGACGGCGTCTGGTCGGCCGACGTGGAACTGCCCGCAGGCCGCATCACCTACAAGTTCGTGGTGAACGGTGACCAGTGGTTCGCCGACGAGAACGCGGCCGAGACCGAGTCCGACGGGTTCGGTGGCCAGAACGCGGTCCTCGTCGTGGGCACGCAGGCCGTCACGGTCGGCCACGGCAGCACCGTCAAGAAGGCCGCGCCCAAGCTGGGGCTTCGCCAGGTGTCGTTCCGCTACAAGCCGGCGACCAAGCCCAACGAACTGAGCCTCGCGGGACAGTTCAACGACTGGACCGTGGGCAAGACCCCGATGACCGATCCCGACGGCGATGGCGTCTACACGGCCACGCTCCTGCTCGCGCCGGGCTCGTACCAGTACAAGTTCGTGGTCAACGCGACGGGCTGGACGCAGGACAAGGACGGTCAGGACGCCGAGTCCGATGACGGGTTCGGCGGCAAGAACTCGATCCGCAACGTGGACGAGCGCTTCCCCACCATCGCCGTCAAGAAGGGCGACGGCCGCGTGTTCTCAGACGGCATCCAGCACACGCAGGGCGCGCAGGAACTCAATGCGCTCGGCGAGGGGCTCGTGGAACTGACGGCCCGCGCTCATCTCGACGACGTCGCTGGCGTGGACCTGGTGTGGTGGGCCCCGGGCGGGACCGAGAACCGTGTGCGCATGGCCGCGGTCGAGCGCGATCGCGTGTACGAGTACTTCCGCAGCGAGATCCGTCTGCCTGAGGGCGCGTCGTACACCTTCCACTATCGCGACGGCGAGGGCGGTCCGTGGCTCGGTCCCAAGGGACTCGCCGAGACGCGCGTGAAGGGTGACGCGTTCTCGTACGACAGCCAGCGCTTCCCGCCCTTCGTGACGCCCGACTGGGTCAAGAACGGCATCATCTACCAGATCTTCCCCGACCGATTCCGAAACGGGAGCACGGCGAACGACCCGGACTTCAAGGAGTGGTACTACGAGGGCAAGCGCGAGCTGCCGCCCGGTGGCCGCATCAACCCCGACTACCAGGAGTGGTTCCATCTCGCGAAGTGGGACGACCACGCCGCCCTCACGCGCGCCCCGCACACCCCGGACGGCCGCGACTGGATGGTGTTCTACGGCGGCGACATCGAGGGCGTGCGCCAGAAGCTCGACTACCTCAAGGCGCTCGGCGTCACGATCATCTACTTCAACCCGTTGTTCGAGGCCAAGTCCACGCACAAGTACGACGCGGCGGACTACCGGCGGATCGACCCGCACTTCGGCACGAACGACGAGTTCAAGGCGTTCGTGAAGCAGGCGAAGGCGATGGGCATCCGCGTCGTGCTGGACATCGTCTTCAACCACTCGGGCAACGCGCACTGGGCGTTCAAGGACGCGGTCGAGAAGGGCCCGGCCTCGCCCTACTACACGTGGTTCGACTTCAAGCAGCACCCGTTGCCCGCGGGCTGGCCGAACGTCGGTCGCCCGTGGAAGCCCTCGGACTACTACTACTGCTGGTGGGGCTTCGGCGACCTGCCCGACCTCAACTTCGACCTGTCGCGGAACGACAAGGCCGAGGTGCCGGTGCGTGACGTGAAGGACGCGCAGGTGAACGTGTCCCTGGTGAAGTACCTGCTCGACGCCACCGAGTACTGGATGAAGGAGGTGGACGCCGACGGGGTGCGCCTCGACGTGCCCAACGAGGTCCCGTACTGGTTCTGGAAGCTCTTCAACCAGCGCGTCAAGAAGGTGAAGCCCGACGCCTACATCGTCGGCGAGCTGTGGGGTAACGCCTCGGACTACGTGAAGCCGGGCATGTACGACGCGGTCATGAACTACGCGTTCTTCCGCGACCCCGTGCTGAAGTTCCTGTGCAACGGACAGGGCACGGCGGCCGAGTTCGACGCCGCCCTCGCGACCGGCCGCCTCACCTACCCGCGCCAGTCCGTGGCCGTGCAGATGAACCTGCTCGACAGTCACGACACCGTGCGCTACCTCACGCAGGCGAACGGCGACGTGAGCCGTCTGCTGCTGGCCGCCCTGTTCCAGATGACGTACGTGGGCGCGCCCGCGATCTACTACGGCGACGAGGTCGGGCTCGAGGGTGGTCGCGACCCCGATTGCCGTCGTCCGTTCCCGTGGAACTGGGACCAGGACGAGCGCCGTCGCTCGATCCACGCCTACTACACGAAGGCCGCGAACCTGCGCCTCCAGCATGCCGCACTGCGCACCGGCGAGTTCCGCACGCTCGCGGCCGAGGGCCAGACCTTCGCGTTCACGCGCCGTGACGCCAACGATACGTTCGTGGTCGTGCTCAACGCCGGCCGTAGCGGCTCGCGTGTGACGATCGACACCGCCGTGCTCGGCGGCGGCACGCTCAAGGCCGTGGATGCGCTCGACGGCGGCGCGGCGCAGTCGTGGACCGGTTCGGTCACGCTCGACGTGCCCGCGAGCACCGGCCGCATCTATCGCATCACGCGCTGACCCCGCGCACGCACGACATGACGAGGCCCCGCGGGACGGTCCCGCGGGGCCTCGTCGGTTCGTAGCGGTTCCCCGCCCCCTCAGGGTCGCGATTGCAGGAACAGCAGCACGCGATCGAGGCGTTCCGCCCACGCGCGCTCGTTGTGCGCGGCACCCTCGACCTCCTCGTAGTGGAGGTCCGCCCCTTCCCGCCAGCCCGCCGCCACGAGCGCGTCGCGGAGTGCCTGCGCGCCCTCCATCCACTCCCGGCGGCCCTCGGCGGTCGGCGTGCTCTCGGCGGTGCCGATGTCGAGCCAGACCCGGACCGGCCGCTTCCCCGTCGCCGCCACCCGCCCGACGATCGCACGGTCGGCCCACCACACCGCGGGCGAGATGACCCCGGCATGGCCGAACGTCCCGGGATGACGGAGCGCGAGGTCGAGCGACACCAGCCCTCCGAGCGACGACCCGATCACGGTGCGGTCCGCCGCCGTGGTGCGCGTGCGGTACGTCCGGTCCACGAACGGCAGCAACTCCTCGACCACGAACCGCATGTAGCGCTCCGAGCCGCCGCCGTCATAGCGGGGGTCGGTCTCGAGCGTGTACTCCTCGCGCCGCGCGGCGGTGTTCGCGACCGCCACCAACAGGCAGGGCGCGAGGCGTCGCTCCCGGATGAGGCGGTCGACGGTCTCGTCGGCCCGCCACTCCTGCCCCGGCAGGAAGCTCGTGGCGCCGTCGAACACGTTCTGACCGTCGTGGAACACCACCACCGGGTAGCGCTGTCGGATGTCCTTCGCATAGCCGGGCGGCAACCATACGAGCACGTCGCGCCCCGCCACGTGTTGCGAGGGGAATGCGGGGTGTCGGCGCACCTCCCCGACGATCGTGGAGACCCGCGCCTCGGGCCGCTCGAACGCGTCGCGCCACGCAGCCACCTCGATGCGCACGGTGTCCTGGGTGCCCGTCACCAGCCAGCGTCGATTGGCGATCTCGGCGCCCGTGGACCCCTTCTCGACCGTATCCCAACTCCCGCGCGTCACCTTGAACTCCAGCGGGGTGCCCACCGGCAGGTCGAGCGTGGCGCGATGGCGCCCGTCGGCGTCGCGCGTCAGCCGAACCCCCGCCCCGTTCCATTGCCCGAGCTCGGCGCGATTGCCGGAAAGCCACAG
>JBJTRI010000012.1:0-2472 GCA_046076045.1 bacterium
CACGAGCTCGCGCAGCGCACGCCGATTGCCCTCGCCCTGTCCGCGGCGGTACTCGGCCAGCGGGCGACGCATCCACATGCACCAGCAGCCCGCGCACGCGCCGCGCTCGCCGAACAACCGCTCGAGGTCGGGCCACCGCGATGGCGTGAGCGGCTCGACCCGCACCCGCACGGACCGCTTCGGTACTGCCACGAGCGAACGCACGGCGCGCGTACGCTCATGGTGGTCCGTGCGCCCGACCGGGGCCTCTCGCCGCGCAGCGCCACTGCGCATCGTACCCTTGCTGCGTGCCGCACTCGTCTTCCGCGCCACCGAGGTACGACGGACGTCACCCGACGCGCGCACCGCCGCCCCTGCGGCCACGCGCGCGCCCGTGGTCACGCGCTCCGCGGTCCTCGGGACCTCGGCCTTGGAGACGGCGCGTCCCCCTCGCCGCCGAACCGTGGCCACGCTCAGCCCCCGCTCACCGGCGGCAACAGCGCCAGCTCGCCGCCGTCGTGCAGCAGGTCGAGTTCGCGCACCATGCGGCCGTCGAGCGCGAGCGCGAGGTGCGGGCGCAACTCGGCCAGGCCGGGATGCGCGCGTTCGAGTGCGGCGAGCGCGTCACCGACGCGGCTGCCCACGGGCAGCTCGAGCCACGCGCTGCCGCTGCCCACGCGTTCGCGCGCCTGGGCGAAGAGCCGGATGCCGATGCGGATGCTTGGAGTCGTCATGGCGGTCGCCTATGCTGCGCTCCCCATGGACACGAATCAAGACGGGACCCCGCCCCCGCTCCGCCTCGTCACCGCGACCTCGCCCGCCGACGAGGCGTGGCTCGCCGAGTCCGAGGCCGCGACCGCCGAACGCCGCGCGGCCGCCGAAGCGGTCGGCGGTGCGATGCGCCGCGGGCTCGCACGCTGGACGATCCTGCTCACGGCCGGCTCGCTCGTGACCCTGCTCATCGGTCACCTCGAGGGCTCCCTGCTCATGGCGGTCGCCGGTTTGTTCGCGCTCACCCAGTCGTGGGACGTGCGCGACCGCGCACGCACCGGCGACCCCGAGGCCGACCGCGCGCTCGCGCCGGGGACCGTCGGGCGCGTGCTGCGCTTCCTCGTGCCGCTCATCGTGCCCTTCACCGGAGCACTCCTGTTCGCGGGCATCGCGGCCTACGGCCGCCTGCTGGGCACCGCCGCCGGCACGAGCGCCATGCGCTGGTCGGTCTCGGCCGCATGCGTCTGCCTGTTCGCCGCGCTCCCACCCATCCAGCACCAACTCGCGCTCGCGTTCACGCGCGGCCCGTGGCCCGGCCACACCGCGCGCCTCACCGCCGCCACCGCACTGGTACTGCTGCTCGTGCCCGTTCCCGCGCAACTGCTGCTGCCCGAACTCACCGCCATGATGCGCGCCTCGAGCGAACCGTTGGTGCAGGTCTCGGGGCTCGTGGGACAGCTCATCGGTCTGGTCGTGTTCGCGCTGGCCGCCGTCGGTCTGTGGGTGGGTCGGTCGTGGTCCGAGACGCTCGACCGTCTGGGACTGCACGCGCTCACGCCGCTGCACTCGCTCATCGCCCTGGTCGCGCTCGCGGCGGTGTTCGGGGTCAATGCCGGACTCGAGTGGGTGGAGCGCACGCGCTTCGCCGACCTGTGGCGACAGGATCAGGAGATGGTACGCCTCATGGCCAGCCACCTCGGGCTGACCGGTGCGATCGTGCTGGGCATCAGCGCGGGCGTGGGCGAGGAGGTGCTGGTGCGTGGCGCGCTGCAGCCGCGCGTCGGCATGGTGTGGGCTGCCCTGCTGTTCGCCGCCGGTCACATCCAGTACACGTGGTTCGGCATGCTCACGGTGTTCGGGCTCGGACTGGTGTTCGGCCTCGTGCGTCGCTTCTCGAACACCACCGTGGCCGTGATCGTGCACGCGGCCTACGACGTGTTGGCGGTGCTCGCCACGCGCTGAGTCGTCAGCGCGCGGACTTCACCGCGCGCGTCGCCATGAAGCTGGCGATGTGGCGCCCAAGCGGGCTCTCGCTCCAGCGGTCCTCGAACATCGCGGTCAGCACCAGTCCCGCGTCGAGCTGGCCGCCGAGTTGGTCCTCGAGCGTGTGCCCGAACGTCAGCGGCTCGTGGCGCGCCTCGAACAGCGCGCGCTCCTCGGGCGTGGCGTCGGTGAGGTCCGAGTACGGGAGGGTATGACGTACCACCAGCTCGCCGCGCTCGGCCGCGGCCGCGTCGAACAGGTACTCGACCGGGTTCACGAACCCCGCGAGCAACACGCCCCCGGGCTGGAGCACGCGTGCCGCCTCGCGCCACACCGGACGGATGTCGGGCACGAACCCGTTCGCGCAAGGATGGAACACCAGCGCGAACGCGCCGTCGGCGAACCGCGACAGGTCACGCATGTCGCCCAGCTCGGTGGCGATCGCCAGCCCGTCGCGATCGGCCACGAAGCGGTCCTGCGCGAGCTGCGCGGGCGAGTTGTCGATCACCGTGACGCGCG
>JBJTRI010000013.1:0-62174 GCA_046076045.1 bacterium
GCGCACGGCGGGCAACCCGCTGTTCCCGGTCAACCGGCTCGACCTGCAACTGCGTCACAACAGCGCGAACCACAAGCGCGAGACGATCGCTTTCTCCAAGCGGCATCAGTCGGTCGTCGAGAGGGCAGCTTGGCTGATCGCCTGGCTCAACCTAGTGAAGCCGTTCTCGGAGCGCCGGGACGGCGGTACACCCGCGATGAGGTTGGGCCTCGCGACAAAGCGATACACCGTGGCGCAACTGCTGCGCCGGCGGTTGTTCCCCATGCGCGTGGGGCTGCCCGAGACGTACGCGGGGTACTACCGGGGCGAGGTGTGCACGTCCCGGCTGCGCAACGAGCGCCGGCACGAGCTGAAGCTGGCGATGTGAGACGAGCGAACGCCCCCGGCGGGCGCGAGCCTCACCGGGGGCGTCAACAATCTTCGCCGCACAACCTTCGGGTCAACGGCCCGGGCGCAGGTCCGCGAGGCGGGAGAGGAGTACCGCGGTGCGCTTGGCTTGCACGGGTAGCGTGTTCAGCAGGGCGGTCTCCTGCGCGGTGTGTCCGCCGCTCCCCTTCAGCCCGAGTGCGTCCACGATCATGGGCACGAGGCCGTGCAGGTGCGAGACGTCGGCTGCACCGGCCCGCGCGGGGTCCACCGCGGTGAGCGGACGGAGCCCGAGGTCGCGACTCGCGCGGTCGGCCATCGCCAGCAGTCGGCGGTTGCCGTCGGTGGGGGGCAGCGGGGGATAGCCGTCGTCGAACACGAGCGAGGCCTCGCAGCGCGGGTGCGTGTCGGCCACGATGCGTTCCATCACGCCGCGCGCCCGTGCGAGCTGTTCGGGTGCGATGACGCGCAGGTCGCCGCTCACGAGCGTGCTCTCGGCGACCACGTTGTTCTTGCCGAACGCGGTGCCGCGCGAACCGACCGGGTCCTGCGTGATGGTGGTGCCGCCCAGCACGAGCCCGGGGTTGAACGTCAGGTAGGGTTCGAACGCCAGCGAGTCGCGGAACGCCTGCAGGATGCGGGCGGCCTCGAGGATCGCGCCCGGCCCCACGTCCTCGGTCATGACCTGCGACGAGTGCGCCGGCGTGCCGCGCACGCGCAGTCGCCACGACGTGCTGCCCCGGCGTGCGATGACCACGCGGTCGGGGTGGCCGTCGCCGTCCTCGAACCCCAGCGCCGCGGTCGCGCCCTGGGCGGCCGCGAGCAGGTCGGCGCGCGCGGCCGCGAGCGGTGAACCGGTGCGCTCCTCGTCTCCGGTGAGCACCACCATGAGGCGCAGGTCGTCGAGGCGGCCGGCGTCGCGCAGGGCCTTGAGCGCGGTGAGCATCACCACGATGCCGCCTTTCATGTCGGTCACCCCGGGGCCGGTCGCGGTCGCGTCGTCGAGTCGCACGAAGCGCTGGAACGGCGAGTCGGGTTCGAACACCGTGTCGAGGTGCCCCACGAGCACCACCTTGGGGCCGCGTCGTCCGTGCTCGGCCACGAGATGCCCGGCGCGACCCCACGCCGAGCCGTCCACCCAGCGGGTGCGGAACCCGAGGCGACGGAACTCAGCCTCGAACAGCTCGCCCACCCTCCGGACCCCCGCGAGGTGGAGCGTGCCGCTGTTCTCGTTGACGGCGCGCTCGAGGAGCGCGAGCGCCTCGGGCGCGTGACGGTCCACGCTCGCCACCATGCGCTGCTCCTTGGGCGTCAGCGCCGAGGCCGGCGCTGCCCGGCGCGCGGCGAGGGCGAGCGGTGCGAGGAACGAGAGTGCGACCGTCAGCAGCAGGGGGAGGCGACGCATGGCGGCATGATGCCGCGCCCGCCGAGCCCTCACAACCCGGTCAGTGCGCCCGCGTGCCCGCGACGTCGTCGCGCACGAACACGACCGCACCGAGTGCACCGGAGCGGGCATGCCCCGCGAGCACGAAGCCCGTGGGCGGCGTGCGGGTTTCGAACGCATGTCGCCAGCGTTCCTCGCCCGGTCGTCGCACGAGCCACTCGTCGGTGAGTACGACCGCCGCCGGGCGCAGCGGTGCGGGCATGTGCGCGAGGTCGTCGGGGGCGAGCGGGACGATGGTCACCGCGCGGTCGGCGTACCACGCGATCCACGGTGCGGCATCGCTCGCAACGACCCCTGCGCGCGGCAGCATGGCCCGCACCGCCAGTCCCACACCGCGCCAGTCGCGCTCGCGAACGGGGACGGGGCGTTGCGTCCGGCTGTGCCACGCCGCCGTCAGCGGCACCGCACCCACGAGCAGCGCCGCGAGCAGTGCGGCGTTCACCGGTGCGCGTCGTCCTCGGCCGACCGCCTCGGTGATGCGCACGAGGCCCGCCACCGCGAGCGCGATCGTGAGTCCGAGCAGGGGGAACAGCATGCGCGGGTCAGCCACCGTGGCGGCGCTGAGGGCGACCAGCGTGGTCGCGGCCCCGAGCCCGGTGAGTACGAAGACGCGGGCGCGCGCGTCGGGGCTGCGCAGGGCGAGCACCCCTGCGACGAGCGCGAGCACGCCCGGCCAGCGCCCGCCGAGCGACCACGCGGCATAGGCCAACGCGCGCACGTTGTGCTCGAACTTGGCCGCGAACGCCGCCGGGTGCGCGCGCAGCCACTCGAGCGCATCGGGCGGAGGCAGCATGCGGTTGAGGCGCGCCACGGTGAATCCGGGGTCGAGTCCGGTGAGCAGCAGGTAGGCGGTCGAGCCGGGATGTGCGCCCGCGTACGACAGCGTCTGAAGGAGCCCTGCGACGAGCACGAGCGGCACGAACCCGAGGGCCACGCGGAGCAGTGCGGGGATGCGCCGTGGGGCCGGGGTGAGTGCGAGGAACCCGATCATGAGCGCCGGGAGCAGCGGCAACAGCACGGGGCGCGTGAGGTGGGCGAGCGCGAGCAGCAGCCCGAGGCGGGCGGGGCGCGGGTGCTCGGGTGTCTCCCACAGCAGGACGAGGATCGCAGCGAGCAGGCAGGCGAACGGCATCTCGGTCAGGCCCGTCACCGCGAACCCCAGCGCCCACGGGGTCGTGGCGAACACCATGCCCGCCGTGGCCGCGGCCAGTGCGGACGAGGTGAGCCCCCACGCGAGGCGGGCGGTGAGGAGCGTAGCGCCCACGAACGCGAGCAGCGCGGGGGCGAGCGTGGCGTCGGGCGTGGCGCCGAACAGCGCGAACGCCAGCGCGTCGAGCCCCGGCACCAGCGGCTGGCCCGCGAGGAGCGGCCAGGGCGGACCCGCGAGGTCGCCCACCAGCGCGGGGTGCACGAACGGGGTCGCCAGTCGGCCGGTCGCGAGCCACGTGCGCCCGGCCAGTGCATACTGTGCACTGTCGAAGCTGAAGCGGGCGGCATCGGGCGCGAGTACGGTGAGCCACGCGTGCAGCGATCCGGTCGCGAGCGCGAACGACGCGAGCGCTGGCCAGAACAGTGGCGACAAGCGATGTTCCCCGGCGGACCGGATCATGGAGGATCTCCCGATGGGTCGTTCGGCTGGGCACTCTACACGAGGGGCGCGATGAGCGGCCATGCGGTCGTGCGCGCGGCGTGGTTCGTGGCTGCGTTGCTCGCCGCCGGGGGCGCGCTGTCGCCCACCGGGCTGCTGCCGGTCGCGTTGGCGCTGCCGGCGGTCGTGATCGTGACCGCGCTCGCACCCGGGGCGTGGCTCGCGCGCCGCGCGTTGCCCGAGGCCCAACACAGCGCGCGGTTCGCCCTCGCGCTGCTGCTCGCGCCCGCGGTGAGCGGTGCGGCGTGGACGCTGCTGCGCATGGTGCTGGAAGACGCCGCTCTCGCCGCGCGCGTGCTCGCCGGTGCGGTCGCCGTGCTGGCGGCGTGGGAGGGCATGCGGCCGCGTGCACGAGCGGCCACCCCGCGCGGCGGGGCCGCGACGTGGGTCGTCGCGGGTCTCGCGTGCGCGGCGCTCGCGGGGGCGTACCTGGCGATGCCCGTGCTGCTGGTGCGCAGCGACGGCTCGTTCCACGCCGGGGTGGCGCAGGCCGTGTTGCGTGCGGCCGCGCCCGAGGACCCGTTCTTCGCGGGACTGTCGCTCCGCTACTTCTGGGGGCTGCATGCCGCGGTCGCGGCCGGGCTCGCGCTGGCGCCCGGGATCCCGGCCTCGGCCCTGCTCGCGGTCGCGAACCTCGGTGCGCTCGTCGCGGCCCTGCTAGCCTCGGCGGTGCTCGCCGAGCGGCTGGGGGCGGGGCCGCGCGCGCGTGCGCTCGCCGCGCCGCTCCTGCTCGCCGGCACGGTGCCGTTCGGTTGGGTCGTGCTCGCGGCGCGTTCGTCGGTGGGCGAGACGCGCGGGGCCGCGGGCCTCGGGCCCGAGTTGGGGTCGGGCGCCGACCTCGCACTGCGCGCGCTCGATCCCGGCCTGTTGCACCCGTCGCTGACGCTGCCGCTCGACAAGTTCGTCGTGCTGACCCCGTTCGCGTGGGGGCTCGCGGCCGCACCGCTACTGGTGTGGTTGGCGTGCGAGGCGCTCGCCCCCCACGCCTGGCGTGCGCGCATGGGGCTCGCGCTGGCGGTGGCGGCCACGCTGTTCGTCCACCCCGTCGCGGGTGCGCTGCTCGCCGCCGCGGTGGCCGTGGGCGCGCTCGCGTGCGCCGTGCGCGAGCGCGCTGGTCGTCCGGCGGCGTTCGGGGTGGTGATCGCGGTCGTCGTCGGCGTGCTGCTGATGGCCCCGTACCTCGCGGCACTCGTGCCCGCCACCGGTGGTGGCGCGAGTGCGATCGGGTGGGGACTGAGTGCCCGCGCGCTGCTCTCGGTGGTGTGGGGGGGGGCGGCACTGTGGCCGCTCGCGTGGCTCGCGCTGCGGCGCGCCCCGGGGAACGAGCGCGCGCTCGTGGGAGGCGCGCTCGTCGCGCTCACGCTGCCCGCGCTCGTGCTGGTGGCGGGGGGCGACAACCAGAGCAAGGCGCTCAACCTGGCGTTCGCGCTCGCGGCCGCACCGGCCACGGTCGGCTTGGCGAACCTCGCGCGCTCGCGTGCGCGCCGCGGGGTGGCGCTCGCGACGGCCGTGCTCGCGTGCGGGCCCGCGCTCGTCGCGTTGTTCTGGGCGTACGCGCAGCAGCGCACCGACAGCGCCGACACGCCGTGGGCACCGCCGGCCGCGCTCGTCGCGGCGATCGAGCGCGACACCCCGCGCGACGCGGTGCTGGTGGTGGCGGGGCTCGACACGCAGCGCGGTGCCGCACCCGTCCTGCCGGGCGTGACCGGCCGTGCCCTGCTGTGGAGCGGGCGCGCGCTCGCCGGCAAGTGGGGGCACGACGAGGGGGTGCTCGCGCAGCGCGAGCGCGAGGCGGCTTCGCTCGCGCGCGGGGAGTGGCCGCACGGGCCGCTCGACCCCGCGTGGCCCGCGCGTGCGCACGAGGTGTGGACGGTGGTGCGCGAGGATTCGGCCGCGGGGGCCGCGCTCGCACCCGAGGCGGTGCGCGTCGCGGGCTGGGTGCTCGCGCGCGTGTCGCGGCCCTGAGTCCCGGGATGCGGAGCAACGAGCGGGGCGGGTGGTCGCCCACCCGCCCCGTGTGATGACGACCCGCGCGGGGTCACCGCGTCACATGTGCGCGATCACCGCGTCGCCGAACTGGCTGCACTTGACCTCGGTCGCGCCCTGCATGAGACGGGCGAAGTCGTAGGTCACGGTGCGCGCCGCGATGGCGCCGTCCATGCCGCGGATGACGAGGTCGGCCGCCTCGTTCCAGCCGAGGTAGCGCAGCATCATCTCGCCCGACAGGATGACCGAGCCGGGATTGACGCGGTCGAGGTTGGCGTACTTGGGCGCGGTGCCGTGCGTGGCCTCGAACACGGCGTGGCCGGTGACGTAGTTGATGTTGCCGCCCGGCGCGATGCCGATGCCGCCGACCTGTGCGGCGAGCGCGTCCGAGAGGTAGTCGCCGTTCAGGTTGAGCGTGGCGATGACGTCGAACTCGTCGGGGCGCGTGAGCACCTGCTGCAGCGTGATGTCCGCGATGGCGTCCTTCACCAGCACTCGGCCCGCGCCGAGCGCCGCCTTCTGCTCGGCGTTCGCGGCGTCCTCGCCCTTCGCGGCCTTGGTGCGCTCCCACTGCTCCCACGTGTACACGCGATCGCCGAACTCGCGCTCGGCGAGCGCATAGCCCCAGTTGCGGAACGCGCCCTCGGTGAACTTCATGATGTTGCCCTTGTGCACCAGGGTGAGGCTCTTGCGCTTCTGCGCGATCGCGTACTCGATGGCCGAGCGGACGAGGCGCTCGCTGCCCTCCTGCGAGACGGGCTTGAACCCGATGCCGCTGGTGGCGGGGAAGCGGATCTTCTTGTGGCTCGAGGGGAACTCCTTCTCGAGGAACGCGAGCACCTTGGCGGCCTCGGGGCTGCCCGCCTGGAACTCGATCCCGGCGTAGATGTCCTCGGTGTTCTCGCGGAAGATCACCATGTCCACCTTCTCCGGCGCCTTCACGGGCGAGGGCACGCCCTGGAACCAGCGCACGGGACGCAGGCACACGTAGAGGTCGAGGATCTGGCGCAGCGCCACGTTGAGCGACCGGATCCCGCCGCCGATCGGCGTGGTGAGCGGTCCCTTGATGCCCACGAGGTAGGTGCGGAACGCGTCGAGCGTCTCGTCGGGAAGCCAGTTGCCGGTCTGGTCGAACGCCTTCTGCCCGGCCAGCACCTCGCGCCACACGATGCTGCGCTGGCCGCCGTACGCCTTGGCCACGGCGGCGTCGAGCACGCGCACCGAGGCGCGCCAGATGTCGGGGCCGGTGCCGTCGCCCTCGATGAACGGGAGGATGGGATGGTTCGGGACGACCATGCGGCCGTCCCGCAGGACGATCGGTTCGCCGTTCTGCGGGCTGCTCATCGGGACGGGCTCCTGGGATGGGGTGGTTCGGGACGGGCGTCCGGGTCCGCGGCTCCGCGGCGTAGGCGACGGGACGCCCGATAGGGTGCGACGTCGAGGACCTCGTTGCGCTCGTGCATCGCCTGCATGCGGTGCCACCAGGCGACGCCGAGCAACTCCTCGTGGTGGGCCAGGAACGCGGCGAGCAGGTCGCCGCGCAGGCCGAGGAAGGTCCGGAATTCCTCGGGGAAGATATCGCGCTCGCCCACGTAATACCAAGGCTCCCCGGCGGTGTCCTCGCCGTCGGCCCGGGCCGCGGGCAATTCGCGGAACCGGCACTCGGTGAGCGCGGCCAGTTCGTCGTAGTCGTAGAAGATGAGCCGCCCGTGGCGCGAGACCCCGAAGTTCTTGAGCAGCATGTCGCCGGGGAAGATGTTGGTGGCCGCGAGGTCGCGCAGGGCCTGTCCGTAGTCGAGCACCGCCTCGCGCGCGGCGAGGGGCGAGGCCTCGCACAGGTAGAGGTCGAGCGGGCGCAGCCGGCGCTCGGTGTAGAGGTGGTGCACGATCACCGTGTCGCCGCGCACCTCCACGGCCTCGCCCGCGAGTCGCAGCAGCATCTCGAGCAGTTCGGGCTCGAAGCGTTCGCGCGCGAACGTGAGGTGCTCGAACTCCTGCGCGTCGGCGAGTCGTCCCGCACGGTCGTGACGGAACACGAGACGATACTTGGCGCGCACCTCCTCGTGCGTGACCGTCTTGGGCGGGTCGAAGCGGTCGCGGATGACCTTGAAGACCACGTCGAAGCCCGGCAGCGTGAACACGCACATCACCATGCCGCGCGTGCCCGGGGCGATCGTGAAGCGCTCGTCGGTGGTGGCGAGGTGGTGCAACAGCGAGCGGTAGAGCTCGGTCTTGCCGTGCCGGTGGTGCCCGATGGCGTTGTACAACTCCGCGATGGGCTTGCGCGGCATGATGAGGCGCAGGTAGTCCACCAGTTCGCGCGGCCGCTCGTGCGCCACCATGAAGTACGAGCGTGTGAAGCTGAACACCACGCTCACCTCGTCCTCGGAGGTGAGCACCGCGTCGAGCACGAGTCGGCCGTGGGCGTTCCGCAACCCGATGAGGAACGGCATGGCGGTGCCGTCGGTGAGCAGTCGGCCCACGAGGTAGGCGCCCTGTCCGCGGTAGAAGATCGGGCGGGCGAGTTCGAGGGCGCGGATGCGGCGCACGTCGGCCTCGTCCACGATGGCGGCGGCCGCGCGGCGCGCATCGCCCTCGAGGTCGTCGAACGGCAGGTCGAAGGCCTGGTCCTCGAGCACGCGGCGCACGAGCCCCGCGAGCCGGTCCTCGCGCGGCCACCGTTGGGTGAGCCCCTCGGGGACCGCTCCCGGCGCCGACGACATGCGGATCGCCACGAACTCGAGCCCCGGGTCCACGCCGACGGTCGCGAACGTGCGTCGGGCGCAGGAGTTGAAGAAGGTCTCGGCGAGTTCGGTGTCGCCGCGCCCGTTCACGCGGCGCGCGTAGGCGTCGCGGATGGTGACCCACGTGTCGCGGTCGTGCGCGAGCGCGCCGAGGCGTTCGCGCAGACCCGTGAGCGCCTCGAGCACGCTCTCGCCGTACAGGTCGAGTCGGCGCGCGGAGTCGCGCTGTGCAGCCAGTCCGTCGCGCCGCTCGAAGTGGCGCCGGGCGCGCGCGGTGACGCCCGCGAATCGCTCGCGGTAGCCCTCGAACGCGTGCAGCAGGACGTTGGCGCCCGCCTCGTCCCAGGGAGCGAGGGTCTCGGGCGCCATCGCGTCAGTGCGAGGTGAGGCTCGCGAGCATCGCGTCGAAGTCGGCGGTGATGCCGTCGATCGCGGCCGCCGGCCCGGTCATCTTGAAGAACACCATGCCCTCGGGGCCGTCCACGAGCGCGCCCAGCATCTTCCAGCCCGGCTCGCGCCCGGTCGCCTGCATGTCGGGGCCGGGCACGAGGAACGTGCCCGCGAACGCCACGCGCGTCACGCGCAGCCCGGCGATGGTGCGCGTGTCGCGCACGGGATTGGGGCGCTCCTCGAACTGGCCGGCCCAGCGGTCGATGTTCTCGTCCACCGTGCCGCCCTGACCGGGGCCGAACCAGAACACCGCGCACTCGGCGCCGTCCACCAGGTAGGTCGCGACGCGCATGGGCTTCTGCGGGCCCTCGCTCCAGCCCTTCGGCACGGTCCAGTGCACGCCCGGGTCGGTCGGACCGGTGGTCTCGCCCGTCCCGTCGCCCGGCATCGCGCCGCCTGCGCTGGCCGCGGGTTCGGGCGCGACCGAGAAGTGCCTCCACGAGGCGAACCCGAGGGCGGCGACGACCACGACGAGGGCGATGGCGATCCAGCGGACCATGGACTTCCTCCGGGGATGGGGTCGGGGTCGCTGCGGGCGCGACCGTCCGCACGAGACTAACCGAGTCCGGCGTTCGCGGCATCCGGGCCCGGGGGGAGCAGCGGACCCCGGTCGGCGGGGCCGACCGGGGTCCGGGAGCGTCGTGGCCGGGCCGCGCGAGCGCGGCCGCGGATCACTTGGCCTTGTTCACCTGCAGGTTGAGCACGATGTCCACATCGTCGCCGAGCACGAAGCCGCCCGTGTCGAGCGCACGGTTCCACACGATGCCGTAGTCCTTGCGGTTGATCGTGGTGCGGGCCGCGAAGCCACCCTTCTTGTCGTTCGCGCCCAGGAACTCGGCGTCGAACACGACCGGCTTGGTGACGCCGTGCATCGTGAAGTCACCCGACACCTTGTACTTGTTCTTACCCGCGGCCTCGACCTTCTTGCTCTTGAAGGTGATGGTCGGGAACTTCTCGGTCTCGAAGAAGTCCGCGCTGCGCAGGTGCTCGTCGCGCTTGTCGTTGCCCGAGTCCACGCTGCCCGCGTTCACCGAGGCGTCCACCGAGATCTTCGAGGCGTCGTCGGCGTCGAACACGATCGTGCCCGTGAACTCGCGGAACACGCCGCGGACCTTCGAGAACATGTGCTTCACCTCGAAGCTCACGTCGGTGTGGACGCCGTCGATCGTCCAGTTGCTGGGGGCGGCGGCGGCGAGCGACGCCGAGAGGACGAGGGCGAGGCTGGCGACGAGCGAGCGGAACGCGAGCTTCATGGGCGACTCCTGTGGATGATGGGCTGGCCCGAGGGCCGGGGAGTGGACCGCGTCGGCGCGACCGCCCGGGCGGTTCGAGGGCGGTGCGAGAGCACCACCATGTCCGAGAGCGTCCGATGGCGCAACTGCGCAAACGGTTCGCACGATGGACGATGCGCTGACATGTGTTGAAACACGCAAGTCATCCCACAACCCTCCGCCCCCCATGCAGGGGGGCCCCCTCCTTGTGCGGTGAAGATTGTTGAGACCCCGGGTACAGGGGGTTAGCGGCCTTTCGGCAACCTCGGCCCGACGGGATCGCAACGGGTTACGAGCGCGCTGCGCGGTCCGTGCCAGTCCTCAACAATCTTCGCCGCACGGCCTTCGGGCCAACGCTCTCGCTCACGACCTCGGGCCCACGACGCCGCCGGGCGGGGTCAGGGGGCGGGTGGGGCCAGGACCTCGCGCTCGGACTCGAACTCCGGCACCCCGCTCGTCCCGTCCATCGCCAACCCCGCCAGGATGCGACCCATGAGCGGGCCGAACTTGAACCCGTGCCCCGAGCACGCCGAGCCCACCACCACGCGCGGTGCGCTGGGCAGTGGACCGACCACGAACCGCTCGTCGGGGGTGTTCGTGTACAGACAGGTCTCGCGGTGCAGCGTGGGTCCGAGCGGTGCGGCCAACTGGCCCACGAGGAAGGCGCGCACACGCTCGATCGCGCCGGGGTCGGGGCCGGGGTGGGTCTCGGGGTCGTCGTCGCCGCCGGCGGTGGCGTGCCATGCGGCCTTGATCCCCGGCCGGCCGAACTCGGGCAGGCCGTAGTGCACGCCCTCGTCGGGCGGGCCCAGTCGCACCCACACCGGGAACCGGCCGGGTCGCGCGTCAGCCGGTTCCCCGCCGAGCGCGAAGTAGCCCACGTGCTGGCGCTTCACCGCCACCCGCGTGCGGAGCGACGGCACGAGCTCGCCCACCCAGGCGCCCGCGGTCACCACGACGCGCTCGGCGAGCAGCCGACCGCGGTCGGTGTCCACCACGACCGGGTCGTGCTCGGCCTCGATCGCACGCACGCGCGTCTCCTCGAGCACATGCACGCCCTCGATGCGGCACAGACGGTCGAGCGCTCGCAGCGTGTCGGCGGCCGCGAGCACGCCGCCCGTGGTGTCGTGCAGCACGGCATGGGCGTCGGGGAACGCGAATGCCGGGAAGCGCCGGCGCGCCTCCGCGGGCGTGAGGCGTTCGACGCCCGGTGCGCCCGCGGTCGCGACCGCGTCGGCGTAGTGGTCGAGGTCGCCGGCGGGGGGGCCGAAGAACACGCCGTCGGTACGGTGCAGCAGGGTGCGGCCGCAGGCGCGCTCGAGCCCGGGCCAGTCCTCGGCGTGCGCCACGCGCATGAGGCGCACCCAGCGCGCCTCACCGTAGGTGGTGCGCGTGATGCGGCCCTCGCCGTGCGAGCTGCCGCGGTCGTGGTGCAGGCGGAAGCGCTCGACCAGCCCCACGCGCGGCACGCCGCGCCGCGCCAGTTGCCATGCGGTCGCGAGGCCGTGCACGCCAGCCCCGATCACCAGCGCGCCGAACGCGGCCGGCGGCGGGGTCACGTGCGTCCGGGCGTGCCGGGCAGGTCCTCGCCGCGTGAGACCACCACCGCGGCCGCGAGGTCGCCGGTCACGTTGAGCGTGGTGCGGCACATGTCGAGCAGGCGGTCCACACCGAGGATCATGCCGATCCCCTCGACCGGGATGCCCACCATGCCGAGGATGAGCGCGATGACCGGGATGGAGCCCGCGGGCACGCCCGCGGTGCCGATGCCGCCGAGGATGCACACGAACACCACCGTGCACTGCTGCGCGAGCGACAACTCGACGCTGTAGAACTGCGCCAGGAACAGCACGGTCACACCCTCGAACAGTGCGGTGCCGTTCTGGTTGGCGGTCGAGCCCACCGTGAGCACGAACCGGCTCACGTGCGAGGGCAGGCGCAGTTCGCGTTCGGCGACCGCGAGCGACGTGGGCAGCGTGGCGTTGCTCGACGCGGTCGAGAACGCGGTCAGCATGGCCTCGCGCACGCCGCGGAAGAACGTCCACGGCGACATGCCGCCCAACCACGCCACGCTGATCGAGTACACCACGAACTGCTGGATCGACAGCGCGGCGATGACGGTGAGCACGAACGCGCCCAACTGCACCAGCACCTCGTGGCCGAGGCGAGCGGTGAGCGTGAACGTGAGGCACGCCACGCCGATGGGCGCGACGCGCAGCACGCCCTCGAGCAGGCGCATGGCCACGTCGTAGAGCCCCTGCAGCGTGCCCTCGAGGTGGCGTGCGGCGTCGGTGCGCGTGGCCGCGAGGCCCAGCCCGAGCAACAGCGAGAACACCATGACCGCGAGCATGTCGCCGTCCACCATGGCCTTCACCGCGTTCTGCGGCACCAGCCCGACCACGAAGTCCACGCCGGTGGCCGAGGTGCTCGGCGCGGGCGCGGGGGCCGAGGCGGCCTGTTCGAGCAGGCGGGTCTTGAGGCCCTCGGACAGGCCCTCGCCCGGGCGCACCAGGTTCACCATCGCGATCCCGATGAACACCGCGATGCCCGAGACCACCACCGTGTAGGCGAGCGTCTTGAGCCCGATGCGTCCGAGCGCGCGCAGGTCGCCCAGCCCCGAGACCCCGAGCGCGAGCGCCGAGACGATGAGTGGGATCACGAGCACGAACAGCAGGCGCAGGAAGATGCGTCCGGCGGGCTCGGTGACGGTGCGCACGAACTGCTGGAGCGCGGGCGCGTCGCCCCACAGCAGGTGGGCGGCGGTGCCGAGGACGACGCCGGTCACGAGGCCGAGGATCATGCGGGCACTGGGGTGGAGGTTCATGGGGCGGGAGTATCGGCGCAGCCCGTCGGGCAGCGCAATGCCCCTGTGGGTGCGGCGCGCACGCGGCCGGGCTAGACTGGCGGCATCGTCATCCGTCCGCCCCGCGCCCGGCGGGGCGCCCACGCCCATCGGAGGTCCCATGTCCACCACCACCGGCCGCCTGGCCCCCGTGGACGCGGCCCAGTTGCCGCCCTACTCGCCGACCACCTACCTCGACTACTCACAGGCCGAGCACCGCGCCTCGTACGAGCAGGCCCTCGCGGCCGTGCGCGCGCAGGCCGGCCGCGAGTACCCCATCGTGATCGGGGGCGAGCGACTGACCGGCTCGCGCACGTTCGAGACCACCAACCCGTCGCGCCCGAGCGAGGTGCTGGGCCGGTTCCACAGCGCCACGCGCGAGCAGACCGCGCGCGCGGTCGAGGTCGCCGCCGAGACGTTCAAGACATGGTCGCGCGTGCCCGCGGCCGAGCGCGCCGCGTACCTCGTCGAGGCCGCGCGCCGCATGAAGGAGCGCCGCAACCACTTCTCGGCGGTCATGACGCTCGAGATCGGCAAGAGCTGGAACGAGGCCGACGCCGACACCGCCGAGGCGGTGGACTTCATGGAGTTCTACGCGCGCGAGATGCTGCGCTACGCCGCGCCGCAGCCCGTGCACCAGATGCCGGGCGAGCACGACTCCATGGTGTACCTGCCGCTCGGCGTGGGCGCGGTCATCCCGCCGTGGAACTTCCCGCTCGCGATCTGCGTGGGCATGACGACCGCCGCGGTCGTGACCGGCAACACGGTGGTGCTCAAGCCCGCCAGCGACACGCCGCTCATCGCGTGGGAGTTCTTCGCGCTGCTCGAGGAGGTCGGCCTGCCGCCGGGCGTGGTGAACTTCGTGACCGGCGACGGCAGCGTGGTCGGCGACGAGATCGTGCGCCACCCGCGCACGCGCTTCGTGTCGTTCACCGGTTCGAAGGAGGTCGGCATCGGCATCAACAAGCTGGCCGCCGAGGTGCAGCCGGGGCAGAAGTGGCTCAAGCGCGTGGTCGCCGAGATGGGCGGCAAGGACGGCATCATCGTGGACGACGAGGCCGACCTCGACGCGGCCGCGCTCGGTGTGGCCCAGAGCGCGTTCGGGTTCGGCGGGCAGAAGTGCTCGGCCTGCTCGCGCGCCATCGTGGTGGACTCGGTGCACGACGCGTTCGTGGCCAAGCTCATGCCGGCGATCGAGAGGCTGGTGAAGCAGGGTGACCCCGCGACCTACGGCACCTACATGGGGCCGGTGGCGAGCGAGCGTGCCATGAACACGATCCTGCGCTACATCGAGGTCGGGAAGGCCGAGGGCAAGCTGCTGCTCGGCGGCGGCCGCGTGCCGGGCGAGTCGGGCTGGTTCGTACAGCCCACCGTGTTCGACGACGTCGCCCCGACCGCTCGCATCGCGCAGGAGGAGATCTTCGGTCCCGTCCTCGCGATCATCCGCGCCCGCGACTACGACGACGCGCTGCGCATCGCGAACGACACCGAGTTCGGTCTCACCGGCGCGGTGTTCTCGCGCAACCCGGCCAAGATCCAGCGTGCGCGCGAGGAGTTCTTCGTCGGCAACCTGTACCTCAACCGCAAGTGCACCGGCGCCATGGTGGGCTGCCATCCGTTCGGCGGCTTCAACATGAGCGGCACCGACAGCAAGGCGGGCGGGCGCGACTACCTGCTGTTGTTCCTGCAGGCCAAGAGCATCGCCGAGAAGGTCTGACGCCCGTTCGTGGGTGAAGTCCGGCCCCGGGGACCTCGCGGTCCCCGGGGCCTCGTCATGGGGGCGTATCGAGGGTCCGGGCGGTACGCCCTGCGCTGGCGCGTGTCCGACCGCGTGGCGAGGTGGCACGTCCTGCCGGACCCGGGCGCGACCGCGTGGCGTGCCTCAGCGCGCCGTGCGCCGCGTGGGCTTCGCGCCGGGCCTCGGCGTGCGGGCCGCGGGCTTCGCGACGGGCTTGGGCGTGCGGGCCGCGGGCTTCGCGGCGGGCTTGGGCGCGCGGGCCGCGGGCTTCGCGCCGGGTTTGGGCGTGCGGGTCGCGGGCTTCGCGCCGGGCTTCGGCGTGCACGCCTCGGCCTTCGTGCCCGAGGGGGGGGTGCGCGGCGCGGTCGTCTTGCGCGCGGCGGTGCGAGCGTGCGGTGTGGGCTGCGTGTCCGGTGCCGACCCGGGTGCGCGTGCGCCCTTGCGGGGCCGGGCCAGCACGGGTTCGAACCGCGACCACGGCCGGGCGTTCAGCACGTCGGCGCGCGTGAGGCCGGCGCGGCGGGCCTGGAACACGCCCCAGCGCAGGTTGTCGAGCTGGCCGATCGAGTGCGCGTCGGTGTCGATCACGAACGCGCAGCCCTGTGCGCGTGCGATGCGGGCGTGCGCATCGGTGAGGTCGAGACGGTCGGGGGCGGCGTTGATCTCCATGGCCACGCCGTATGCGGCGGCCGCCGCGCTCACGCGCTCGACGTCGAACGGCACCGCGGCGCGCGAGCCGATGAGCCGACCGGTGGGGTGGCCGAAGGCGTGCACCCACGGGTTGGCGAGCGCACGCAGCACGCGCTCGGTCGCGGCTTCGGGCTTCATGTCGAAGCGCGAGTGCAGGCTCACCACCACCCAGTCGAGCAGGGCGAGCGTCTCGTCGTCGAGGTCGAGTGCGCCGTCGCCCAGGATGTCCACCTCGAGTCCGTGCAGCACGCGAATGCCGGGGTGGCGCTCGCGGGCCGCGGCCACCTCCTTCACCGAGCGCCGCACGCGTGCGGCGTCGAAGCCGTTCGCCATCGCCAGCGCCTTGCTGTGCTCGGTGATCGCCACGTACTCGAGCCCGCGCGCCTCGGCGGCGGCGATCATGTCGTCCAGCGTGTCGCGGCCATCGCTGCGCGTCGTGTGCATGTGCAGGTCGCCGCGCAGGTCGTCGAGTTCGACGAGCACGGGCAGGCGACCCTCGGCGGCGGCCGCGATCTCGCCGTGTGCCTCGCGCAACTCGGGCGGGATCCAGTCGAGCCCGAGTGCGCGGTACACGTCGGCCTCGGTGCGCGAGGCCACCGTGCGGTCACCACGCGTGAGTCCGTACTCGTTCAGGCTCATGCCGCGCTCGAGCGCGATGCGGCGCAGCTCGATGTTGTGCTCCTTGGAGCCCGTGAAGTAGAGCAGCGCCGCCCCGAAGCCGTCCTCGGGCACCACGCGCAGGTCCACCTGCAGCCCGCGCTGCAGCCGCACGCTCGACTTGGTGTCGCCCCGTCCCAGCACGTCGGCCACATCGGCGTGCCGGGTGAACGCGTCCATGACCGCGTCGGCGTCGTGCGCGCACACCAGCACGTCGAGGTCCCCCACGGTGTCGCGTCGGCGGCGGAACGACCCGGCCAGTTCCACCTGGGTCACGCCGCGCACGGCACGCACGCGTTCGGCGAGGGCGTGCGCCAGCGGCCACGCCTCGGCCAGCAGCATGCGGCCCGAGAACTGCGCCGCGGTGGCGAGCGACTTGAGGACGCCGTGCTCGACCTTCTCGCCGAAGCCCGGTAGGTCGCGCAGTCGCCCCTCGCGCGCGGCCTTCTCCAGCGCCTCGCGCGTGCCGATGTGCAGCTGCGTCCACAGCGTGCGCACGCGCTTGGGCCCCAGACCCTGCAGGTCGGTGAACCCCACCACCTCGCCCGGCCATCGGACGGCGAGTTCGTCGAGCAGGGGGGTGGTTCCCGTCGCGACGAGGTCGCGCAGGTGCTGCGCGATGCCCTTGCCGATCCCCGGCAACTCCTCGAGAGCGCCCGGCGTGTCGGCGAGGTCGGCGATGCGGGTCTCGCACTGTTCGACGACGCGCGCACCCTCGCGCAGCGCACGCACGCGGAACGGGTTGGCGTCGTCGAGTTCCAGCATGACGCCGAGCCGCGCGAGCGCGGCGGCCAGCGTGGCGTTGTCGGGACGGCTCACGACTTCGCCCCGACCCGCTCGAGGAACGTCGCCTCGTCGATCACCTCGATGCCCAGTCGGCGGGCGTCGTCCAGCTTGGAGCCCGCGCCCGGGCCGGCGACGACGAGCGTGACCTTCTTGGACACGCTGCCGGCCACGCGGGCGCCGTGGCGTTCCGCGAGTCGCTGCGCGTCGGGGCGCGGCATGGTCTCGAGCCCGCCCGTGAACACGACCGTGACGCCGTCGAGTACGCGCGGCCCCGCGGGGCGCTCCTCGGCCGTGGGCTTCACGCCCGCCTTGATGAGGCGGTCGAGCACCTTGGCGTTGCGGCGGTTGTCGAAGAACGCGTGCACGCTCTCGGCGACCTCGTCGCCGATGCCGTGGATGTGCATGAGGTCCTCGACCGAGGCCTCCCGCAGTGCGGCGAGCGATCCGAAGTGGTCGGCGAGCGTGCGCGCCACGGTCTCGCCCACGTGCTCGATCCCGAGCGCGAACAGGAAGCGGTCGAGCCGCGGCTTCTTGCTGGCCTCGAGCGCGCCGAGCAGGTTCTCGATGCTGCGTTCGGCGAAGCCCTCCAGCTCCACGAGATGGATGGGCGTGAGCTGGTAGAGGTCGGCCAGGTCGGCCACGAGTCGCTTGTCGAGCAGTTGCTTCACCGTCTTCTCGCCCAGCCCCGCGATGTCCATGGCCCCGCGCTGCGTGAAGTGCACGAGGTGGCGCTCGAGCTGCGCCGGGCAGGCGAGCCCGTTCGTGCAGCGGTGCGCCGCACCGGTGCGCTCGACCTCGGCGCCGCACACCGGGCACTTCGACGGCAGCTCGAAGCGCTTCGCACCCTGCGGACGATGCTCGGGGAGCACCTCCACGACCTCGGGGATGACGTCGCCCGCCCTTCGCACGCGCACGGTGTCGCCGATGCGCACGTCCTTGCGGTCGAGTTCGTCCTGGTTGTGCAGCGTGGCGCGGCTCACGGTGACACCCGAGACGTCCACCGGACGCAACTGCGCGACCGGCGTGAGCTTCCCGGTGCGACCCACCTGCACGACGATGTCGAGGACCTGCGTGATCTCCTCGCGCGGCGGGAACTTGAACGCCACCGCCCAGCGCGGCGACCTCGAACGCATACCGAGGCGGGTCTGCGCGGCGCGGTCGTCCACCTTGAGCACGACCCCGTCGATCTCGTAGGGCAGCGCATCGCGCCGCTCGCGCAGGTCGGTGTGGAACGCGAGCGCCTCGGCGAGGCCGTGGCACCGGCGCACCCCGGACTCCACGTGGAAACCCCACGCGGTGAGCCCCTCGAGGATGGCGTGCTGGCTCGCGAACGCCGCCTTGCCGCGCGGGGCGGGCTCCTGCGCCATGACGTCGTAGGCGAAGAAGTCGAGACGTCGGCTCGCGGTGACGGAGACGTCGAGTTGCCGCACGGTGCCCGCAGCGGCGTTGCGCGCGTTGGCGAACGGTTCCTCGCCGGCCTCGATCAGGCGCTTGTTCAACGCCTCGAACGCGGGCAACGGGATGAGCACCTCGCCACGGATGGCGATCGTCCCCTTCGAGGGCGGGCCCTCCTCGCGCAGTCGCAGCGGCACGGCGCGAATGGTGCGCAGGTTCTCGGTCACGTCCTCGCCGGTCTCGCCGTCGCCGCGCGTGGAGCCGCGCACGAACACGCCGTCCTCGTACACGAGCTCGATGGACAGGCCGTCGAACTTCGGCTCCGCCACGTACACGACGTCCTCGGCGAACAGCCCCTCGGCCAGCCCCAGTCCCTTGCGCACGCGTTCGTCGAACTCGCGCACCTCGTCCTCGGCCATGAGCGAGTCGAGCGACAGCATGGGCCGTACGTGCTTCACCTTCTTGAAGCCCTCGCGCAGCCCGCCGCCCACGCGCTGCGTGGGGGAGTCGCTCGCACGCAGTTCGGGGTGTGCGGTCTCCAGTTCCACGAGTTCGCGCAGCAGCTTGTCGTAGGCCGCGTCGGAGATCGTGGGGGCGTCGAGGACGTAGTAGCGGTGGTCGTGCTCGCGGATCTCCGCGGCGAGCGCCGTGATGCGGCGGGCGGCGTCGGCGCGCGAGGTCATGCGCGCGACCCGCCGCGCTCGAGCACGCGCGCGTACTGCGCCGCGGTGAGCGGGATCACCGACAGGCGCGGCAGGCGCACCAGATCGGTGCCCGAGAGCTTCGCATCGGCCTTGAAGTCCGCAAGCGTCACCGGCTGGGGCAGCGCGCGCACGGGCTCCACGTCCACCACCACGAGGCGCTCGTCGTCGGCCTTCGGGTCGGGGTAGGGGCCGCGCATCACGCGCGCCATGCCGACCACCGCCTTCTCGCCGCCGGTGTGGTACACGAGCACGTGGTCGCCCGCCGCGAAGGTGCGCAGGTGCTTCAGGGCGAGCGCGTTGCTCACGCCCGACCAGACCGTCCGCTTGTCGCGGACGAGATCGGCGTAGGAGTATTCCGACGGTTCGGTCTTGAGGATCCAGTGGGCCATGGGCCCGCGAAATTAGCCCCGTTCCCGGTCCCCCACAAGGAGCCCGAAGTGCCACTCGAGACGCTACGCATGGCCGCCCTGGTGGCCCTGGTGCCCGTGCTGCTGGTGTACGCCGACACCCCGTTCCGCACGTTCGGGCAGCGGTTCAAGACGCAGCGCTCGGCCGAGCGGCTGGTGCTGTTCTCGATCGAGCTCAACCTGCTGCTCCTGTGGGCGCTCACCAAGCTGTTGCTCGAACGCGACGCCCCGCTCGCACCCGCCGCCGTCGCCCCGGTCCTCGCGTGGGTCGGCGTGGCGCTGGCGTGGGTCGCGTCCGCTTTCACGGTGTGGGCGCGCTTCGCACTCGGTCGCGGGTTCTCGGGCACGTTCGCGCTGCGTCCCGACCACGCGCTCGTCACGCACGGGCCCTACGCCATCGTGCGCCATCCCATGTACACGGGGCTCGTCGCGCTGGGGGCGGGGATCGCGATCGCCCACGACAGCGCGGTCACGCTGGGGTTCGCGCTGCTCCTGCTGGTGCCGTTCTGGATGCACACGGCCATCGAGGAGCTGATGTTCGCGCCCGCGTTCGGGGACGCGTGGCGCGAGTACGCCCGCCGCGTGCCGCGTCTGGTCCCGGGCTGGCGCCCGCGCGCCTAGGCGCGCCGGGTCAGGCGCGCGGCGTGCCCGGCCACACCATGGCGGCCACCGACACGAGCCCGCCGGGTTCGGGGCTCTGGTCGTAGAGCAGCGGACGGCCCTCGCCCGGTTCGGCGCAGCGCAGCATGCACCACGTCGGTCCGAGCCCGCAGATGCGGGTCGCGTTCTCGTCGGGGGCGAGCGACGCCCACCAGCGATCGGCGTCGCCGCTCGCGGCCGCGTTGAGCGCGGTCTCGTCCACCTGCTGGATGGCGCGCGCGCCCTCCTCGTCGAGTGCCGGGTCGCCGAAGCGCGGGCCGACGTGCGAGAAGTCCACGCTCGCCACGTACAGCGTGGGCCCGCCCAGTTCGGCCTCGGCCTCGCGCACGCCCGCGACCAATGCCTCCAGCGTCTCGTCGCCGCGCGGGTCGCGCGACTCGTCGAAGAACCACTCGAACCCGCCGCACAGGATGGGCACCAGCGTGAAGCGGCGGTAGCGCAGGCGGCGCTGCAGGTACAGCAGCACGAACTCGATCGAGTGCTCGTCGCGGTGCACCAACTCCTCGCGGTACGCGGTTGGGCCCACGCGCGCCGCGACGCGGTCCACGAACTCCGTGTCGCACGGCACCTGACCGAACGGCGTCTCGAACCGCTTGCGCGTGAGCGCGACGCGATGGCGCTGCAACTGGTGACCGGTGCCGAACACGACCACGCGCAGCGGCAGCGGGGCCTCGGGGCCGACCTCGAGCGCGGCACGCGCCTGCACGTGGCCGCGGCGGCGCGGGTCGAGGTGGGGGATGAGCAGCGCGCGCGGCAGCGTCTCGCCCTGCGCCTCGCTCTCGCCGCGCTCGGTCATGCCGGCGCGCGCGTGCGTGAACTGCTCGTCGAGGAAACCCTCGAGGGGCTCGTGCTCGTTGGGGTAGCACACGCCGTCGAGTGCGGCGGGGCGCACCTCGAGCGGGTGCCACTCGGCCTGCAGGCGGTCGTACTCGGCCTCGAAGCGCGGGCCCTCGAGCAGGAACTGGTCGTCGAGCTTGCCCACGAACTCGCGCACGATGTTGCCGAGGCGCAGGTCCTTGGACTCGCGCATGACGAGCGCCTGCAAGTCGGTGAGCGACGTGGTGCCGTCGAGCAGTTCGAGCAGCGCGATCGTCTCGAGCCCGAGCACCATCTGCTGCGGGCAGACGCCGAGCGGGTCCATGACGAGCAGCAGCTCGCGCTGCGGATCCTGCGGGTCGCGCACGATCTGCATCTGGACCGCGCGCAGGCGCGGGTACTCGGGCAGGTCCTCGCGACTCTCCACGCTGGCGCCGGGCGGCAGGATGATGCGCGGGCGCTCGCCGCTGGGCTCAGGGTCACCGCCGGGCAGGATGATGCGCGACGGCGGGGGCGTGGGGTCCTGGAAGTCGGGCACGGCGGCTCCTGCGAGGGCGAGCCGGCCTCCGCGACGCGGGTGCGGGGCGTGAGGGCCGGCGACCGCGCGAGGATAGCGGCCGCCCGTGGACCGCTCAAACCGAGCGCGAGGCGCACGCACGGGTGTGCGCCGCCGTGCGCAGCGCGCCGGACCGCCGGTGCGGGGGGGGCAGCGTGCAATCCGAAGCGGTTTGCGACAAGATGCGCCCGCGATGACCACACAAGCGATGGCGAGGATCGTGGATGCCTACCTGACCCGACTCGAAGGCGAGCCGGGGTTCTGGCGTGGCGTGCGCAACGACGTGCCGGTGTTCGTCTTCAGCGACGACCGGCGCGACCGCATGCGCATCATGGCGCCCATCGGTGTGGTGGACGAGCCCGACGCCGACCTGTTCCACGTGCTGCTGCAGGCCAACTTCGGCCGCGCGGTCGACGCCCGGTACGCCATGCGCGGGAAGGAGATCTGGGCGGTGGTGGTGCACCCGCTCGCGACGCTGGCGCCCGACGACCTGCCGAGTCTGTTCGACCAGGTCGTCAACCTGGTGCGCAATACGGGGACCACGTTCGCGTCCACCGACGAGATGGATCCGCAGACGCTGCCCGACGACATCGTGCTGGAGCCGGCCGAGGACGAGGACGACGACGATCCGTCGTTCACCATCGCCGACCGCGAGGACGACGACGAGGACGACGACGACCTCGATGACGACGACGAGGACGACGACGAGGACGAGGATGACGGCCGGGATGGTCGTCCGGGTGGGCCGAAGGGCCGATGAACCCGGCCTCGGGCGCGGTTCCGTCCATCGCGATCGAGGTGCGCGTCGCGCCGGGCCGCGTGCTCCCGGGCCACGTCTGGTGCGCCGAACGGCCGCGTGCGCTGGTCGCCATCGTCCACGGCTTGGGTGAGCACAGCGGACGCTACGCCGCGTTGGCCTCGGATCTCGTGCGCGCGCGCTTCACCGTGGTCGCGCTCGACCTGCCCGGGCACGGTCGCAGCGAGGGGCAGCGTGGCGACATCCCGTCGTGGGAGCAACTGCGGGACGCGATCGTGCCGGCCATGTTCACCGCGACGCGCGGGCTCGACGAGCAGCCCGCCGACCTCCCGGTCATCCTGATGGGGCACAGCATGGGCGGCGTCATCGCGCTCGACCACGCACTCGCGCACCCGCGCTTGCTGTACGGACTCGTCCTGTCGGCGCCCGCGCTGCAGCCGCCGGTCCCGCCGTGGTGGAAGCTCGCGCTCGCGCGCGTCGCGGCGCGGGTCACGCCCACCGCGGGTTTCCCGAACGGTCTCGACCCCGAGGGGTTGTCGCGCGACCCCGAGGTGGTGCGCGCCTACCGCGAGGACCCGCTCGTGCACGACCGCATCAGCCCGCGCACGTACTTCGCGTTCCTCGCGGCCGCGCGGCGCTGTGCGCGCGAGCTGCGCGGTTTGCGCGTGCCCACGCTGACGATCCAGGGCATGGCCGACACGATGGTGGACCCCAAGGGTTCGCTGGCCGCCTCGGGGGTCGCGCCGCACGGCATGATGCGGCTCATGACGTTGAGCGGTGTGCGCCACGAGTCGTTCAACGACCTGGGTCGCGAGACGCTGGTGCGCGACCTCTTGGCGTGGCTCGACGTGGTGTTGGTGGCCTGACGCCATGGCCGACCTGCCCCTCGGCCGCGTGACCTCGGTGCGCACCGGCCGCATCGTGCGCCATGACCGTCCCGGTTGGGACGAGGTGCGATCGCCGTGGCGCACCGCGTTCTGGAAGGACGAGGCCGAGGGCCCGGTGCACGTGACCGCGCTGGGACTGCTGGGCGACGAGCAGGCCGACACGCGCCACCACGGCGGGCCCGAGCGCGCCGTGCTCATGTACCCCGGCGAGCACTACGCGCACTGGCGTACGCGTCCCGGGCTCGCGGACATGGGCCCCGGCGGCTTGGGCGAGAACCTCACCACCGAGGGGCTCGACGAGCGCACGGTGTGCGTGGGCGACGTGCTCGAGGTGGGTGGGGGGGTGATGCAGGTGTCGTCCCCGCGCGGTCCGTGCATGGACATCTCGCGCCGCTGGGACACCGAGTGGCTGCTGCGCGAGGTGGTGGCCGCGCGCGCTCCCGGTTGGTACCTGCGCGTGCTGCGCGAGGGCGTGGTGGCGCGCGGTGACGCGGTGCGCTGCATCGAGCGCCCGCACGCGGGCTGGACGGTCGAGCGCGTGCTGCGCCTGCGTGACGAGTCGCCGCGCTTGCGCGCCGAACGCGACGCGGCCGCGTCGCTCGAGTCGCTCGCCGCCGAGTGGCGCGAGCGTCTGGCGACGCTGCCGGTCGTGGACTAACGCCCCGCGCCTCCGAGCAGCGTGGCGAGCGCGCCGTGCCAGCGCGCCCATTCCGATCGGCGCCAGGCCACGGAGCGTCGCGGCCGGAACGTGCGATCGAGCGCACGTGCGGGTGCGAGTTCGCGCGGCGAGCGCCACACCCCGGCGCCCAGTCCGGCGAGCAGGCCGGCGCCGAGCGCGGTGGTCTCGATCACTCTCGGCCGGTGCACGGGAACGCCGAGCAGGTCGGCCTGCGTCTGCATGAGCCAGTCGTTCGCGACCGCGCCGCCGTCGACCTGCAGCGCGGTGACGCGGCGCCCGGCGTCGTGCTCCATGGCGTGCACGAGGTCGCCGCTCTGGAACGCGAGCGACTCCAGCGTGGCGCGCACGACGTGCGCACGCGTCGTGCCGCGCGTGATCCCGAGCAGTGCGCCGCGCACCTCGGCGCGCCAGTGCGGCGCCCCGAGGCCCGCGAACGCCGGCACCAGCACCACGCCGCCGCTGTCGGGCACCGAGCGTGCGATCGCCTCGCTCTCGGAGGCGCGCGCGACCAGCCCGAGCCCGTCGCGCAGCCACTGCACCGCCGCACCGCCCACGAACACGCTGCCCTCGAGCGCGTACGCGGGCCCGCCGTCGGCCGAGCAGGCGAGCGTGGTGAGCAGGCCGGCGCGCGAGGCGATCGGCCGCGAGCCCGTGTGCTGCAGCAGGAAGCAACCGGTGCCGTAGGTGTTCTTGCCCTGCCCGGGCCGCACGCAGCCCTGTCCGAACAGCGCTGCCTGCTGGTCGCCGGCCACGCCCGCGACCGCGATGCCGTCGGGCAGCCCTCGCACGCCGCGCGTGCGCCCGAAGTCGCCCGCCGAACGCCGCACCTCGGGCAGCACCGAGCGCGGCACCCCGAACGTGCGCAGCAGCGACGGCTCCCAGCGCTGCGAGTGCAAGCCGTAGAGCAGCGTGCGCGAGGCGTTGGTGGGGTCGGTCGCGTGCACCGTGCCGCCGGTGAGCTTCCACACCAGCCACGCGTCCACGGTGCCGAACGCGAGCCGGCCGCGGGCCGCGAGTCGGCGTGCGCGCGCGTCGTGCGCGAGCCACCACTCCAGCTTGGTGGCCGAGAAGTACGGGTCGCACACGAGTCCCGTGGTGCGGCGGATCGCGGCTTCGCGTCCGCGGCGGCGGAGTTCGTCGCACCGCGCCGAGGTGCGACGGTCCTGCCACACGATGGCGCGTCCGAGCGGCTCGCCCGTGACGCGGTCCCACAGCACCACCGTCTCGCGCTGGTTCGTGACGCCGATCGCGGCGATGGCCGTGGGCCGCACGCGCGCCGCGGCCAGCGCGTGACGCGTGGCGGTGAGCACGCTCGTCCACAGGTCGAGCGGGTCGTGCTCGACCCAGCCCGGACGCGGGAAGTGCTGCGGGACCTCGGCGTAGCCTCGACCGCGGACCCGGCCACGGTGGTCGATGACGAGCGCGGTGGAGCCCGTGGTTCCCTGGTCGAGCGCGAGCACGAACGGCGACTGCTGCGGCATGGGACCTCCGTCGGCCGGGTCGCCCCGGCGGGTCAGCGGGTGGCGAGCGCGCGGTCGAGCAGCATGAGCTCGTCGCGCACGGCGTTCTCGTAGCGGTCGATCTCCTCGCGCTCGCGCGCGGTGTCCCAACCCAGCGCGCGCCCCAGCACGGGTGCCATGCGGCGCGCGGCGGCGAGGCCGCGGTCGTCGGAGAGCCCGCGCGGGCCGCGGCGGCGCAGCAGGTCGTCGAGCGAGCGCGCCCACTCGTGGGCGATGGCGTGCTCGGCGAACGCCTCGTCGCTCGCGGACTCGGCGAGCGGGGCGGGCAACGCCTCGGTGGTGTCGGCGGGCACCTCGCGGCGCAGGCGCGCGGCGGCCAGCGCCAGTACGTCGCGCGCCATGACGCGGAACGTCGTGTACTTGCCGCCCACGATCGTGAGCAACGCGCCGTCGTCGGCGATGCGGTGCTCGCGCGACGCCTCGCCCACACCCTCCTCGGCCGCGGCGAGCGGGCGAACGCCCGCGTACACCGCGATCGGGTGGGTGTGCGCGGCGGCCGGCACCAACCGGCTCACCTCACGCGCGAGGTAGCGGATCTCGTCGGGCGAGGGCCGTCGCTCGCCGTCGCTCGGCGGCGAGCCGACCTCGACCTCGGTGGTGCCCACCAACGAGCGGCCCGCGAACGGAACCACGAACAGCACGCGACCGTCGCCCGCGATCGAGACGAGCCCGTGCCCTTGGGTGAGCGCGGGGTACACGAGGTGAGTGCCGCGCGAGGGGCGCAGCACGCGCGGCGGGTCGGGCGTACCGGGTTGCAGCAGGCCGAGCACGGTGGCGCGCGTGCGGTCGGCCCACGCGCCGGTGGCGTTGACGATGAGGCGCGGGGTGAGGGCGATCACCTCGCCGGTGACGCGGTCGCGCATCTCCACCTCGAGTCGGCCCTCGGGCCCGCCCGGGCGTGCCGTGACGAGTTCGGTGCGCGTGCGCAGTTCGGCGCCATGGGCTACCGCGTCGCGCGCCACCGCCACCGTGAGGCGCGCGTCGTCCATGACCACGTCGGTGTACGCGCCGGCCCCGCGCAGGCCGCGCGGCTCCAGTCCGGGCTCGAGCGCGCGCGCCTGGCGCGCGTTCGCCATCACGTGCGGGCTCGGGGCCGTGCGGCCCGCGAGCAGGTCGTAGAGCGCGAGCGCGGCGCGCAGTCGGAGCGGGCCCACGCGGTCGCCGCGCCGCAGCGGGACGAGGAAGCGCACCGGGCGCGTCACCGAGGGCGCCATGCGCGACACCGCCATGCGCTCCGAGAGCGCCTCGCGCACGAGCGAGAACCGACCGTGCTCGAGGTAGCGCAGGCCACCGTGCAGCATGTGGCTGGTCGCACTGCTCGCGCCGGTTCCGAGGTCGTCGCGCTCGGTGAGCGTCACGCTCCAGCCCGCGCGGGCCGCCAGTCGCGCCACGCCGCAGCCCGTGACGCCACCCCCGAGCACGAGCAGGTCGCGGTCGGTCGCGCTCACGCGCGCGAGACTCCGGATCGAGGGTCGGGACGCATCGCCGCGCACCTCCGTGTGCGGGTTCGGGGACCCGGCACACGCGGGGTGCGCGTGCCGTGGACGGGTCGCGACTCTAGCACGCCCGCGCTCAGCGGCGCGTCGTGGTGTCGGGCTTCACGCCGCCGGGCGCCGAACCCGCGGGGTGGTCGTACTGGTTGAGCTTGAGGTTCGGTTCGAAGAAGTGGTCGGGGCGCGTGAGCTTGCGCTGCGTGATGGCGCGGCGCACGGCCTGCGGGGCGTGCCGTTGCAGGAGCGGCATGAGCGCGGGCAGCGACGGTCCGCCGAAGTCGGCGCGGTCCTCGAAGAACCGGTTGCTCACCCACAGCACGTTGGCCCTGGCGTCGAGTCGCACGCGCGTGGGCACGGCCAGCGCGAGGCGCGTGGCGCGGTCGAGCTGCGCCTCGAGCGAGTCGGCGCGGTACGCCCACGGCAGCAGCGGTCCCGTGCCGATCGTGCCGTGCACGAGCGCCAGCGACAGGCGCGGGTCGCCGCCGGCCTCGCGCGGCATGAAGCCGTCGGCGAGCGACGCGCACGTGGTGTCGCCGTAGACGAAGCGCCACATGAAGCCCGTGAGCGACCAGCGCTCGCCGCCGAACACCGCCGCCGGCGAGGCGAAGAACGCGCCCTCGGGCGTGCGCACCTCGTGCGGCGAGTCGTAGCGCAGGAACTTGCGGTTCGGCACGAGCAGGTTGAGCGTCATGTGCCGGACGACGAGCAGGTTGTAGGCGTTGATCGACCACGCCTTGCGCTCGGCCGGGGTCATGGTGGTGAGGTCCACCGCGAGCACCTGCGTGAGGATGGACTCGAGCCGCGGCGAGCGCTTGAGCCGCCAGATGTCCTCGTCGATGTAGAGCTGCTCGTAGTCGAAGCGCGTGTCGTAGGGCGCGCCCTTGCCACCGATCGGCACGATGTAGCGCCGCAACAGGGCCTCGTAGCCCGAGTAGTCGGGCTCGGCGGCGCGGGCGGTGGGGGCGGCCACGAACGGCAGGGCCGCGACGACGAGCAGGACGACGGTGCGGAGCGGGGCGGGGAGGCGCATGGGACCGGGGACTCTCCGTGGGGTGGGGCGCGCGGGACCAGATGAGTCTAGCGGTCCGGGCGGTCGGTGCAACGGCCCGGGTGGGGATTTGGCGAGGGCCTGACGGCGGCCGTCAGGTCGCACGCTCGGCCGCTCGCGCGGCCGCCGCCCCGCGCGCCACGTCCACGCGCAGCAGCAACCATGCCCCGCCCACGAACATGGGCAGCAGCGCCAGCGTGGCCCAGCGGCCGCCGTGCGCGACCTGCGCCACGACCGCGAACACGAGCGGGCCCACGATGCCGGCCAGCTTCTCGCTCACCGAGTAGAATCCGAACAGCTCGCCGCGGCGCGGGGCCGGCACCAGCGAGGCGAACAGCGAGCGCGACAGCGCCTGCGTGCCGCCCTGGACGAGCGCGACCATCGCGGCCAGTGCCCAGAACTGCCACGCGTGGTGCAGCGTGAAGGCGAACCCCACGATGACGACGTAGCCCGCGAGCCCTACGAGGATGGCTCCGCGCGCCCCGAGCGGGCCCGCGAGTCGTCCGAACGCGAGCGCCGCCGGTGCGCCGAGCACCTGCACGAGCAGGAGCGCGCCGAGCAGGTCGCGGTCGCCCAGTCCGACCTCGGCGCCGTACAGCGTGGCCATGCGCACGATCGTACCGATGCCATCGGAGTAGAGCCAGAACGCGAGCAGGAACGTGGCGAGGTCGGGGTGGCGACGCAGCAGCGCGATCGTGTCCCCGAGGCGCCACCCCGCAGCCCCCGCGCCCTCCGCGGGTGGTGCGGGCTCGGGCACGCGCCGGAACAGGGGCAGCGAGAACGCCACCCACCACACCGCCACGGTCGCGAACGAGGCGCGCGTCGCCTCGCCCGCGTCGGCGAACCCGAAGCGCGCGGGCATGGTGACCATGGCGAGGTTCACCGCGAGCAGCGCGCCGCCGCCCAGATAACCCCACGCGAAGCCGCGCGCCGAGACGCGGTCCCACTCGTGCGGACCGGCGACCGCGGCGAGCAGTGCGTCGTACAGCACGTTGCCGATCGCGAACGCCACGAACGCCACGCCGTAGGCGAGCGGCAGCAGGGCCCACGAGCCCGGTGGGAGGAGCGCGAGCCCCACCGTGCCCAGTGCTCCCCACGCGACGCACGCTGCGAGCATGGGCTTGCGTCGTCCGCGGCGGTCGGCGAGCGCGCCGACGAGCGGCGACAGCACCGCGGCCACGGCCAGCGCGGCCGCGCTCGTGTAACCCCAGGTGGCGGTGACCTGATGCGCGGGCAGTTCGCGCGCAGCGAGGCGTGCGAAGTACACCGGCAGGAGCGCCGACACCACGCTGGTCACGAACGCCGAGTTCGCCCAGTCGTACAGGCACCAGGCGCGCTGCGCGCGGCGTCGCGCGGCGTCGGTGGTGGGCATGGGCGGATGGGTCATGCGGCGAGCGTAGCGCAATCGGCCTGGTGTATGTTGCGCGCGAACCCACCCCGGAGGCCGCCCTGCCGAACATCCGCACCGCCACGCCCGCCGACGCCCGTGCACTGGCCGACCTGCACCTCGAGACGCTCGCGGTGAGCGACCTGTCGCCGCTCGGTCCGTTCCAGGTGCGGCGCTTCTACGCCAACGCCATCGCGCGTGGCGCGGCCACGGTGTGCGTGGCCGAGGAGGACGGTGCGCTGCTCGGGTTCGTCATGATCACGCCCGACATCGGTGCGATGTTCCCGCGCGCGCTGCTCGCCGGGCCGCTCGACATGGCGCTGTTCGTGCTCGGTTCGAATCCGGTGGGGCTGGCGCGCGCCGTGCTGGCCAAGCTGGGGTCGGGCACCGCCGTGCCCCCCTCGGTGCCCGAACTCGTCTATCTGGGCGTGCGCTCGTCCGCGCGCGGCAAGGGCGTGGGCGGCGCGCTCATGGAGGCGGCGCACGCCGCGTTCCGCGCGCAGGGCATCGCCGAGTACGAGCTCAACGTGCACGCCGACAACGCCGCGGCGGTGCACCTGTACGAGTCCCACGGGCTCACGGTTCGGCGGCGGTTCGAGAAGGCCGGTCGCACGCTGCACACCATGGGGCGCCGCCTCGACGACGCGTGAGACCGGTCAGCCGATCTGGCGGGCCGCCCACGGGCCGATGCGGTTGGCGAACGCGAGCGGCAGCCGCTTCCACGTGTTCACCATGAGGCGGTAGCGCGGGCTGCGCGGGTCGGTGTCGGGGGCGTGCTTGCCGCGGATGAGCCGGTACTCGTAGGCGAGCGGCTCGGGGGTGAAGCCGAAGTTCCTCTTGTAATGGTAGCCACCCGAACCGACCGGGCTGCGGCCGAAGTCGAACACGCGCGCCCCGCGCGCGGCCGCGTGGTTCATGAGCGCCCAGTGCAGGTACGGGTGCACCTCGCCGTCGCGGCCTTCGCTGCTGCTGCCGGCGTAGTAGGGCATCACCGTGTCGCGGTCGTAGAGGTTGAGCAGCGACGCGAGCACGCGGCCCTCGTGCGTCACGAGGAAGCACTCGCAGTCGCGACCGAACACGCGCGCGAGGTCGTGGAAGTAGCGGCGCGCCACGATCGGCGAGCCGTGCCGGTGCACGCTGCGCGCGTGCAGCGTCCAGCACAGGTCGAGGTCGTTCGACGCCGTCGCCACCAATCGGCGGTTGATCCCCTTGCGGACCTCGGCGCGCTGCCTGCGTGGGATGGCGAGCAGGTTGGCCTCGGGCGAGGGCTCGATCGCCTTGCGGAACGTGGCGTTGCCCTCGCGCCGCACCCAGTCGTCGCGGCGCGGGCGCAGGTTGCGGAACTCGACGTGGTCCACGCCCAGGCGCGTGCCGAGGGCGACCGCCGCCTCCTCGAGCGCGGCGCGCGCCGCGTCGGTCGTGGCGGCGACGCCGCCGTAGACGCAGAACGGGGTCGAGACCAGCGCGTCGCCGAACAGCAGGCTGCGCATGCGCGCGAGCGGCAGCACGCCCACGATCTCGCCACCCTCCTCGGCCCACAGGTAGTGGGGCGCGTGCCCGAACGAGTCCACGAGGATGTCGCGCCAACCGGCACGATGGAAGAAGGTCGCCTCGGGGCAGTGGGCCACGAAGCGATCCCATCGTTCGGCAGCGGCCACCGGGGCGTCGGGAGTGAGGGTGTGCAGTTCCACGGCCGCGCATGGTGCGTCATGCCGCGCTCCGGCGCCAGCCGCCGGCCGGCGCTGCGGGCGCCCCGCGCCTCTGCTACCCTCGCGTCGTTCCCGTTCGTTCGCGCCACCCCCGGGTCCCCGCCATGAATCCCATGCGCAGTCTGCTCCTCGCCGGTTCCCGCAGCGCCTGGCTGCAGCGTCAGGCCACGCGCCGCCGTTTCGTGAAGCTCGCCGTCCGACGGTTCATGCCCGGCGAGACGCTCGACGAGGCCCTGACCGCCGCCCGCGAGCAGAACGCGCTCGGCATCTCGGTGACGCTCACGCACCTCGGCGAGAACCTGCGCGACCGCGCCGAGGCCGATGCCGTGCTGGCGCACTACCTCGACACGCTTCGGCGCCTCACGGCGAGCGGCGTGCGCGGCGAGGTCTCGATCAAGCCCACGCAGTTGGGGCTCGACATCGACGCCGGGCTCTGCCTGCGCCACACGCGCACGCTCGCCGACGCGGCGCGCGAGCACGGCAGCCGGCTGTGGATCGACATGGAGGGCAGCGACTACACCGACGCCACGCTGCGCCTGTTCCGCGAGGTGCGCGAGACGCACCACAACCTCGGGCTCTGCCTGCAGTCGTACATGCGGCGCTCGTGCGCCGACCTCGAGTCGCTGCTGCCGCTCGGGCCGGCCATCCGCATCGTGAAGGGCGCTTACGCCGAGCCCGCCGCGATCGCGTTCCCCGACAAGCAGGACACCGACGACAACTTCCTGTGGATGGCGGAGCGGCTGTGGGCGGCCGACGCGCGCGAGAAGGGCGCGTGGGCCACGCTCGGCACGCACGACACCGCGCTCATCGCGCGGCTCGAGGCCTCGGCCGCGCGCCTCGGCGTGCCCGCCGCGGGCTACGAGTACGCGATGCTGTTCGGCATCCAGCGTGGCGAGCAGGCGCGACTCGTGAAGGCGGGGCGTAACGTGCGCGTGCTCGTGAGCTACGGTGCGCACTGGTTCCCGTGGTACATGCGCCGCCTCGCGGAGCGGCCGGCGAACCTCATGTTCGTGGCCAAGAGCATGTTCGCGCGCTGAGTCGCGTCCCCGACGCACGCGAACGCCCCGGTCGGCATTCGACCGGGGCGTTCGTGCGTGTGAGGCGTCAGCGGATGGGCGGTCGGGCGAACCCGAACTCGCGTTCGGCGAGCCGGTCGTGCCAGCGCGAGTCCACGGGGCGGATGCCGAGTGCGCGCAGGCCCGAGGCGTACTCGTAGCGCAGCACGACCCGGTCCACCGCGGGGCCCGAGGCGACGAAGCGCGTGGTCGCCACACGGTCCTCGCGCCGATCCCCCCAGCCCGTCCCCGGCAGCGAGCCGTCGCGCGGGTCGCCGTCGTCACGCCACGCGCGACTCTCGGCCGGCGGCGGGACCGCACGCTGCGGTGCCGCGACGCCCTCCTTGGACGCCCCGGTGCGCGGCTCGGGCAGGTCGGCCTCCGGTGCGGGTGCCGCGGCGCGCGGTTCGGTCGCGTCGAGCGGGGGCGAGACGCGCACGCGCTCGCGCGTCGACCACCACGGCTGGCGCTCGCGGAACGAGGCGATGCGGATGCCACCCATGTCGGCATTGGCTCGATCGCTGCGCTCGGCGTAGCTGCGGCGCTCGTCCACGAACACGAACCGCCGCACCTCGGCGAGCGAGGTGCGCCAGCCCCGGATCACGGTGGTCTCGCGCGGGTCGAGCACGTACAGCGGCTCGCGCGACGACAGCGTGCTGCGTTCGCCGTTGAGCACGTTGAGGCCGTCGACCGCGATCGCGACCGCGACGCGGCGCGCGCTGACGTTGCGCACGACGATCGAGTACGGGCGGCCCTCGAACGCCTGCAGGTAGCGGCGGACGGCCTCGCGGCGCCCCAGGTAGAGCGGGGCGGGCTCGCCGTCCACGCGCACCTGCACGTCCACGAGCCGGCCCTCGGTCCACATCTCGAACGGTGCGGTGGGCTCGGCGTGGCGCTCCCACCCGTCGCGCTCCACCGAGCGGGCATTCGCCGGCGTGCCGGCGGCGAGCGTGGCGAGCAGGGCGGCGCCCAGCAGCACGAGCAGCGCTCGCGGGTTCAAGGGTTCAGCGGGATGGCGCACGGCGGCGCCGACGGCCGGGATCCTCGTCGCGTTCCTCATGGCGTCCTCCTTCGCGTCAGGGCACTCGGTTGCTGCAGGGGACCGATTGCATGGAGTACGCCAGTCGCGCGGGGGTATTCCGCGCCGCGCTAACCCGTTGCGGCACAGTAACGGTGCCGCGGCCCGCCCACGCGGCGGCGGGCGGTCGGGCGACGGGTGTGGTGGGAGCGCGACGGGGCGCTCACCCGCGAAAGCCCGGCTCGGTGGTCGCGCCCGGGCGCGATCGCCGAGCGTGTCTGCGGCGTTGGCGGTATCCGCTATGTTCGTCGCATGCCGCGACCCGCACTCACCACTCGTCTGACCGAAGCGGACTTCCGCGCGTGGTACTGGCTCAAGGCCGAGCTCGCGGCCTTCTGTCGGGCACAGGGGCTGTCGGGCGGGGGCTCGAAGGCGGACCTGACGCGACGGGTCGCGAACCACCTGGCCGGCCGGATCGAGCGCGTCCCGGTGCGAGCCGCGCGCGTGCGCGAGGCCATGCCCGCCACGTTCACGCCGTCCACGCGCATCGGCGAGGGGTGGCGCTGCACGCGGGCCCTGCGCGGGTTCTTCGAGTCGCGGTGCGGACGCGGCTTCCGGTTCAACGGTGCGCTGCGCGCGTTCCTCGCGACCGGCGTCGGTCAGCCGCTGTCCGCGGCCCTCGCCGTGTATCGTGAGAGCCTGCAGAGCGGCCCCGCTCCGATCGAGTCGCAGTTCGAGTACAACCGGCACATGCGCGACCACCGCCGCCGCCACCCGGAGGCCACGCATGTGCAGGCGGTGGCCGCGTGGTGGCGGAAGCGCGGACGGTCTCGGGCCTGTGGCCGCGCGCTCGCCGAGGCGTCCCGGTGTAACCTCCGGTTCGCGCGCCTCGGAGCCCACGGGGCCCCGTGCGCATCGTCGTCCTTCGCAGGCCCAGGTCCGGTCGCCACAGGAGGCTTCCCGCATGCGTCGTCGTTCGATCTCGTCGGGTTCGACGTTCGAGTCGGATATCGGTTACTCGCGGGCCGTCGTGGACGGCGAGTGGGTGTTCGTCTCGGGGACGACCGGGTTCGACTACCGCACCATGACGATCGCCGACGGCCTGCCCGAGCAGACCGAGCAGTGCCTGCGCAACATCGCGGCGGCGCTCGAGCAGGCGGGTGCGACGTTGGCTGATGTGGTGCGCGTCACCTACATCCTACCCCGCGCCGACGAGTTCCGGGAGTGCTGGCCCGTGCTGCGGCGCCACTTCGGCGACATCCGCCCCGCGGCCACCATGATCTCGGCCGGTCTCGCGGACCCGCGCATGCGGATCGAGATCGAGGTCACGGCGCGCATCGGTAGCGGGCGCGCCTGACCGCTCGTGCAGCGCCCGTGGAACGAACCAGCCCGCGCGAGGGCGTCTCGCGCGGGCCGGTTCGCGTGCGGGGCGGGCGGTGGTGCGGTCAGACGCCCATGATGCGATAGCCGGCGTCCACGTACAGCACCTCGCCGGTGATGCCGCTCGACATGTCCGAGAGCAGGAACAGCGACGCCTTGGCGACCTCCTCCTGCGTGATGTTGCGCTTGAGGGCGGCGCGCTCGGCGTGGTCCTTGTACATGCCCGTGAACCCGCGGATGCCGCGCGCGGCCAGCGTGTTGACCGGCCCAGCGCTCACCGCGTTCACACGGATGTTCTTGGGCCCGAGTTCGTAGGCCATCTGGCGCGTGGCCTGCTCGAGCACCGCCTTGGCGCTGCCCATCACGTTGTACGATGGCACCGCGCGCTCGGCCGCGAGGTACGACAGCGAGACCACGTTGGCGCCGTGCTTCTCGAGCAACGGCAGGCAGCGGTTCGTCACGTTGAGCAGCGAGTAGGCGCTCACCTCGAGCGCCAGCCGGAAGCCCTCGCGCGAGGTCGCCACGAACGAGCCCTCGAGGTCCTCCTTCTGCGCGAACGCCACGCCGTGCACGAGCGCCTCGACCGAGCCCCAGCGCTCGCCCAGTTCGCGCGCGACCGCGTCGATCTGGGCGTCGTCGGTGACGTCGCACGGCAGCACGAGGCTGCCCGGCATCTGGGCGGCCAGCTCCTCGACGCCACCCTTCAGACGCTCGCTCGCGTAGGTGAGGCACACCGACGCGCCGGCCGCGTGCAACTGCTGCGCGATCGCCCATGCGAGGCTGCGGTGGTTGGCGACTCCGAGGACGAGGGCGTGCTTGCCGCTGAGGTCGAGCGTGAACATGCGTCGGGCTCTCCGTGCGGCCGGCGGCAGGGGCCGCACGGCGGGATCGGGTTCGGGCCGCGGGGGCGGCGGTGCGTCAGGGCTGCTTGCGCGACTCCCAGACGCGGATGGGCAGGATGATCACCTGGATGCCGGCGAACTGCAGCCGACGCTGGATGCTGAACGCCGTCTCGTGGTGGAGCGTGCGCGTGAGCAGGTTCTCGCGCTGGAACACGAGCTGGCCCGCGAACACGATCGAGCGCCGGAACTCCTTCTGCAGGTCGTGGCAGATCTGCTCGAGTTCCTCGATGAGGTCGGTGCCGAGCGTGAAGCGGTACTCGGCGTAGTAGCCCATGCGCTGCGCCAACTCGACGTAGCGCTCGAGCCCGTCCTGCACCTTGGATTCGAGCGCCTTCATGGCCTCGGTGCCCTTGAACTGTCCCGAGTCCACGAGGCCCACCGACACGAACACGAAGTTCTTGAAGTGGCGCGGGAACATGCGCTGCACGCTCAGCAGGGTGTGGATGCCGAGCCCGGCGTAGGACTCCACCAGCACCACGGCGGTCGGACCGTCGGGGGCCAGTTCGGGCGCGTTCTCGCGCGCGGGCATGGGCAGGTCCTGCAGCGTCTCGTCGAGGCTCGAGAGCACGCCGCGCACGCGGTGGTAGTGCGCGCGCACCGCGACGCAGACCAGGATGAACGCGCCGGTCACGGCCAGCGTGAGCCAGCCGCCGTGCGAGAACTTGATCACCGAGGTGGTGATGAGGATGCCGCCGGTGACCAGCGTGCCGAGCGACGCGAGCAGGATGCGCCGCCGCCAGTGCGCCTCGACCTGCCGCACGTCCCACCAGTGCCGCACCATGCCGGCCTGCGACAGCGTGAAGGTGAGGAACACGTTGATCGAGTACATGACGACGAGGATCTTCACCGAGCCCTGCGTGTAGAGCAGCGTGAGCGCGGCCGCGGCACCCATGGCGAGGATGCCGTTCTGGGTCACGAGGCGCTCGGAGAGGTGCGCGAACCGCTTGGGCACCCACTGGTCCACGGCCATGGCGGCCAGCGTGGCCGGGCCGGCCACGAACCCGGTCTGCGCGGCCACGAACAGCAGCGCGCCCTCCGAGAGGAGCGTGAACACCACCACCGCCGCTCCGATCCCGACCCCGCCGATCACCCAGTCGTTCGTGAGCGTGGTCCACAGCGAGGCGTTGAGCGTGCGACCGGGCTCGTGCGAGACGTCGTTGAGCAGGTAGCAGAGCAGGATGCCGCCGGCCGTGAACGCGAGCGAGGCGGCCATGTAGGCCATGGTCTTCTTGCCGGTCTCGACGCGCGGCTCGCGCAGGATGCCGGTGCTGTTCGAGACGGCCTCGATGCCGGTGAACGTGCCGCCGCCGAGCGAGTAGGCCTTGAGGAACAGGGCCGTCACGCCCAGCATGCCGAGTTCGCTCTGGGCCGCGTTCGTGTCGGCCGCGGTCGCCGCCAGCAAGGGCCCGAAGTCGTGCACGTGCGTGAGGATGCCGTACAGGATGAGCGCGAAGTGCGTGACCACGAAGGCCACGAAGATCGGCATGAGTACGGTGACGGACTCCTTGAGCCCGCGCAGGTTGAGCCCGGTGAGGCCCACCACGACCGCGACCTCGGCGGGGACCTTGTACTGGGCGTAGGTGGCGGGTAGGAACGAGAACAGCGCATCCACGCCCGAGGCCACCGAGATCGCGATGGTGAAGACGTAGTCCACCACCAGCGCGCCACCCGAGACCAGGCCGGGTTTCTCGCCGAGCAGCTTGGTGGCGACGAGGTAGCCACCGCCGCCGCTCGGGAACAGTTCGATGATCTGCGTGTACGACGCGCTGATCAGGAACACGGTGAGCACCATGGCCACCGTCAGGTAGAGTGCCAGGTGCGTGTGGGAGCCGAGGGCGAGGAACGCCTCCTCGGGGCCGTAGGAGGACGACGACAACCCGTCCGAGCCCAGGCCGACCCAAGCGAAGAACGCGACGAGCGCAAGTTGGTGGTGGATGCGGGGGTCGAGGACGTTCCGGCGACCGCCGAGGATGAGGCTACGCAATCGTTCGAGCACGGCGTGACGCTACGCATTCGCCCCGCGCGTTTCAAGCGGGACGCGGGCGCGACGGTCGGGGGAGGGAGGCGGCGATGCGGGACGAGCGGGCGGCGGGGCCCCGGAGGACCGCGGTGCGAGCGGGCGGTCGGGCGACGGCGCGTGCGGGACGCGGTGCCGCCGCGCGGGTCGGTGCCGACGGAGTGGCACGCGCGGGAGGTGGTGCGGCGTCGCGCGTGGCCGGTGCTGCGCCGCGTGCGGGACGCGGTGCGGCCGCGCGAGCGGGCGCCGATTCCGCAACTCGCACGAAGCGTCCCGCGGCCGTGCGAGCGGGCAGTGGGCCGGTGGCCGAGGGGCCGCGCTGGCGCAGCCTGGGTGCGGTGACGCGCGCCATCGTGGGGTGCGAGGCGTGTCCGCGGCTGCGCGCGCACTGCGCCCGGGTCGCGATCGAGAAGCGTCGCGCCTACGCCGACCACGACTACTGGGGGAGGCCCGTGCCGGGGTTCGGCGACCCCGAGGCCCGACTGGTGATCGTGGGATTGGCGCCCGGCGCGCACGGTGCGAACCGCACCGGTCGCGTGTTCACGGGCGACTCGAGCGGCGACTGGTTGTACGATGCGCTGCACCGCACCGGGTTCGCGTCGCTGCCCACCAGCGTCGCACGCGACGACGGGCAGCGGCTCGACGGTTGCTGGATCACCTGCGCCGCGCGCTGTGCGCCGCCCGACAACCGGCCCGAACCCGACGAGGTCGCGCGCTGCCGCCCGTACCTCGAGGCCGAGTTGCGACTGCTGCGCCGCACGCGCGTGGTGCTGACGCTCGGTCGTGTGGGGCACGAGGCGTGGTTGCGCGCGAGCGGGTGGTGGGACCGGCTGCCCGCGTGCGAGCGGCCCGCGTTCGGGCACGGCGCCGAGCACGCGTTCCCCGACGGCCCGGTGCTCATCGCGAGCTTCCACCCGAGTCGGCAGAACACGCAGACCGGACGGCTCACGCGCGCCATGTGGCACCGCGTCTTCGAGCGCGCCCGCGAGCTCGCGGGCTGAGCTCGGAGGGCTCCACCGCCACCTTCGCGCAGCCCCGCAACGCCCTGCCCGCGGCCGCGTTGCGGATGTCGCAAAATAGCCGTTGACGACGCCCCTGCAAGCGGGCATCGTGCCCCCCTCATCTCTTGGGTGCCCCGCGCTCTGCGGGGGAAAAGGGAAGCGGGTGAGAATCCCGCGCGGTCCCGCCACTGTGATGGGTGATCGTGCATCCGTGACCACCGGTTCGCCGGGAAGGTGGATGCACGCCGGTCTCACCGACGCTCCGCGTCGCGAGCCCGGACGCCCTCAGTCAGGAAACCTGCCCGAGAGCCATGGCCCCGACGCCCCGAGGCAGGGCGCAACGGTTCGAGCCGTCCGCGGCTCCCGTGCGCGTCCGTCCCCGGAGTGCCGGAGCCCGTTCGATCGCGGCGCGAAGGACGCCGACATCGATGACCACGGCTCTGCTGCTCTGGGCCGCCGTGCTCGCGGCGGACCCCTCACAACCCATTCGCGTGCGCGACGACGCGGTGGCGCTCCCCGACTCGGGGGCGTCCGCCGACGAGTCGCACATCCCGCTTCACGCCGCGTCGCGCACGCAACTCCTCCCACCGCCCGTCGTGACCCTCCCGACGGTGCGCGTGGACGCCTCGGTCGAGCGCGCGCGCAGGCGCGCGCCGACCGCCTTCGTCACTACGCTGGCCGCGCGTCGTGACGTGCACGCGGTGAGCTCGCTCGCCGACGCGCTGGTCGAGGCCGCCGGGGTGCGCGTGACCCAGTACGGCGGCATGGGGGCGTTCTCCACCATGTCGCTGCGCGGCGCCCCGCCCGGGCACGTCACCGTGCTGCTCGACGGCGTGCCGCTGTCGTCGGCGGCGAGCGGCGTGACCGACCTGGCCGACGTGCCCGCCGCCGCCGTGGGCGCGATCGAGTTGTACCGCGGGGCCGCGCCGGTCGCGATGGGTTCGCCCTCGCCGGGCGGGCTCGTGAACCTGGTGACCGCACCCGGCCCCGGTGTGCGCTCGGTGCGCGTCGCGGGTGGGTCGTGGGGCACAGGTGAGGCGACCGCCGACCTCGGCGCGCGCCACGGGGCGTGGTCGCTGCTCGCGCACGGGGGCTGGCAGGGGAGCGCCGGCGACTTCCGCTACCGCGACGACAACGGCACGCCGCAGGAGCCGTCCGACGACACGGTCGAGCGCCGCCGCAACGCACGCTACGACGCCGCCACCGCGCTCGCGCGCGCCACGTGGGCGCCCGAGGGGCCGGTGCGTGCGGCGTTGCACGCCGAGGGCTTCCGGAGGTCGCAGGGCGTGCCCGGCGCGGGCTCGGTGTCCGCGCTCGAGGCCCACTACGCATCGGATCGCATGACGCTCGCGACCGACGTGCAGGTGGGCGAGGGCTCGCGCGCGCTGAACCTGCGCGCGAGCGAGTCGCGCCGGCGGCAGCGACTGCGCGACACGATGGGCGAACTGGGGTTCGGGCGCGTGGACACCGACGAGCGGTTCGCGGACCGCGCGGTCGCGCTCGATGCGCGCGTGCCCGCGCCGTGGCCCGGGCTCGCGATCGCCCCCGGGCTCGAGGCGCGTCACGAGCACGCCGACCCGGCCGCGCCCAGCGCGGGCCTCGCCGACCCGCCGCGCAGCACCCGCAGCACGCGCTCGGCGTGGCTCGCGCTCGACCAGCGCCTGCTCGGCGACCGCGTGCTGCTGCACGCGGCGCGGCGCTGGGACGAGCAGCGCGAGACCGTGAACGACACGCGCATCGTGGGCACGCTGCGCACCCGCACCACGGAGCGAACGTTGAACGCGCCGCAGCTCGGGGCGCGCCTGCGCTTGGGCGCGGGGCTCGAGGCGCGCGGAAACTGGTCGCGCTCGGCGCGGGCCCCGGGCTTCGACGAGTTGTTCGGCATCGACGGTTCGGTGGTCGGCAACCCGCTGCTCGTGCCCGAGTCGGCCGAGTCGTGGGACGCCGGACTGTCGTGGGACGGGCGCGTGGCCGACGCCACCGTGCGCGCCGAGTGGTCCACGCACGCCTCGCACGCGCGCGACCTCATCCTGTTCGAGCGCAGTTCGCCGCGCGGGGCGCGCCCCGTCAACGTGGGCGCGGCGCGCATCCGCGGCGAGGAGGCCGCGGTGCGGGTGGGTTGGCGCGGCTGGGAACTGGCGGCCTCGGGCTCGTGGCTGAGCGCGGTGGACCGCGGTTCGGTGCCGTTCTACGCCGGGCGTCGGCTGCCGCAGCGCCCTGCGCGCCAGGGGTTCGCGCGCCTCGCGTGGCGGCCCGGACGCTGGCGCGTCGCTACCGACGTCGAGTACGTGGGCGAGTCCTACCTCGATCGCGTGAACTTCCGGCCCGCCCCGGCGCGCACGCTCGTCGGCGTCTCGGCCGGCGTGCGCGTGGGCCGCGCCGACCTGTTGCTCGAAGGCCGCAACCTCGGGGACGTGCTCGCCGAGGACGTGGCCGGTTTCCCGCTCCCCGGACGCACGCTGCGCGCCGCCCTCATCTGGGACCTCGCGCCGCGTGCCGTCGCGGACCCCTGACATCCCCGTCGCCCGTGCGCCGGTCCTCGCATCCCCATCGTGCTCCACACCCTTCGCTCCGTGAGGTCGTCTTGATCACCGCGCTCCGCACCACCGTCGCACGGGCCCTCGTCGCACTCGCCCTCGCCACCGCCGCCCACGCCGCACCGTTCGCGTTCGTGGTCGAGTCCGACTTCTCGACGGGTTCGTTCAGTCGCTACGACGGTGCCACCGGTGCGGCGTCGTGCGACCGTGCCCCGGCCCACTCCGATGCGCGCGTGCGCACCTTCGGCGGTCAGGTGTTCGTGGTGAACCGCTTCGGCGCCGACAACGTCACCGTGCTCGACGGTGCGACCTCGGCGCTCGTGCGCCAGTTCTCGGTCGGCAACGGGGCGAACCCGTACGACATCGCGTTCGCATCGGGCACCCAGGCGTACGTGACGCGCTACGAGTCGGCGGCGTTGTGGGTGGTGAACCCGGCCACCGGTGCGCAGACGGGGACCGTGTCGCTGGCCGCGCTCGCCGACGCCGACGGCATCCCCGAGATGGACCGCGCGATCGTGGTCGGGCCGCTCCTGTTCGTGTCGTTGCAGCGCGTGGACCGCACGAACGGCTTCCAGCCCACCGACACGTCGCTGGTGGCGGTGGTGGACACGCGCACCAACGCGCTCGTGGACTGCGACGCGACGCGCCCCGGCGTGCAGGGCATCGTGCTGCCGCGCACCAACCCCGTGACCCCGTTCGTGCTCGACGTCGCGCGCTCGCGCCTCTATCTGGGCTGCGTGGGGTCGTACGGTGTCGCCGACGGCGGCATCGTGGCGATCGACCCCGTGACGCTCACCGCGGCCGGTGTGGTCGCCCCCGAGTCCGCGCTGGGCGGCGACGTGCTCGACCTCGCGTGGGGCGGTGACGACCGCGCGTTCGCGATCGTGGCCGACGCGTCGTTCAACACCGCGCTCGTGCGCTGGTCGCGCGCCACCGGTGCGGCCGTGCAGACGCTCTACTCGCCGGGCGGCTTCTCGCTCGCCGACGCCGAGCTCACGCCGGACGGGAGCGAGGTCTGGGTGTGCAACTCGAGCTTCGGCTCGCCCGGGGTGCGGCGCTTCGCGGTCACCACGGGGAGCGCGACCGGTAGCGTGCTCGCCTGCACGCTGCCGCCGCAGGGCATCGCGTTCCCCAGTGGCCCGGCGCTCGACGTTCCGCCGCTCGCCGCCGGTGGGCGCGTGGCGCTGTCGGCCCCGGTCCCCAACCCGGCCCGCGGTCCGGTGCGGTTGGCGTTCGCGATGGCGCCCGGTTCGGGGGCGGGGCGCGTCGAGGTGCTCGACCTCGCCGGGCGCCGGGTGCGGACGTGGGAGGCCGGTTCGGGCGGGACCGGGTCCGCGATCGAGTGGGACCTCGCCGACGCCACGGGCCGGCGCGTGGCCCCCGGCGTGTACCGCGTGCGCCTGCGGGCGGGGGCCGAGCAGGTCTCGCGTTCGGTGTTGGTGCTCCAATGAACAGTCCGACCCGCCGGGTGCAGGGTCGCTGAACGCGGAGGGGCGCCGGCGGGGGCAGGGGCGGGAATTCGTTCTCGCGCCGCCGGGCCGGATGTCATGATTCCTTCAGGTCGCGCCCCGCGCGGGCCCTCCAATTGCGCGGGCGGCGCCGCCTCCCGGTCAAGCCCACCGGCAGGCCGAAACATCCTTGGAGTGCCCCCCTAACCCACTCCAGGTGACGACGCGGGGACCGGCGCGAGCCGGTCCCCGTCCTCTTTCGAGAGGGGAGCCGCTCACCGCCCGCGCGGGCGGCCCTGCCACCACAGTGCGAACATCGCCAGCGCGTACAGCATCTGCGAGCGATCGGCGCGACCGCTGCGGTGCTCGGCGAACAGCGCCGCCACGGCCTCGGGTCGCAGCACGCCGGCCTCGTCGGCGCGCGAGTCGCGCCACAGTCCCTCGGCGGTCCGCCCGAGGTCGCCCCGCACCCAGCGCGCGAGCGGGATCGCGAAGCCCTGCTTGGGGCGGTCGAGCGCGCCCGGCGGGAGCCAGGGCGCGATCGCCTCGCGTACGAGCCACTTGCCGGTCGCCCCGCGCAGCTTGAGGTCCACCGGCACGCTGGCGGCGTAGTCCACGAACACGTGGCTCAGGAACGGCACGCGCACCTCGAGCGAGTGCTGCATGCTCGCGCGGTCCACCTTCACCAGCATGTCGTCGGGCAGGCGTACCACGGTGTCGGCGTACAGCATGTTCTCGACCGGGTCGCGCGAGACGGGCTGCGGGAAGTACGCCGCCGCGAGCCGGTCGAGCTCGTCGCCCGTGCCCAGCCCGGCGGTGAACTCGGGACGGTAGAGCCCAGCGCGCACCGCACGCGGGGCGAGCTGGTACTTGCTGAAGAAGCGCTGGAACGTGCCGTGCAGGCGAGCGTCGGCGCTCACCTTGGCGAGGCGCTGGCGGAAGCGGTTCCAGCGCTCGCTGGGCAGCGGCGGCAGGTGCGCGAGCAGGCCCGCGAGCGCGAACAGCGGGCGACGCGTCTGCAGCAGGCGCTCGGCGCGGTGGCGCGAGTAGCCGGCGAACAACTCGTCACCGCCGTCGCCCGAGAGCGCCACCACCACCTGCTCGCGCGCGAGCCGCGACACGTACCAGGTCGGGATCGCGCTCGGGTCGGCGAACGGTTCGTCGTAGGCGGCAGCCAGTCGCGGCAGCAGCGTGGCGGCGTCCTCGAGTTCGACGCGCTGCTCGGTGTGACGGCAGCCGAGGTGCTCGGCGATGCGCCGCGCGAACGGCGACTCGTCGTGCTCGCGGTCGGCGAACCCGATCGTGAACGTGCGCACCGGCTCGTCCATGACGCGCGACATCGCCGCGACCACGGCGGACGAGTCCACGCCGCCCGACAGGAACGCGCCGAGCGGGACTTCGGCGAGCAGGTGGCGGCGCACGCAGGCGGTGAAGGTCTCGCGGAAGTCCTCGACCCACTCGCGTGTCGAGCGCGCCGGGCCGGGGCGGTACTGGAACCGCCAGTAGCGCTTCACCACGTCGTCGCCGGTCGGCCCCACGGTGAGGGCGCACCCGGGTTCGAGCTGCGTGACCTCGCGGTGGATCGAGCGCGGCGCGAGCACGTGGCCGAACGCGAAGAACTGGTCCATGGCGGCGGGGTCGGGCGTGAACGACAGCCCGGGCACCGGGGGCAGCGTCTTGAGCTCCGAGCCCCACGCGAGGCCGCCGCGTTGGCGGGTGACGTACAGCGGCTTGATCCCGAGCGGGTCGCGCGCGAGGTGGAGGGTGCGCGCGATGCGGTCCCAGATCGCGACCGCGAACATGCCCTCGAGGCGAGGCCACACGCCCTCGCCCCACTGCACGAAGCCGCGCAGGATGGTCTCGGTGTCGGAGTTCGTGCGGTAGCGCTGGCCGAGCGACTCCAGTTCGGCGCGCAGCGCGGGGTGGTTGTAGATCTCGCCGTTGAACGTGATGACGTAGCGCCCGTCGTCGCTGTGGATGGGCTGGTGCCCGCCGGCCACGTCCACGATCGAGAGGCGGCGCATGCCGAAGCCGAAGTCGCCGTCCACGAGCACACCGGCGTCGTCGGGGCCGCGGTGCACGATGGTGTCGCACATCGCGCGCACCACGCTCTCGTCCACCGGCGCGCCCCCGCGCGCGTACCAACCCGCGATGCCGCACATGTCAGCGATCCCCCGTGGCGTTGCGGGTGGCGGGCGAGAGGTCCCAGACCGCGAGCTGGCCCTCGGCGCCCAGCGTGGCCATGCGGTGGCCCTGGAGCGAGAACGCGAGGTCGCGCACGTCGGCGCCGCGGTGCGGGCGCCAGGTGTGGACCTCGCGCCCGGTGTAGGCCCAGCGCACCTGCACCGTACCGCCCTCGGCCGTCGCCAGGAACCAACCGTCGGACGACAATGCCATGTTCCTGGCCGGGCGCGGCTTCGCGATCCGCATGCGCGAACGCTGCGTGCTCGAGCCGGTGTTCCAGGTCGAGATGGCGAGCGTGCTCTCGGCCACGGCCAGCGTGGCTCCCAGACGCGTCGTGGCGAGCGGGCCCGGCGCCCCCTCGGTGAACGGGCCGAGCGAGCGGGTGGTGTTGGAGTCGGGGGCATGGAACAGGACGCGCGGTCCGTCGGTCCACGCGAACGACCGCACGCGGTCCAACCACACGAGCCCGCCGTGCTCGCCGGGGACGCGCAGGTCGAGCGTCGTGGCCGTGTCCACCACCGAGACGATGCGCCCGGTGTGGCCGTCGCCCCATGCGAGCCAGCGGCCGTCGCTCGAGAGCGCGAGCGTGGCGCCACCGCCGGGGGTGGCGAGCAGCGTGCGCCCGGTGCGGGCGTCGAGCGCGAGCACGCCGTCGGGGGTGGCGACCGCGAGGGTCTCGCCCGTCGCGCTGGTCGCGATGCCGAACACCGGGTGCCAGGCCTCGCGCGCCGCGGCGCGCGTGTTCCACAGCACACGGCCCTTGCGTGAGTCGAACACGCTCACCGAGCGGCCGAAGAACGACACCGCGAGCGCCGAGTCGCCCAGCACCCAGCGCACCTCGCTGGCGCCGTCGGCGGGGGCGAACAGCAGGCGCGCCGGCGCGGTCGGGCAACCCGCGCCGAGGGCGAACGGCAGGGTCGCGGCCAGCAGCAGCAGCGGTGCGAGCGCGCGCCTCATGCGCGTCGGCTCCGGTGCGCGCGGGCGCGCTCGTACACCGACAGCACGCGGCGCGCCACCGCCTCGAGCGAGAGCGTGCGCGCGATCGCCTCGCGGCCGTTGCTGCGGCGGGGCTCGGCGAGGATGCGCGCGGTGGCGTCGGTGAACGCCTCGACCGTGCGGTCCACCACCGCCGAGGGCGCGACGTCGCGCAGGCGTTCGGCGCAGTCGCCGACGGGCGCGGCCACGACCGGCAGGTCCATGGCCATCGCTTCCTTGACGACGTTGGGGGATCCCTCGTGGTACGAGGGCAGCAGCAACACGTCGGCCGCGCTCATGGCGCGCACCATATCGGTCTGCGGGCGCCCGTGTACGGCTTCGAGACGAACGGGTGTCCCGCGGGCGACGAGTGCGTCGCGAACCGCGACCGCGAGTGGCCAGTTCTTGCGCTCCTCGGTCGGGTCGGCCGCGAACAGCAGCACCGGGACCTCGGGTGCCCAGCCGAGTGCGGCGCGCGCGGCGTCGCGCGGCTCGGGCACGAAGCGCGACAGGTCCACCCCGTTCGGGATCACCTCGACGTCGGGCACGCCGGGGAGCGCGCGCGCCATCTCGGTGCTCTTCACGATCACCCCGTCGGCGCGGCGTGCGGCCAGCCGCGACAGCGGGATGAGCGCGCGGCTCTTGAGCGACAGGCGGCCGGCGGCGTCGGGGCGCCCGAGCAGGTCGTCGCCGCAGAAGCTCACCACGAGCGGCAGCGGCACGCGCAGCGCGGCCGCGCCCGAGAGCCCGTAGTGCGCGTGCACCAACTCGGCCCCGCAGTCGCGCGCCACGCGCGGCAGTTCGGCGAGCGCTCGCACGTAGGCGGCGGTCGAACGCCAGCCCTCGATCTCGTAGAGCGTGTTCGTGCAGCCCGCGGCGGCGAGCGAGTCCACCTGCGAGCGCACGAACGCGCCCCAGTGCGGTCGTGCGGCCGACGGCCACATGTTGGTGACGACGAGCACCCTCATGACAGGGGCCTCGGGTCGCGCGCGCGCTCGGCGAGGTGGTAGAGCGTCATGGCGAGGTAGCGCGGGTACTCGTTGCGGTCGGAGAGCACGCCGTAGTCGCGCCGCGAGAAGCGCGGGAACGAGCCGTCGGCCCGCATCTGGCCGACGACCCACGCGAACGCGCGGTCGGCGGGTTCACGATGGTCGCGCCAGCCCGCGGCGGTGACGGTGTGCAGCGCCATCGCGACCGCGTCGGCGTAGTACACGACCTCGGGGTTCGCGCTGCCACACGAGGCGCGCACCGCGCCGCTCGCGAGCACGCCGCCGACGAGGAAGTCGGAGACGCGCTCGGCGAGCCGCCGCGCGCGCGCGTCGCCGTGCGCCTGCGCGTACCACGCGAGCTTCATGCACTGGAACGCGTTGTACTGGAAGCACAGGTAGTGGTGGCGCAGGCGCGGTTCGTTGCCACCGGGCAACTCGTAGGGCAGCTCGCCCGAGGGCAGTTGCACGGCCTCGAGGAAGTCGAGCAGCGCGGGCACGCGCTCGAGGTACGCGCGATCGCCGGTGGCCGACGCGAGTCGGCCCAGCACCCAGATCCACTCGCAGGTGTTGTTGGGGACCTTGCCGCGCGGCACCTGGAAGTAGTTCACGCACACGCCGGTGGTGTGCGGCTGGTAGCCGATGTGCGTCTCGAGGTACGCGTGCCACGCGCGCGAACCCGCGAGCGCGTCGGCGTTGTGTGTGCGGGCGTGGTGCTCGAGCATGGCGACCGCGCCGAAGTCGCCCTCGACCGTGGCCACGAGGTGACGGCGCTCGGGCAGCGGGTAGTCCCACGCGCCGTCGGCGCGCTGGCCGGCGCGGATCGCGCGCGCGGCGTCCTCGGCGGCGGTGCGGTAGGCGGGCTCGCCCGTGAGGTCGGCGAGCGTCCAGTTGGCGAGCACCCAGTAGGCCTGCCCCTGCACGAACCAGAACCGTTCGACCGGCCGAAGCGCGGGCAGGTAGCTCTTCACGAACCGCCACACGCGGATGTTCCAGCGCACGCCCTGGTCGGCCCCCGCGAGGCGGCCGTCGTGCAGGTGGTGCGCGGCGAGGTGCGCCTGCAGTCGACGGGCGGCGTCGAGCGCGCGGTGCGGCGCGTGGGCGACGGGGTTCGCGTTCAAGCGGACGGTGCGGCCTCGGGACGGGGGGCGCGCCGAGCGGGGCTCGGCGGGGGACCTTGGAGTGCACCCGCGAGTATAGGCCAACGGACCCGACGGGTCAGCGTGCCGTGCCCCGCGCGGGCGGCTCGGCTACCCTGCCCGGCCATGTCCGACCGACCCGCCCCGCTCGTCTGGCTGTTCGACGTCGACGGCACTCTGCTGCTCACGCAGGGGGCCGGGCGCGAGGCGTTGTCGGCCGCGCTGCGCGACGTGCACGGCATCGAGGACGACCTGCGCACGATCCCGTTCGCGGGCCGCACCGACCGGCTCATCACCGACGACATCGCCGCGCGGCACGGTCTGTCGTTCGAGGGCGATCTCCGGGCGCGGTTCTTCGATCAGGTGGTGACGCGCATGCGCGAGCTCATGGATCCGCCGCGCGGCGGGCTGCTGCCGGGGGTGGGTGCGGTGCTCGACGCGGTCGAGGCCGAGCCGGCATGGGCGATGGCACTGCTCACCGGCAACGAGACGCGCATGGCGCGCGTGAAGCTGGAGTCGTTCGGCCTCTGGGAGCGCTTCGCGTGGGGCGCGTTCGGCGAGGAGGGCGAGGACCGCGACGCGATCGCGCGCCTGGCGGTGCGCCGTGCCGCCGAGCGGCACGCGGTCGCGCCCGAGCGCTGCGTGGTGGTGGGCGACACCGAGCACGACATCGCGTGCGCGCGCGCGGCCGGGGCGCGCGTGGTGGCGGTCACGACCGGCGGGCGCTCGCGCGACACGCTGGCCTCGCATGCGCCCGACCTGCTGCTCGACGACCTCGCCGATCCGGCACCGTTGCTGGTCTGGGCGCGCGGGTTGGTGTGAGCGCGGTGCGCGTGGCGTCGGGGCTCGCGGGGCGGGGCGGCTCGACGTGACGGGCCGCGCCGCGGGCGTGCGTCAGGCGTCGCGTTCGGCGGCGCGACGGCGCGCGGCGGCCTCGAGCAGCAGGAGCGCGTCGTCGAGGTTGTGCACCGCGGTCACGCCCGGGAACTCGGCGGCGAGCATCTCGGACGGCCGGTAGATCACGGGGAAGTCGCAGCTCTTGAGCAGCGACAGGTCGTTCATGGAGTCGCCCATCGCGGCCACCTTGTAGCCGGCACCCTTGAACCCCGAGACGATGCGCTCCTTCTGGCCACGGATGCGCAGCTTGAAGCCGGTGATGCGGCCCGTGGCGTCGAGCTCGAAGCGGTTGGCGAACAGCGACACGCCGCCGAGCTTGGTGGCGAGCGGCTCGCTGAACTCGTGGAACGTGTCGGAGATGATGATCACGTTGCCGAGCGAGCGCAGCTTGCCCAGGAACTCGCGGGCCCCCAGGAACGGCTCGATCGAGTGCGCCACGTTCTGCAGGTCGGCGAGCCGCAGCCCGGCGCGCGTGGCGCCCGCGACGCGCTGCCGCATGAGCTCCTCGAAGTCCACGATGTCGCGCGTGGTGAACGAGAACTCGGGCACGTTGAAGGTGGCCCCCAGCACGGGCCAGATCTCGGGTGCGAGCACCCCTTCGAGGTCGAGCGAGAAGACCATGGTGGGCGCACCCTAGCACGCCGTCGCGCGGCCGATCCGGCCCGCCGCGGGCGGGCGGGGCCCGGTAGGCCGTGGCGCCGTAAGGGGTTCCGGGGAATGGCCTGCGGACAGAAAATATTCCAGTTGAAATGCGTTCCTGCCGAAAATATATTATGTCCATGACCCCCAAGACGCCCACCCACCGTCCGCTCGACCGGACCGACCGCCGCATCCTGGCGCTCGTGCAGCGCGACGCGTCGCTCGCGCAGGCCGAGATCGCCAAGCGCGTCGGGCTGTCCACGGCGGCGGTGCACGAGCGTGTGAAGAAGCTCGAGGCGGCGGGTGTGATACGGCGCTGGACCGCGGTGGTGGACCCGCTCGCGGTGGGGGCGCAGGTGACGGCGTTCGTGGAGGTGTTCTTCGAGCATCCGCGCTTCGAGAAGGGTTTCCTCGAGCGGGTGCGCAAGCTCGACCCGGTGCAGGAGTGCCATCACATCACGGGCGAGTTCTCGTTGTTGCTCAAGGTGCGCGTGTCCGACATGCATGCGCTGCAGGACCTGCTGCTCGAACAGTTGTCGGGGCACGAGGGCGTGCGCCAGACGCGCACCGTCATGGTGCTGTCCACGGTGAAGGAAGAGACGTTCGTGGAGACGAACGCGAAGGGGGAGGACGCATGAAGAGCCCGCACATCGCACCGACCGAGGTGCACGCCACGCTGGCCCGCCACATGCTGGCCGACGGTTACGACATGGTGCTCGACCTCGAGCGCAGCCATGGGCGCCGCCTGTACGACTCGCGGACCGGGCGTGAGGTGCTGGACCTGTTCTCGTTCTTCGCCACGCTGCCGATCGGGTTCAACCATCCGCGCATGAAGGACCCCGACTTCCTCGCCAAGCTCACGCGCGCCGCGCTGGTGAACCCCACCAACTCCGACATCTACAGCACCGAGTTCGCCGAGTTCGTGGAGGTGTTCGGGCGCGTCGCCATGCGCCCGTGGCTGCCGAACGCGTTCTTCGTGGCCGGCGGCTCGCTGGGCGTGGAGAACGCGGTCAAGGCCGCCATGGACTGGAAGGTGCGCCAGAACATCCGCAAGGGCGTGCCGGGCGAGAAGGGCACGCAGATCCTGCACTTCCGCGAAGCGTTCCACGGCCGCTCGGGCTACACGGTCTCGATGACGAACACCGCCGACCCGCGCAAGTACCAGTACTTCGCGCGCTTCGACTGGCCGCGCGTCTCGAACCCGCACCTGCGCTTCCCGGTCACGCCCGCCGAGCTCGAGCGCGTGCAGCAGGCCGAGGCCACCACGATCGCCGAGATCCGGCGTGCGTTCGCCGAGCGTCCGCACGAGATCGCGGCCATCCTGGTGGAGCCCATCCAGGCCGAGGGTGGCGACCACCACTTCCGTCCCGAGTTCCTCGCCACGCTCAAGGCGGTCGCGCACGAGCACGACGCCCTGCTGGTGTTCGACGAGGTGCAGACCGGCGTGGGCCTGACCGGCACGTTCTGGGCGCACGAGGGGCTGGGCATGCAGCCCGACCTGGTGTCGTTCGGCAAGAAGATGCAGGTGTGCGGCATGTTGGGCGGTGGTCGTCTCATGGACGAGCCCGACAACGTGTTCAAGGTCTCGAGCCGCATCAACTCCACGTGGGGCGGCAACCTGGTGGACATGGTGCGCTGCCAGCGCTACCTCGAGATCATCGAGGAGGAGGGGTTGGTGCAGAACGCCGCCACCGTGGGCGCGTACCTGCTGTCGCAGCTCGAGGCGGCGCAGGCGCGCATGCCCGAGGTGCTGTCGAACGCGCGCGGGCGCGGTCTCATGTGCGCGGTGGACTTCGCCGACACCGAGACGCGCAACCGCATCGCCGACACGGCCTACGAGCTCGGCATGATCATCCTGCCCTGCGGGCATCGCAGCCTGCGGTTCCGCCCGCCGCTCGACATCACGCGCGCCGAGGTGGACGAGGCCATGACCATCCTGCTCAAGGCCGTGGATCACGTGCTCGCGCGCTGAACCGAGGTCCTCAACCACTCGACACGCCCGCTCCGCCCCGTGCGGAGCGGGCGTCGTCGCGCATGGCGCGCTCGCGCGCGGCCGCGTTATCCTGCAGGCTTGCGCTACCTCTCACACGGGATCCCCTCATGAGCCCACGATCGAACCCCGCCCCCGGCACCGTGGCGACCTATCTGGCCGCCCTTCCCGAGGATCGTCGCAAGTCCCTGAAGGCCGTGCGCGCGCTCGTGCGCGCGAACCTCCCCGAGGGATATCGCGAGGCCTTGGCGCACGGGATGATCGTGTGGCAGGTGCCGCTGCGCGCGTACCCGGACACCTACAACGGCGAGCCTCTCATGCTCGCCGCGCTGGCCAGCCAGAAGGCGCACATGTCGCTCCACCTGATGGGGCCGTATCTCATGCCGGCGCTGGACCGCCGGCTTCGCGCCGGTTTCCGGCGAGCGGGGCTGCGCCTCGACATGGGGCGTGCTTGCGTGCGGTTCCGCTCACTCGCCGACCTCGCCCCCGACGCCATCGCCGACACCATCGCCGCGCTCCCCATGGAGCGCTTCATCACGCTGGCGCGTACCGCTCAGCGCAAGGGGCGGCGGTGAGCGCGAAGACGTTCCGCGACGCCGCGTGCGTGGTGCTGGTGCGCGGCGAGGGACCCGAGCGCGAGGTGTACTGGGTGCGGCGCAGCGACGCGGTGCCGTTCCAGCCGGGCTTCATGGCGTTCCCCGGCGGTAAGGTGGACGCGGCCGACGCGGCGTTCCCCGTGCCCGCGGTGTCCGACGACTTCGAGCGTGCCGCGCGCGTGTGCGCGATCCGCGAGGCGCTGGAGGAGACGGGCGTACTCGTGGGACACGACGGCGCGGTGGACGCGGACTCGCTCGCCTCGGCGCGCGAGGACCTGCTCGCGACTCGCGCCACGCTGGCCGACGTCGCGACGCGACACGGTTGGCGCCTGGCGCCCGAGCGACTCGTGTTCGCGGGACGCTGGCAGACGCCGGTGTTCGCACCGGTGAGATTCGACACGCTGTTCTTCGTGGCGTTCCTGCCCGAGGGTCAGGAGCCCACCATCCTGCCCGGTGAACTCGCGAGCGGGGAGTGGGTGAAGCCGCTCGCGGCGTTGGATCGCTGGCGCCACGGACAGCTCACGTTCGCCGCCCCCATCCTGTGGACGCTGATCGCGCTCGCCGAGGGCGACGAGCGGTTGCTCGAGCGACTCGCCGTGGGCCCCGAGCGCGCCGCCACACCCGTGCGGCGCGTCGAACTGCAGTACGGCGTGGTGCTGCACGCCATGCCCACGCAGCCGCTGCCGCCCGCACGACACACGAACGCGTACCTGCTGGGCGAGAGCGAACTGGCGCTGGTGGACCCGGGCAGCGGCGACCCCGAGCACCTGCGCGACCTGTTCGCGTTGACCGATCACCTCGAAGCCGAGGGGCGGCAGGTGAAGCTGGTGGTGGTGACGCACCACCATCCCGATCACACGGGCGGTGTGCAGGCGTGTCGCGAGCGCTTCGGCGCCAAGGTGGTGGGACATGCCGCGCTTGCCGGGCGCATGTCGATCGACCTCGCGGTGAAGGACGGCGACCGTCTGCCGTTGGCGCCCGGGCACAACGACTGGGCGCTCACCGTGCTCGAGACGCCGGGGCACACGCGCGACTCGATCTCGCTATGGATGCCGCGACGGCGCGCACTGGTGTGCGGCGACCTGTTGCCGGGCGGGCCGGGCAGCGTGGTGATCGACCCGCCCGACGGCGACCTGCGGCAGTACCTGGCGTCGCTGGAGCGCTGCGCCGCATTGGGTCCCGAGATGCTGTTCCCCGCGCACGGTTCGCCGAGTGGGGCCGCGGTGCGCCGCATCCGTGCGCTGATCGCGCACCGCATGGAGCGCGAGGGCAAGGTGGTGGCGGCGCTCGATGCCGTCGCGGGTGAGGCGCGCACGCTGGGCGAGTTGCTGCCCGTGGTGTACGCCGACACGAAACCCGAGTTGTGGGGCTGGGCCGAGCGGTCGCTGCTCGCGCACCTCGAGAAGCTCGAGGGCGAGGGCCGCGCGGCACGCGCGGGCGACGGCTGGCGCGGCGTCGGGGCCTGAGGGGGCGGGCGTGCTGCCTTACCTGATGGCGTTCGCATCGTCGGCGTTCTACGGCGTCGCCGACTTCCTCGGCGGCATGGGCGCGCGGCGTGCGAACGTGCTCACCGTGACGGCGTGGTTCCAGATCTGCGGCGTGGTGCTGTTGGTGGCCTACGCCGCGTTCGCGCCCGGCGTGACGCGCCCCGACGACCTCGCGTGGGCCGCGCTCGCCGGGGTGTGCGGCGGGCTGGGCGTGACGCTGCTCTACCACGCGCTCGCGATCGGCGTGGTGAGCACGGCCGCGCCGCTCGTGTCGTTGGTCGCGCTCACCGTGCCGGTGGTGGCGGGACTGCTGGCGGGCGAGCGTCCCGGGGTGGGCCCGCTCGCGGGCATCGTGCTGGGCGCGTGCGCGGTGGTGCTCGTGAGCGGGGGCGAGTCGCACGGCTCGTCGGACCGCGGCGCCGCCGACGCCGCCACCGCGCGTCGGGGCCTGTGGGTGGCGGCCGCGGCAGGACTGCTGGTGGGGTTCTTCCTGGTCGCGCTGGCGCGCGTGCAGCCGGGCTCCAGCGGTTGGCCGCTCGTGGCCGGGCGAGTGAGCGCGAGCGTGTGTCTGTGGGCGCTGGTGGTGCTGCGTCGCGCCCCGGTGGCGCTACCCGCCGCGGCGCGCGCTCCCATGCTGGGCGGCGCGTTGACCGACGTGGCCGGCAACATCCTCTACCTGCTCGCGGTGCAGCGCGCGCCGCTGAGCCTCATCGCCACGCTGGTCTCGCTCGCCCCCGCGACCACGCTGCTGCTCGCGCGCTTCGTGCTGCACGAGCGCCTCACCACCCGCCAACGCTTCGGCGTGGCCCTGGCCCTGGTCGCCGTGGTGCTGCTGTCGGGCGGCGCGGGGCGCTAGGGGGCGCTGCGGTCGTCACGCCACCGCCGCTGGTGCAAGCACCCGTGCACGCATGGCGTCCGCTCGCGCATGCGGCTAGTGTGCCGTCATGTCCTCTCGAACCCTCATCGTGATCGGCGCCGGTGCCGCCGGGCTCACCGCTGCCTTGCGGGCCGCGCAGGCGGGGGCCCGCGTGACCCTGCTCAACGCGCACCCGCGCGTGGGGCTCAAGATCCTCATGAGCGGCGGTACGCGCTGCAACGTGACGCACCGCGCCGTGACCGAGCGCGACTTCCATGGGGGCTCGCCCAACGTGCTGAAGCGCGTGCTGCGTGCGTTCACCGTGCCGCAGACGCTGGCGTGGTTCCAGGACGAACTGGGCGTGCCGCTCAAGCTGGAGGACACGGGCAAGTGGTTCCCGGTGAGCGACGACGCGCAGACGGTGCTCGACGCCCTGCTCGCCGCATGCGAGGCCGCGGGCGTGCGACTCCGCGCCGGCGCGCAGGCCGTTCGCCTCGAGCGTGGGCCGGCCGCGTGGCGAGTGGGCGTGCGCGGCGTCACCGACAGCGCGGCGTTCGGCGAAGGGCATGCGCGCGCCGGGGCCACCGCGTTCGCGCTGTCCTCGGACGGCCCCACGGAGTGGCTCGATGCCGACGCGGTGGTGCTGGCCACGGGGGGGCTCAGCTTCCCGCGCACGGGCAGCGACGGCACGGGCTACGCGCTCGCCACCGCGCTGGGGCACACGCTCGTGCCCACGGTGCCCGCGCTCACGCCGCTCGCGGCGGTGGATCCGCTCGGGCGCGGCGCGCAGGGCGTGACGATCGAGGCCGAACTGACGCTGTGGGTGGACGGTCGCGTGGCGACGCGCGTGCGCGGGTCGCTGTTGTTCGCGCACTTCGGCGTGACGGGGCCGGCCGCGCTCGACCTGTCGCGGCACTGGCATGCGGCCGAGGGGCACGCGCGTCGCGTGACGCTGTCGTTCACCCCCGGCGAGACGTTCGAGACGCTCGACCAGGCGTGGCGCGACTACGCCGAGGTGAACCCGCGCCGTGGTCTGCGGCAGTGGCTCGCCATGTGGGTGCCCGAGCGGATCGCCGACGTGCTCACCGCCGAGAGCGGTCTGGGAGGGGCGGCCATGAGCCAGATCCCGCGCGAGCGTCGCAGTGCCATGCTGCGCGCGCTCACCGAGCGCGACCTCGGCGTGACGGGCACGCTCGGCTACGAGAAGGCCGAGGTCACCGCCGGCGGTGTGCCGCTCACCGAGGTGGACTCGAGCACGCTGGAGTCGCGCATCGCCCCGGGCCTGTGGCTGTGCGGCGAGGTGCTCGACGTCGAGGGCCGACTGGGAGGGTTCAACTTCCAGTGGGCGTGGTCGAGCGGCACCGTGGCCGGGCGGGCGGCGGCGCAGTAGCGCCTGCGTCACTCGCGGCGGGGCGTGCTTCGTGCGGCCCGCACTCGCGGTGCGGTCGCCCTCAGTCAGTGCGGGTGCGTCATGCGCCGCGAGAGCCGACGCGAGAGCCGACGCGAGCACCGACGCGAGAACCGACGCAGAGCGCCGTGACGGTATCCGTCGGTGGGTGAGCGACCTGTGGACCACGCGCGGCGTGCTTCGCGTCCAGCGCCTGTGCTAGGCTTGGGCCCTTCGGGAAGGGAGGATCCCCATGGGATTCGCGAAGGAGTTCCGGGAGTTCGCCATGCGCGGGAACGTCGTCGATCTCGCGGTCGGTGTGGTCGTGGGCACTGCGTTCTCGCGCATCGTCTCGTCACTGGTCGGGGACATCGTCATGCCCGTGCTCGGCAAGGGGCTCGGGAGCGTGTCGTTCGACCGGCTCGGCACCTCGCTCGGCACCGGACCCGATGGCGCCGAGATCGTGCTCAAGTGGGGGGCGTTCCTGCAGGCGATGTTCGACTTCCTGCTGATCGCGTTCGCCCTGTTCATGGTCGTCAAGGCCATCAACTCGATGAAGCGCTCGCCCGCACCCGCCGCACCCGCCGCACCCCCGCCGCCGACGCGCAGCGAGGTGCTGCTGCAGGAGATCCGCGACTCCCTCAAGCCGAGGTAGTGGCGGGGCACCGAAGGGTGGGGTTCGCCCCATGTGCCGCGGTGCGGGGTTGCGATGCACACACTCCGACTACGCGCACTTATCGCCCGTCGCCGAGCTCCGTCCTCAGCACGCCCGCGAGTGAGCCCTTGAGGGCGAAGTCCCAGTGGCCGCCGTACACGATGTCGGCCACCACGGGGCGCCCGTCCTGCATGCGCACCACCAGCGTGTCCGTCCAGGTGGTCGGCGTGCCCCCGGCGGGCGCGTGCTCGAGCGCCACGGGCACCCGCCACTCGTCGGGCTGCGCGCTCACGGGCGTGCCCACCGTGAACGCGGTCGGGCCCTCGAACAGACTCGTGAACATGTCGCCGTCGGTGAACGGCGGCTTCTCGCCGGGCGAGGCTGTGCGCGCTGCCGCACGAACCGAGTCCGCGCGCTGCAGCAGGGCGACGATCCCGCTCTCGAGCACGGGCGACAGCTCGGTGAGCTGGGCTGCGGTGGGCGCCCCGCTCGGTCGCACGCGTGCGAGCGTCTCGTGGAAGCGCGTCGCCACCTCCACCGCGGGCGTGGCGTCGGGGGGCGGAGCGTCGTTCGTGGTCGCCGCCCGACGCTCGCACGCGGTGAGCATGCAGGTCGCGGCGAGCAGGATCGCGAGCGGAAGGGCGCGCAGGGCGTGGCGTCGGGGCATGACGGGTCTCCGGGGTCGAGGTTGCGCGCACGATAGCAGTATCGGGTCCGGGGCACGCCCGCAGTGCGACATGGTGCTGCGGGGGGGGGGAGAGCGCCCGCGCGGCCGTGCCGGGCCGTCCGCTCGTTGCGATTTCGAGGGTTCGAGTGGACTCGGCCCGTGCCGCACACCACTTCGCGCTGGAACCCGCCCCTCTCACCGCGATACGCTCCAAGGCGGTCCCTGGCACCCACGCCTCCCGTGAGGAGAGCGCGATGACCCTTGTCCCCCCGTCGCACACCATCCCCCGACCCCGCGCGCGCCTGCGTACGTGGGGCGTCCGTATTGCGGCCGCGGTTGCGCTGACGCTCCCGACGACGCCCGCTCTGGCCCAGTGGACCACCGCGCCCGTGAGCGTGCCGCGGCTCGAGTACCGCACCTTCTACAGTGCTGCCGCGGGCGCCACGGTGAGCTACCACGTGTGGACGCCGCCGGTGTACGACACGCAGCCGGCGCGGCGCTTCCCGGTGCTCTACTGGCTGCACGGCTCGGACTCGGTCACCAACGGCATCGCGCAGCTCACGAACTGGTTCAGCACCGCCATGTCGCAGGGCCTCATCCCGCCCATGCTGCTGGTGTTCCCCAACGGCATGCCGTACGGCATGTGGTGCGACTCCAAGGACGGCACCGTCCCCATGGAGACGGTGGTGATCCACGAACTCATCCCCGAGGTGGACGCGCGCATGCGCACGCGGCCCGTGCGCGAGGGGCGCATCGTCGAGGGCTTCAGTATGGGCGGGCAGGGCGCAGGCCGGTTCGCGTTCAAGTACCCGAACCTGTTCGTGGCGGGCTCGTTGTTGGGCGCGGGGCCGGTGATGCTCGACTTCATGGACGAGCCCACGTGCAGTGGCGCGCCCATCCAGTTGCGCGAGCAGATCTACCAGAGCGTGTGGGGGAGCGATTCGTCGTACTACCTCGCCAACACGCCGTGGACGCTGGCCACGCAGAACGTCGGCGGGATCGTCTCGAGCCGCATCCGGTTGCGCATGGTCACGGGCACGGCCGACTGCCTGCTCGCGCAGGGTCAGGACCTCCACCAGCAGCTGTCGCTGCTCGGGATCGTGCACGACTGGACCACGCCTGCGGGCATCGGCCACGAGACGCTCCCGCTCATGCAGGCGTTGGGGTCGGGCAACTGGGCGTTCTATCGCGACGCGTTCGCCACGCCGACGGCGGACGTGGGGGATTGCGGTGGTGCGGGCGTGCCGTGCCCCTGCGGCGAACGTGCGAACGGTCGCGACTGTCTGGGGCTCACGCTGTCGCCCAACCCGGTCCGCGGCTCCACGATGGTGCGGTTCCAGTTGCCGCGCGCCGGGATGGCGCGCGTGCGCGTGCTGGACCCGGCCGGCCGTCTGGTGCGTGTGGTCCGCGACGGGTGGTCGGCGGCCGGCGCGCAGTCGGAGCGTTGGGACGGTCTCGACGAGGGCGGCGTGCCGGTGAGCGCTGGCCTCTACGTTCTCGCGGTGGACGGTCCCGAGGGCGCGAGCCAGCGCGTGAAGGTCGTCGTCGCGCGCTAGCCCATGACGACACCGCCCCCGGTGCGCGATCGCGAGCCGGGGGCGATGTCCTGTCGCAGGTTCATGCGATGGCGGAGCGCGGTGGTCACCTCACCACGGCGAAGCGCTGCGTCCACGTGCGGTCACCGGTGCGCAGGCGTGCGAAGTACATCCCGCCAGGGACCGATCGCCCCGCATCGTCGCGCAGGTCCCAGGCCACCGTGTGGCGACCGGCCTCGCGCGCGCCCTCGACGAGCATGCGCACCTGTCGGCCGTTGACGTCATACACGCCCAGCGAGACCGATGCCGCCGTGGGCAGCCCGAATGCGATCGAGGCCAGTGCACGCACGGGGTTCGGGTTCGGTGCGTCGAGGAACGTGCGCTCGGGTGCGATCGTGCCGTCCACGTCGGTGGTGCCGCCCGGCGTGACGAGCGCGTACGGGCTCTCGTTGCCGTGGGAGTCCATGGCGGAGAGCTTGTAGTACGAACCGGCCGGGCCCGCATCGGCGAACGTGGTGTCGGAAGGGGCGGCGATGCGGTTCGCTTCGGACGGGGTGAAGCCGGCCGAGGCGCCTCGGTACAGACGGTAGCCCGCGAGGTCGGCCTCGCGGTTGCGACCCCAGCTGAGCGTCGTCGCGCCCGCGACGTAGCTCGCCGCGAACGGGGTGGGTGTCGCCGGCGGCAGGTTGTCCACCGAGTAGCCCGAGTCGGGTTCCGAGGACCAGCCGGAGAGGTTGTAGTCCATGGCCTCGACCATGAACGCCGTGCGCGGGTTCGAGCCACCGGTGGAGTCCGCGGCGGTGGACGCGAGGTAGCTGTATCCCGTGAAGCCTCGGGGAACGGTGGTCGCCAGGAACTCCCAGAAGAACACCTGCGAGCCCAGCGCGGTCGTGCGCAGCACGCGGCGATCGAGCATCGCTTCGCGAATCCCGCCCACGCGGTACTCGCCTTGCTGCAGCCGGCTCGTGGCGAACGAGCCGGGGACCTGACGCCAGATGTTGTACTGATAGACGGGATTGCCCGGGGTGCGGTCGAGCGGGCTCGCGTACCACTGCACGGTCACACGTCCGCCCTGGTCGTTCGGCACGTCCCCGATGCGGACGATCCGCGGCGCGAGCGACGACGGCATCGTGAGGCTGCCCGACGACGCGGTGTGTCGGGTGTCGCCCGTGTACGTGGCCGTGAGGGTGTGCCCCGCCAACGGGATGTTGCTCGTCGTGAAGGATGCGATTCCGCCCACCACGGGCACGCTCGCGATGAGCGAACTGCGGTCGTAGAAACGGACCGTGCCCGTGGGCGTGCCGCTCGCCGCGAACTTCGTGTCCACCTCGGCCCGTAGCGTGTAGTTCGTCCCGGGCAGGGGGATCGTGGGGTTCGTCGTGAACGATACGCGCGACGGGTTCTTGGCCATGAGCACCGCGGCCGTGGCATCGAAGGTGTTGGTGGTGATGGCGTCCGCGCGACCGTCCCCGTTCAGGTCCGTGGCCGCGAGTCCCCATGGCGCCTGCGGCGTCGGCAAGTCCACGCGCGGGGCGAGACTGTTGAAGCCGCTCGCGCCGTTGCCGAGGAGCACCGAGACCGTGTTGTCGGACTCGTTCGTCGTCAGGACGTCGAAACGACCGTCCGCGTTCACGTCGGCGACGACGACCGTGCGCGGGCCGGAGCCCGTGGCGTAATTGACCGCGGAACCGACCGAACCCGTGCCCGTACCGAACAGGACCGACACGTTGTTGCTGACGCTGTTCGCGACGACGAGGTCGAGTCGCGTGTCCCCATTGAGGTCGGCGAGCGCCACGGACATGGGCGCGGTCCCGACCAGGTAGTTGGTCGCGGCGCCGAAGCTGCCGGTGCCGGTCCCCAACAGGATCGAAACGTTGGTGCCGGTGCCGCCACCGTGGTTGGCCGTGACGATGTCCAGTCGGCCATCGCCGTTGAGGTCGCCGAGAGCGACTCCCCAGGGAGAGGCCGGGGTGGCGAAGTCGGTCTTGGCCCCGAAGCCACCCGTGCCGGTGCCGAGCAGCACGGAGACCGAGTTGCCGTTGAAGTTCGTCGTGACGATGTCGCGACGACCGTCGTTGTTCACGTCGCCCACGGCGAGCCCTCGCGAGCCGGCTCCCGTGACGAAGTCGGTCTTGAGCCCGAAGGTGCCGGTCGTGGTCCCGAGCAGTACCGAAGCCGAACCGGCCACGGTCGAGACCGAGTTCGCGGTGATGAGGTCGTTGCGGCCATCGTTGTTCACGTCGGCCAGTGCCACGGAGCGCGGGGCCACGCCGGTCGCGTAGTCCACGCGAGGTGCGTAACCGCCGCTCGTGTTGGCGAGCAGCACCGAGGCCGTGGAGGCGCTGTTGTTCGTTGTGACGAGGTCCAGCCGGGCGTCCCCGTTCAGGTCCGCAACCACGACTCCCATCGGGCTGCCGCCGACGGTGAACGTGGTCGCAGGGCCGAAGTCCGCACCGGCACCGAGCAGGATGTTGTGGTTCGCGAGGACGTCGAGGGTCACGACGAAGTCGAGTCTGCCGTCGTCGTTCAAATCGGCGAGGGCGACCGAGTTGGGATTGGTGTCCAACGAGGGGGAGGGCACCGCCGCGGTGAAGGTCCCGCTCCCGGTGCCCGGCAGCACCGCCAACTGGATCGCACTGCTGTTGGCGGTGACGATGTCGAGGCGACCGTCACCGGTGACGTCGCCGAGCGCGAGCGAGTAGGGGAGCGAGCCGCAGACGTAGTCGGTCCGCGCTCCGAGCCCTGTACTGGCGTTGCCTAGGAAGACCGAGACGGTGCTGGTGCCGGAGTTCGCCACGACGATGTCGAGCCGCCGATCCCCGTTCAGGTCACCGAGGGCCACCGTCTCCGGGAACGATCCGACCGCGTACGTGGTCGAGGTCGGGAACTCCCCCTTCCCGTTCCCGATCATCACACTCATCTCCCCGGCTGCCAGCGTCACGACCATGTCGAGGCGACCGTCGTTGTTGAGATCCCCCAGTGCAACGCCATACGCGGCCGAGGCGGTCGCGAAGTCGGTGCGGGCACCGAACCCTCCCTGTCCGGAGTTGAGCAGGACCGAGACCGAACCGGAGCTGCCATTCCCGACCGCGATGTCGAGGTCGCCGTCGCCGTCGAGGTCGCCGAGTGCGACCGCCCCGGGGAAGGTCCCGACCCCGTAATCGGTGCGAGGCCCGAACAATCCGGAGCCATCCCCCGGTAGCACCGAGGCCGATCCGGCATTGCTGTTCGCGGTGACGATGTCGAGATGACCGTCGGCGTTCACGTCCCCGATCGCGATCGCGAGCGGACCGGCACCGGTCGCGTACTCGACTCGCGCCGCGTACTTCGCGCCGCCGTCCGAGAGTAGGACGGAGATCACGTTCAGGCCCGTATTCGCGATCACCAGGTCGAGGCCGCCGTCAGCATCGAGGTCGGCCACCGCGACGGCGTTCGCCTGGATGCCGCCGGTGAACGGGATCCGGGCTCCGTAGGGAGTCGATTGAGCCTCGCCCCGCTCGGGAACCACGAGTGCGAACAGCACGAGCGCAAGCACGGACATCCGGGGAAAGGGCATTCGAACGGGGTTCATCGAGGGCACCTCTCGGGGCTTGGGTGGGGGTGTTCCATCGTCACGAGGGCCTTGCATGGACCGCCGCAGGATAGTCCATCGCCGACCTTGGAAGCAGTGCTTTCCGACCCGCATCGCCCCGGGTCGGTCCTCGGCCGCGCACGGGGGAGCGCCCGCCGGGCGTGGCATGCCGATGACCGTGTGGTCCAAGGTTCCGCATGTCGCGAGGATGCGAGAACGCGCTATCCTGTCGTCCCCGCGGTCCTGTCGAGAGGCGGGCGAGCACTGCAACGGGCGCTCAGCGCGTGGCCGCACGAGCGCCCATGTCGGCTATACTGCGCGCCGGTTGCGGCGGCCTGGGCCGTGCGACCCCATCCATGATGCGCGGTCGAACGCCGGATCGCGCATCCTCCTTCCCCATCCGCACATCCCCAGCCATGGATCCCCAGCGACCCGAGTCGAGCCCGGCCGAGGGCTATCAGGACATCTGGCAGGACTCCCCGCTCGCCATCGTGCGTCTCGATGCGAGTGGGGCGATCGCCGCCATCAATCCGGCCGGGCGGCGGTTCCTCGGGGTCACGGGCGACGTCACGGGGCAGCCGTTGGTCGACCGCGCCGACCCCATGGACCGTG
>JBJTRI010000014.1:0-12592 GCA_046076045.1 bacterium
GATCGAGGCCGCGATCGAGCTCGCGAAGGGGGCCGTCGTCGGCGCGCTGCCCGCGGGGCCGCTGCGCGATTTGCTCGTGTCGGGCGTGATCGCGGGCGTGGGCAACGTCGTCGTGTTCGTGCCGCAGATCGCGCTGCTCTCGCTCTTCATCGTCCTGCTCGAGGACTCGGGCTACCTCGCGCGCGTCGCGTTCGTGATCGACCGCGTGATGCGGGGCGTGGGCCTCCACGGCCGCGCGTTCGTGCCGCTCTTGTCGGGCTTCGCCTGCGCGGTGCCTGCGATCATGGCGACGCGCACGATCGAGAGCCGCCGCGATCGCCTGGTCACGATGCTCGCGCTGCCCCTCATGTCGTGCAGCGCGCGCCTGCCCGTCTACGCGCTCCTCATCGGTGCCTTCGTGCCCGACGTCTGGGTGGGGCCGTTCACGCTGCCCGGCATCACGCTGTTCTCCATGTACCTGCTCGGGGTGCTGGTCGCGATCGGCGTGGCCGCGGTGCTCAAGCGCACGGTGCTGCAGGGCGGGCGACCGCTGTACGTGATGGAGTTGCCGTCCTACCGCGCCCCGTCGTGGCGCACCATCCTGCCCGGGGTGCGCGACCGCTCGCTGCTGTTCGTGCGCAAGGCCGGCACCGTCATCCTCGCCACCTCCATCTGCCTGTGGTTCCTCGGGTCGTACCCGCGCCACACGCCCGCCTCGGCCCCGGTCGAGGCCCGGCTCGCGGCGGCCGTCGCGGCCCAAGACTCGACCCGGGTGGTCGAGGCCGAGCGCGACCTCGCCGCGGTGCGTCTCGAGCACTCGTGGGCGGGACGCGTCGGGCGCGCGATCGAGCCGGTCATCGCACCGCTCGGGTTCGACTGGCGCATCGGGATCGGGCTCATCACCTCGTTGGCCGCGCGCGAGGTCATGGTGAGCACCATGGCGACCGTGTTCCACCTCGGCGGCGCCGACGAGGGGTCCGCCTCGCTGCGCGAGCAGTTGCGCACCACGGTGGACCCGCGTACCGGCGAGCGCGCCTACTCGCCGCTCATCGGTGTGAGCCTCATGGTGTTCTTCGTGCTCGCCTGCCAGTGCATGTCCACGGTGGCGGTGGTGCGCCGCGAGACCGAGTCGTGGCGCTGGCCCCTCCTCATGCTCGTGCTCATGAACTCGCTGGCCTGGCTCGCCTCGTTCGTGGTGTTCCAGGTCGGTCGCGCGCTGGGGCTCGGGACGTGAGCGGGCTCGGCGCACAGGACGCCGTCGCCGCGCTGGTCGCGCTCGTCGCGGCCGCGTGGCTCGTGCGGCGCGCCCTGCGCCGCCGCGCGGAGGGCGCGGGCTGCGAGGGTTGCCCCTCGGCCGAGGCCGGGGCCCCGGCCTGTGGTCGGCCCGCCGATGCCCTCGTCACGATCGGCGAGGGGACCGCGTCCCGGCCGGACGCCGCGCGCTGATCCCCCCATGTGCCCCCTGAGGTCGTTCGTCCGTGGCGTCGGGGGCCGCGGCTTCACCGGGCTCGCGCTCGCGTGGGCGCTGGCGACCGCGGTGCACGCCGCGACCCCCGACGAGCGTGCGAGCGCGCTGGGCGAGAGCGCCGAGCGCTGGCTGCGCGAGCGGACCATCGAGTCGCGCCGCATGGCGATCCGCGACCTCGAGCATGCGCTCGAGATCGCGCCCGAGCGCGTGGACCTGCAACTGCTGCTCGCGCGCGCCTACGAGCAGGCGGGGTTCGAGCGCCAGTCGCGGCTGCGCTTCGAGCGCGCGCTGGCGCTCGCCCCCAGCGACCCGGCGGCGCGCTTCGGGCTGGCGTTGGCGTGGCGGCTCGATTGGCTGAAGTTCCAGGAGCGGGTGTCGCTCGAGCGTGCGGCGGGGCACTTCGAGGCGGTGGCCACGCTCGCCCCCGAGCGGGTCGAGGCATGGATCCAGCTCTCGGTGCTGCGCATCGAGCTGGGGCAGACGCGGCCCGCGCTCGCGGCCGCGGAGCGGGCGCTCGCCGTGGGGCGGGCCTCCGCCGAGTCCCAGCTCGCCACCGCCAGCGCACGCTGGCGCACCGGCGACGTGCGCGGGGCCGACAGTCTGTTCCGCGTCGCGCTCGCGCGCGTGCGGCGCAGCGTGCGCACGATGTACGACGACATCGCGCCGCTCGCGACCGAACGGGACACCGCCCTGCTCAACCGACTGCCGCCGGCCGAACGGGTCGAGTTCGAGCGCCGGTTCTGGCGCGACCTCGACCCGGACCTCGTCACGCCCGAGAACGAGGCGCGGCTGGAGTACTGGGCGCGCGTCACGCAGGCCTACTTCCTGTGGTTCGACGCGCGCCGCCGGGTGTGGGACGAGCGCGGTGAGGTCTACGTGCGCTACGGCCCGCCCGACAGCGTGGCCTACAACCCGATCGGCACCCCCATGTACTCCATGGCCCCGCGCGGTGTGGCGGGCAGCCGCGTGCAGTTCCCGTTGAACGTGCTGGTCTGGGAGTACCGCGCGCTCGGCATGAGCGTGACGATGCACGACCGCATGCTGTCGGGCGCCTACGAGCTGCCGGTCTCGCTCGACGAGGACCTCGACCCGCGACCCGACCCGGACTCGGTCGCCGCCTCGGGGCTGCTGGCCGGACGCGAGGCGCGCGCGTTGTTCCCCATGCTGCCGCCGGGCACGCGCTCCCTCGACGTGCGCACCGGCACCGCGCGCTTCGAGGCCGCCGACGGTCGCAGCCGGCTGTTCGCGGCGGTCTCGTTCCCGGGCACGCCCGCCGACCGGTGGGCTGCCGACTTCGTGGTGCTCGACAGCGCGTTCACCGAGATCGTGCGCGAGCGCGTCGAGTCGTCGGCGTCGGCCTGCGATGCGGGCGGTCGGCGCGTCGCCACGTTCGACCGCGCACTGCCCCCGGGGCGCTATCTCGTCGGCGCGAGCGTGCGCGGGGAGGGGCGGCGCGGTCTGGCGCGCGAGGTGGTGGAGCTGATCGCGCCGGACGGGATGCTCTCGGTGAGCGACCTCGTGCTGACGTGCGGGACGCCGCTCGCCGGGGAGGAGGCCGTGCGCCTCGATGCCGACCCGGCCGGCATCGTGTCGGCGGGCGAGCCCCTCGTGGCCTACTTCGAGGCCTACCACCTCGAGCCCGGGGCCGACGGGCTGGGGCGGTTCGAGTACGAGACCGCCGTGCGCTCGGCCGATCGCGATGGCCGGATCTGGATCCAGCGCCTGCTCTCGCCCCGGCGCGAGGGGGCCGAACTGGGCATCACCCGCCAGGACGCCGTGCGCGGCACCGTGCGGCGTCAGTACGTGAGCGTCCCGGTGCAGGGGCTGCCCGCGGGCCGCTACCGGCTCGAGGTCACCGTGCGCGACGTCGTCGGGGGCGGGGAGGTGCGTCGCTCGGTGGGGTTCGTGCGCGACTGAGTGGTGGACTCGAAGTCACCTTCATGGAAACGCATAAACCTTTGTCGGGCAGCGCGCTCGGTGGCGCCCTCAAGTGACTTCTCAGGTCTCGCGCCCGGCCTGCCGATAACCCGCCCGTCGCCATCTCTCCCCCCACCACCGCTCCCGAGGGACAGGATGTCCGCGGTCAAGCCCCGCATCCTCATCGTGGACGATGAGCCCGATCTGCTCACCGTCCTCAAGTTCGGCCTCGAGGCCGAGGGCTTCGACGTGCTCGAGGCGAGCGACGGCGAGCAGGCGCTCGCGCTCGCGCGTCAGGCGGTGCCCGACCTGATGGTGCTCGACCTCATGCTGCCGCGCATGGACGGCTACAAGGTCTGCCGGGCGCTCAAGTTCGACGAGCGCTACCGCCACATCCCGGTCCTCATCCTGAGCGCTCGCTCGGGGGCCACCGATCGGCAGCTGGCGCTCGACGTCGGCGCGGACGAGGTGCACACCAAGCCGTACGAGATGCGCGATCTCATCGCGCGCATCCGCGCCCGTCTCGCGCAGGCGCCGCCGCGTCGCGCCGTCGCCTGACCCTTCGACCCGACGGGAGTGTGCGGACGCGGCCCCACGGCCCGTCCGCCCCGTGGTCCTACTGCAGCACGACCACCCGCGTGGTGTAGCGCTTGCCGTTCGTCGAGAGCTGGGCGAAGTACACACCCGGAGCCACACGGCGGTTCTCGCGATCGTCGCCCGCCCACGTGATGCGGTAGGTGCCGGCGCGGTACTGGCCCTCGGCGAGCGTGCGCACGAGTCGGCCGTCCACCGAGTACACCGACAGGTCCACGCGCCCCGGCTGCGAGAGCGCGAACGACATCGTGGCCGGGCCGCGCACCGGGTTCGGGGACGGCGCGAACAGTAGCGTGCGAGCCGGGGCGTCCTCGTCGACACCCGTGGTGCCCTGGAACTCGATCGGGAACGGCTGGCAGGCCACGTCGCGTCCCTCGGCCGCGGCGATGCGGATGTTGGCGTCGCCGGGGCCGATGATGCGGAACGTGATCGTGCCGAGCGTGCCCATGCCGAACAGGCCCGCCTCGCGCGCACCCATCACCGCCACGTCGAGCACCCCCGGCTCGGGCGAGAGCGCGATGCCGCCCTGGCCGGTGAGCCATGGCGTCGCCGCGAGCGAGACGGGCTCGACCACGCCGGGGTTCCACGCCAAGCGCACGCTCGCGCCCTGCAGGTGGCCGGACGCCTGGAAGTGGACGGTGGCGGCGAGCGTCTGGCCCGGGACGACGGTCAGCAGGCCGAGCGCGAGTCGTTCGGGCCCACTCGTGGCGCGCGGCGAGAGCGGGGGCACCGCACCGCCCGTCCACGACACAGCCACGGCCATGAGGTCGTCGATGCCGATGCGACCGTCGGTGGCGGGGCGAGTGGCGAGTGTGCCGTCCATCGTGGGGCCGACGTCGAACGTCTCGGCGCCGGCGTCGGCGATCGCCGTGCCGGTGAGGCCGTACACGCTCGCCAGTGCCTGCAGGTCGGAGCCATCCACGAGGTTGTCGCCGGTGAGCCCGAACGACGCGTCCACGAAGTCGCCGAGACGGTAGTTGGGCAGCGGTGCGGTGACGTTGGAGACCGTCGAGACCACGCCCGCGGCGTTGCGCTGGAACACCACGTACGAGTAGGCGTCGCGCACCGGCGTCTCGTCGGTGCCACCGCTGGTGTCCACCGCGGTGCGCACCCACGGGGCGGCCGGCGGGTAGGACGGCGTGCCGGGAGCGGCACCGCCGCCATCGTCGTAGCGCGGGTAGCCGCCGAACGGGGCGCGGTACACCTCGACGCTCGTCGCGTGCACCGAGCGCGTGAACGCGATGCGGATCGCGACCGTGCCGTCGCTGTCGTTCGCGGTCGCGACTCGGGTCGCGACCAGGTCGGCGACCGCATCCGGTCGGCCGAGCACGGGGAAGGCGTAGCTGCGCGTGCCCGCGCAGCCGTCGAGCGACGTGGCCGTGACGACGAACGCGTTCGCCCCGGGGGTGGTGGGCGTGCCTGCGAGCACGCCGCCGGTGGAGAGCGTGAGTCCGGCGGGTAGCGCGCCGCTCGTCACCGCGAAGGTGTGCGGCGCGGTGGCACCGCTCGCGCGCAGCGTGTCCGCGTAGACGAGTCCGGCCGTGGCGAAGCGCAGCGAGCCGGGGCCCAGCGTGACCGTGGTGCAGCCGATCGCGAACGGGTCGCTGGCGACCACGGCGAGCGCACCGTGCGTGGCGCTGAGCCGCTTCTCGCCCGCGCGGTCCACCGACAACGCGGGGAACGCGGCCAGCCCCGACGCGTCGGTCGCCACACTGCCCGCACCCGAGAGTGTGCCGGTGCCCACGAGGGCCAGCGCGACGCTCGCGCCCGGCACCGGGTTGCCGTAGCGGTCCCCGACTCGCACCACGACGGCCGGCGCGATCGTGGTCCCCGCGAGTGCAGCCGACGGCTGCACCACGAAGCGCAGCGACTCGGGCGCCGCGGGCGAGATCGTGAATGCGGTGCTCGCCGCGCTCGTGAGCAGGCCGCTGCGGGCCACGACGCGATAGGAGCCGGAGGTCGTGAGCGTGAAGCCCGGGAACGTGGCGAGCCCGGCCGCATCGGTGGCGATGGGGCCCTGGCCCGAGAGCGAGCCGACGGCCGCGACGGGAGTGCCGACCTCGCGCACCTCGTCCAGCACAGCACCGTCGTCGTTCGTGGCGAGGGCGATGCCACTGGTGCCGCTCAGGGCCAACTCGACGGCCACCCCGGGCACGGCGTTGCCGAGCGCGTCGGTGGCGCGCACCGAGACGGCGGGGGCGATCGCGACACCCGCGACCGCGTTCGCGGGCTGGGCGACGAACGCGAGCGCGGAGGCGGCCGCGGGGGAGATGGTGAACACGGAGCTGGTGGCCGAGAGCGCACCCGAGGCGGCGGTGAGCGTGTAGGAGCCGCTGACGCCCAGCGACAGTGCGCCGAACGAGGCGACGCCCGAGGTGTTGGTGGAGACCGCAGCCCCGCCGGTGAGCGCGCCGGGGCCGCTGGCGGTCAGCGTGACCCCGACGCCGCTGACGGCGTTGCCGAACGCGTCGCTCGCGCGCACGGTGACCGCCGGTGCGATCGTGGCGCCGGCGACCGAGTTGGTGGGCTGGGTGACGAACGCGAGCGCGGAGGCGGCTGCGGGCGAAACGGTGAACGACGAGCTGGTGGCAGAGAGCGCACCCGAGGCGGCAGCGAGCGTGTAGGAGCCGCTCGTCTGGAGCGTGAGGGCGCTGAACGAGGCGACACCGAGCGAGTCGGTGGTGGCCGCGGCCGCGGTGGTGAGCGCGCCGGGGCCGGTGGCGGTCAGGGTGACGCTCACGTTGCGGACGCGATTGCCGAGCGCGTCGGTGGCGCGCACGGTGACGGCGGGTGCGACTGCCACACCCGCGACGGTGTTGCTGGGCTGGGCGACGAACGCCAGCGCGGTGGCCGCGGCCGGCGAGACCGTGAACGCGGAGCTCGTGGCGGAGAGCGCACCCGCGGTGGCGGCGAGCGTGTACGAGCCGCTCGTCTGGAGCGTGAGGGCGCTGAACGTGGCGGTGCCGAGCGAGTCGGTGGTGGCCGCGGTTGCGGTGGTGAGTGCGCCGGGGCCATTCGCCACGAGCGTGACCGCGAGGCCGGGGACCGGATTGCCGAACGCGTCGGCGGCACGCACCGTGACCGCCGGTGCGATCGCCACGCCCGCGAGGGCGGACGAGGGCTCGGTGGTGAAGGTGAGCGTGGTGGGCAGCGCCGGCTGGACGCGGAACGTGTCGCTCGTCGCGCTGAGTGCGCCCACCACGGCCTCGAGCGAGTGCGCACCGCTCACCTCGATGCGCAGCGAGTTGAACGCCGCGATGCCGAGGGTGTCGGTCGACACCGACGTCGTGCCGAGGAGCGTGCCGGGACCGATGCTGTTGAGCACCACCGTCGTGCCGGGGATGGGATTGCCGAGTGCGTCCTGCACGCTCACGCGCACCGCGGGCAGGATGGGCTGGCCGGCCGTGACCATGCTCGGCTGCGTCGCGAACCCGAGCGAGCTCGGGGCACCAGGGACGACCGCGACCTGAAAGGCGCGCTGACCGGGGATGCTGTCGGCGTCGGCGGCCGAGATGGTGAACCCGTACGTGCCCGGCGTGGTGGGCGTGCCCGAGAGCAACCCACCCGAGGTCAGCGTGAGACCCGTGGGCAGCGCGCCCGAGGCGACGCGGAAGGCGACCGGCGCGATGCCGTTCGTGACGACGAGCGTCTCGGCGTACGCGCTACCAGCCACGGCACCCGGCAGCGTGGCGGGCTGCAGGAGGAGGTCGGTGAACTGGACACGCAACGAGTCCGTGAGACCGCTGCGCACCGGGATGGGCTGGTTCGAGCAGTCGCGGGCCTTCACGCGCGTGACGGTGAAGGGCACGGAGCCTTCGGGGCCGGCCGACACGAGGTCGACCGTGAACAGCGTGCCACCGGTGGTGAGGCCGCAGGCACCGTTCAGGAGCACGATGTCCACCGTCCACGCGCCGTTGCCATCGGCGGTCACCTGCAGCAGCGGGTCGCTGCCATCGGGTGCCCAGTCGCCCAGACGGAACGCACTGCCGGTCGGGCCCGCGAGGCTCAGGCAGGTGGGGTCGGTCTGGAACGAGACCGAGACCATGCGGACGCTGTCGCTCTCGCCGCGCGTGTAGGTGATGGGCACCGAGACGACCGAGCGCGCACTCGAGAGGGAGCGCCCACCGGCCGACGCCTGGATCGTCGAGGGGGGCATGGTCGGGTAGATGTCCACGAGGTGGTCGATGGAGCCCGTGCAGCCGTTCGCATCGGTCACCGTCACGGTGAGGATCGCGGTGCCTGCCGAGGTCGGCGTGCCCGAGAGTGTGCCGTTGGGGGCGAGCACGAGGCCCGCGGGCAGGTCGCCCGAGGTCACCGCGAACGCGAACGGCGCGACCCCACCACTCGTGCGGAGCGTCATCGAGTACGGGGTGCCGACCGCACCGTCGGGCAGGTAGGCGGGCGTGAGCGAAATCGCGGGGCACACCACCTCGAGCGTGAGGCTACGCGTCGTGCGGCAGCCCGCGGGCTCGGTCGCGCGCACCGCGAAGCCGAACGTGCCACCGAGCGTGGGCGTGCCGGAGAGCACGCCCGTGCCGGAGAGCGTGAGCCCGGGCGGCAGCGCGCCCGAGGCGAGCGACCACGTGACGGGCGACGTCGCGCCGAGTGCCGAGAAGGTGGTCGAGTAGGGCTCGCCCGCGACCGCCTGGGCGAGCGTCGAGGGCGCGATCGTGACCGTGTTGCCCGGCACGAGGATGGAGCCGTCGGCGCCCTTGAGGAGATCCCCGGAGATCCCGCTGCAGCCCTCCGCGGTCGCCGACACGAGCGCCAGCGAGCCGTTGCCCGTCGTCGCGCGGGCGCCCAGTGCGACCTCGAACAGACGGCCGCTGTCGCGCACGCCGCAGGCCCCGGTGCCGAGCGAGACGTCGACCGAGTAGCGGCCGGCCCCGAGCTCGGTCACGACCAGCGAGCGGTTCGTGAACGACGCGCCCCAGTCGCCGAGCGTGAAGTTCGCCGCGACGTCGCCCGGCGTGGCCAGCGCAAGGCGGGTCGTGTCGAGCGCGAACGACACGACGACACGGCGCGCGGCCAGCGTGTCGAGGCGGGAGAGCGTGAACGGCACGCTCACCGTCGCCACCTCGGGGTTCAGGCAGAGGCCCGTCGTGGTCATGACGACCGTGCCCTGCGGCGTGCGCGGCGCGGCAACCTGCAGCGTGAACGTCGTGGTGCCGGTACAGCCTCGCGCGTCGCGCGCCATCACGGTGACGACCGACGTGCCCGAACTCGAGGGCGTGCCCGCGATCGTCCCTGTGGTGGGGTCGAACGTGAGGCCGCTCGGAAGCGTGCCCGACACCCAGGTCCAGCAGTAGGGGGCGGTCCCGCCGATGACGCTCAAGGTCTGCGAGTAGGTCGAGCCGAGCGTGGCGTTCGGCAGCGTGGCGGGCGTGAGGGTGAGTGTCGCGCAGGTCGCGGCGGGATCGCTCGTGACCGCCGACAGCCCACCCGTGGGCTGTCCCGCGACGGACGAGAACAGGCCGCCGATGTAGACGCGGTCCGCATCGGCCGAGAGCGCGCGCACGGTGCCGTTCGAGTTCGGGTTCCACGCGTTCAGGGCCCCCGTGGCCGGATCGACCGAGGCGACACGGTTGCGCGCGACACCGCCCACCGTGGTCATGACGCCACCGAGGTAGATGGCGCCCGGGCGCGGGACCACGGCGAACACCGAACCGTTGGCGTTGGGGTTCCACGCCAGCGGGGCGCCGCTCGTGGCACTCACCGCGGCGACGCGGTTGCGGGGCGTGCCCGCGATGTTCGTGAACGTGCCGCCGAGATAGACCTGGTCGCAGACGGTCGCGATGGCGCGAACCTGCGCGCTGGGCGATGGGGCCCATGCGGTGACCGCGCCGGTGGTCGCGTCGAGCGCGCCCAGGTAGGGGCGCGACAGTCCGCCGAGCGTGAGGAAGTTGCCGCCTACACGCACGACACCGTTCGAGGACTCCAGCGCGAACACCTGGTCGCTCGCGTCCGCGGACCACGGCTTCGCCAAGCCGGTGGTGACATCCACCGCGCCGAGGTTCGCACGTGCCTGCCCACCGAGCGCGGTGAAGAGTCCGCCCACGAAGACCTGGTCGCCCTGCAGCGCGAGTGCCGCCACGCTGCCGGTGACCGACGTGCTCCACGGCAGTGTCGCGCCCGTCGTGCGGTTCACCGCGGCCAGCGAGGCGGAGGGCGAACCGTTCAGGCGCGTGAAGAGCCCGCCCACGTAGACGCGGTCCGGGGTGACGAGCAGTGCCTGCACCGTGGTGTCGGTGGCGGGGGCCCAGGCGGTCGGGGCTCCTGTGCGGACGTCGAACGCGGCCGCGTTCGCGCGCGGGACGCCACCGATGCCGTTGAACGACCCGCCCACGAACACCTTGCCGAGCGGGCCCGGGGCGATCACGCCGACCGAACCGAACGCGACCGGGTCCCACGCCGTCGCGAGCCCGGTCGTGGTGTTGAGCGCGGCCGCACGACTGCGGCTCTGCCCGCCGATGCTGAGGAAGTCGCCGCCGGCGTAGAGCACCGTGCCGCGCAGCGCGAGGGTCTGGACCGTGTTGTTCGCGCCCGGGTTCCACGCGGTCGCGAGCGCGGTCGTGGGGCTGAGTGCGGCGATGCGGCTGCGGCTGGCGCTGCCGATGATCGTGAACGCGCCACCCACGTAGACCGTCGTGGGGGTGGCGGCGACCGCGAACACGGTGTTGTCGGAGCCCGAGTTCCAGTCGGTCACCAGGCCGGTCGCGACCTCGACCTGCGCGATGCGATTGCGCGTCACGCCGTTCATGAACGTGAACTGACCGCCCGCATAGACGAAGCCCGAGGCCTCGTTGAGCGAGAGCGCGAGCACGGTGTTGTTCGCATTCGGATCCCAGCCCGCGACCGCAGCGCCGGTGGTGGCGCTCAGCAGCGCGAGGCGATTGCGGACCGCGCCGCCGATCGTGGTGAACTGGCCGCCCACGAACACGCCGGCCGTGCCGACGGCGATCGCGCGCACCGAGCTGTTCGAGTTGGGGTTCCATGCCGTGGCCACGCCGGTCGTGGTGCTCACCGAACCGATGCGATTGCGCGCCTGACCGCCGAGCGTGAGGAAGTCGCCGCCCACGTAGAGCGTCGTGCCCGAGAGCACGAGCGTGCGCACCACGCCGTTCGCGCCCGGGTTCCAGGCCGCGACGGTACCGTTGGCGAGGACCTGCGCGAGGTTCGTACGCGCCACGCCACCGATCGTCGTGAACTGTCCGCCGACGTACCAGCCATTGGCGCCATTGGGGATCGCGACGGTCACGATGCCGTTGACGACGGGGAAGCTGGGCGTCGCGACCGCGGTCGTCGAGTCCACCGGGACACCGGCCCCCGTCACCGGCCCGATGTGCGTGAAGCTGCCGCCCACGTAGAGCGTGCTGTCCTGCAGCGCTTGCGTGACGATCTGCCCGTTCGTCGCATAGAAGCCCGAGACCACGGTCTGGGCACGCGTCAGCGTCGGCACGGCCACGATCATGGCCAGTGCGGCGAGGACGCGAGCGGCCCGGGACACGAGCGCGGCCGGGGCGAGTGCGGTCACGAGGGATCGCATCGGCGCGGTGGCGTCATGTCCCCGGCACGGATGCGGGGACGATCCGGACGGAGAGGTCATTCGGGCTGTGGTCTCGGAGAGAGAGGGAGAGTCGGCCCTTCCATGTTAGGAGCGGTGTGGGGTTCGACCCAGTACTTCCGCGGGGGAGAGCGTGCCGTCCTGCCGAACGACGGGTTCGGACCGGGCGCGGTGCACGACGGGAGTGCATCCCGCTACACCGGGTTCGGTGGGGGTGAACCCCGTACCGTTCTGGCAGGGGCGTCGGTTCGTCGGGGCAGCGGGATGAGACCCCGCTCGCGGGCAACGCCGGACGGGGTGCGAGGGCCTCGCACGCCGAACGCCACCCCACGAGCCGGGTCCCTCACGGCGGGTCGCGAGCCGGGAGACGCTGCCTCACGTCTCCTTCACAGCGAGTCGCGTGCCAACGGCCGGGCACGCCTTCGGGGCGGATGCCCCGGTGCTCAGTGCGCGGCCGGGTGGGCCGCCACGACCTCGAGCATGCGCGCGTGCAGCGCGGGGTTGGCGACCACGATCCGGCGGCCGTCGAGTCGCAGGGGTTCGCCGCGGTAACCGGTGATGAGGCCGCCGGCCTCACGCACGATGAGCGAGCCGGCCGCGATGTCCCATGGCGACAGGTTGCCCTCCCACATGCCGTCGAACCGGCCCATGGCGAGGTAGCACAGGTTGAGCGCGGCGGAGCCGTCGCGTCGCACGCCCTGCGCACGCATGAGGAAGTCGTGGAACAACGGCAGGTGGCGTTCGGGATGCTCGCGCACGTCGTACGGGAAGCCGGTGACGAGCAGGGCGTCCTCGATCGACTCGATCGCGCTGACGTGGATCGGCTCGCCGTTGCGAGTCGCGCCGCGCCCCGCGGCGGCGGCGAACGACTCGCCGCGCACCGGGTCGTGGATCGCACCCGCGGTCATCACGCCGTCCACCTCGACCCCAACCGAGACGCAGAAGAACGGGTAGTTGTGCGCGAAGTTCGTGGTGCCGTCGAGCGGGTCGCAGATCCAGCGCACGCGCGCCCCGTCGCCGGTGCCGGCGGCGTGCGCACCGGACTCCTCGGCGAGGATGCCATGGTCGGG
>JBJTRI010000015.1:0-3987 GCA_046076045.1 bacterium
CCGGGCCACTACCCGGCGGGCGAGGGCGTCGAGACGCAGCATCCGAGCATGTCGCGCCCGGGCAAGTTCACCGAGCCGCTCGCGCGGCCCGAGGGTTGGACGCCGCCGGCACACGCGGTCACCGCGTTCGAGTCGGAGCTCAAGGTGCGTCATCCCAAGTCCGACCCGGTCAACGTCGGGTCGTACAAGAACGCCAAGCATCGCTGGGCCATGGCGATCGACCTCAACGCCTGCAACGGCTGCGGGTCGTGCGTGGTCGCGTGCTACGCCGAGAACAACCTCCCGGTGGTCGGGCCCGACCTCATGCGTCGCGGCCGCGAGATGGCGTGGATCCGCATCGACCGCTTCGAGGAGCGTGTGGCGCCGGGGGCGAGCGACGTCCGCTTCGTGCCCATGATGTGCCAGCACTGCGGCGACGCGCCGTGCGAGATGGTGTGCCCCGTGTACGCCACCTACCACAACCCCGAGGGCCTCAACGCGCAGGTCTACAACCGGTGCGTCGGCACGCGCTACTGCTCGAACAACTGCCCTTACAAGGTGCGAGCGTTCAACTGGTTCGAGTACTCGGCGCCCGAGAAGACGACGTTCGCGTTCCCCGAGCCGCTGAACTGGCAGCTCAACCCCGACGTGACGGTGCGCAGCAAGGGCGTCATGGAGAAGTGCACCATGTGCGTCCAGCGCATCCTCGAGGGCAAGGGGCACGCCAAGGACGAGAACCGCGAGGTGCGCGACGGCGAGATCCAGACCGCGTGCGCCCAGTCCTGCCCGGCCCAGGCGATCACCTTCGGTGACCTCGCCGACCCGGAGAGCGCGGTCCACCTCAAGAGCTTCGGCGAACGCAAGTACTGGGTCTTCCAGGAGCTCAACACCAAGCCCGGCGTCACCTACCTCCAGAAGGTGACGCGTGACACCATGAGCGGGGGCCCGGCGTGAGCCAGACCACGACGCACGCGGCCGCACACGACCCGGCCGATCCCGAGAAGCGTCCGATCACGCAGGCGTCGTTGAACGACGACGTCATGAAGCTGATCAGCCTTCCCGGCAAGCTGTGGTGGGCGGCATTCCTCTTCGACCTCGCGGTGCTGGCGTTCGCGCTGGCAGCCGTGCGCAACCTGATCGTGCACGGCTGGGGCGTGTCGGGCTTCATGCGGCCCGTCATGTGGGCCGTGGACATCACGAACTTCGTGTTCTGGGTCGGCATCGCGCACTGCGGCACGCTGGTGTCGGCCGTGCTGTTCCTGTTCCGGTCCCACTTCCGGCGCGCAGTCTACCGCATCGCCGAGGCCATGACCGTGTTCGGCGTGCTCACCGCCGCGATGTTCCCGGCCATCCACACCGGCCGTCCGTGGTTCGACTACTGGCTGTTCCCGTACCCGAACCAGCGCCAGTTGTGGACCAACGTGCGCTCCCCGCTCGAGTGGGACGTGTTCGCCGTCAACACGTACCTCACCGTCTCGAGCATCTTCTTCCTCGTCGGCCTCATCCCCGACGTGGCGGCGGTGCGTGACCGCGCGAAGCACCCGGTCATGAAACTCATCTACACGCTGCTCTCGTTCGGCTGGACGGGCTCGAACGTGCAGTGGAAGCACTTCTACGGCGCTTACCTGTTCTTCGCCGCCCTGGCCACGCCGCTCGTGTTCTCGGTGCACTCGGTCGTGTCGTGGGACTTCGCGATGGCCCAGACGCCGGGCTGGCACTCGACGCTGTTCGCACCCTACTTCGTGGCCGGCGCGATCTTCTCGGGCGTCGCCATGGTGATCAACCTGCTCATCCCGATCCGCAAGATCTTCAAGCTCGAGCACATCGTGACGCTCGACCACATGGAGAAGCTCGCGAAGCTCGTGCTGCTGACCTCGTGCATGGTCGGCTACTCGTACCTGACCGAGTTCTTCATGGCGTGGTACGGCCCCAACAAGGCCGAGCGTGACGTGTTCTGGTTCCGCGCCACCGGCCACTACTGGTGGGCGTTCTGGACCATGTTCTCGTGCAACGTCATCTTCCCGCTCATCCTGTGGTTCAAGCCGGTGCGCCGGAACATGACCATCATGTTCTTCCTCTGCATCCTCGTGAACGTGGGCATGTGGTTCGAGCGCTTCGTGATCATCGTCACGTCGCTCACCCGTTCGTTCAATCCGGCGAACTGGTTCTACTACAAGATGTCGCTCACCGAGGTGCTGCTCATCGTCGGCTCGTTCGCCTGGTTCTTCATGTTCTTCCTCGTGTTCGTGCGGGTGCTGCCGGCGTTCTCGATCGCGGAGATCAAGGAGACGCTGCCCATGCCGCGCCGGAGGGACCACGCATGATCGACAAGGTCATGGCCCTGCTGATGCCGCCGCCGCCCAAGTTCCACGGCGTGATGGGCATCTTCTACTACGTCGATGACGCCGCGGACGCCGTGAAGGCGCTGCGGCAGGCGGGTCACAAGGACCTGCAGGTGTTCTCGCCGGTGCCGCACCACGAGATCGAGCACGCCCTCGAGCAGGGCCCGTCGCTCGTTCGCTGGGTCACCTTCACGGGTGGTCTGCTCGGCGCCACCGGTGGCTTCGCCCTCTGCTACTACTCGATCGCCTCGTGGCCCCTCGTGGTCGGTGGCAAGGAGCTCTTCAGCCTGCCGCCGTTCACGGTCATCGGTTACGAGAGCATGATCCTGCTCGCCGGTCTGGCGAACCTGCTCGGCATGCTGGCGCTCGGCCGTCTGCCGCAGATCCGCGCGACCGCGCCGTACGACGTGCGTTTCCAGGAGGACCGCATCGGCATCTGGGTGCCGTGCGGCCCCGACGCCCGCGACCGTGTCGAGCAGATGATGAAGGGACAGGGCGCGGAGGAGGTGCAGCTCCATGGTTAAGCCCGTGGCGTTCGTGGCGCTGCTCGCGCTGTGGTCGGCCTCGTTCCAGCAGGGTTGCGAGGACGTGAAGAAGTCGCTCACGCACCTGTCGTACTACCCGATCCGCGACATGCGTCAGACGGTCGCGATCGACCCCCAGCGCTCCACGTGGGGAGCCCCCGACTCGCTCAACGTGCCCACGATCGGGGCGGACACCTACCGCTTCGACCCGGCGCCGTACGACATCGCGGGCGCCCGCATGGTCGCTCCGACCGCGACCGACGCGATGGTCGCGCGCGGGGACAGCTTGTACCACACCATCTGCTGGACCTGTCACGGCAAGACCATGATGGGCGACGGCCCGGTGACCGCCAAGTTCATCCCGCCGCCCGACCTGCTCGCCGAGGCCACCCGCGGTCGCACCGACGGTTACCTCTTCATGTACATGCGTCACGGTGGCGCGATCATGCCGTCCTACGGCAGCGCGCTCTCGGCCCATGACGCGTGGTCGATCGTCCACTACATCCGCCAACAGCAGAAGGTCAGCCCGCGATGAGCCACGAGGCCACTCTCCGCGACATCGCCGGCCGACTGCCCGGCACCCCCGATCCCGCGAAGCGCCGCGTCTTCATGGCGCTCATGGCGGTGGGTCTGGCCGCGTTCGCCTACCTGATCGTCACCAACCCGCTGCGGGCGTGGGGCAGCTGGACCATCAACACGCTGTACTTCCTGGGCATCGCCCAAGGCGGCGTGGTGCTGGCCGCGGCCATCCGCTTGGCCAATGGCCGGTGGGGTGGTCCCATCATGCGCATCGGCGAGTCGCTGTCGTCCTACCTGCCGTACGGCATCGCCACCATGGTGGTGCTGCTGGGCGCCGGCATCTGGACGTACCTGCCGTGGATCGGCAAGGCCGACCCGCACCAGGCCCCGTTCCTCAACGTGCCGTTCCTCATGGTGCGCACGCTGGGTGGACTGCTGCTGTTCACGTGGCTGGCCCGCAAACTGGTGGCGGTCTCGCTGCGCCGCGACCTGCACGCGCTGGCGCCGTTCGTCTCGCCCGCCCTCAAGGCCGATTACGACAAGCAGGTGGGCACGTGGCGTGGCGACGAAGCCGAGGCGAAGTCGTACTCGCACGAGGTCTCGCACCTCTCGCCCCAGATCGC